>NZ_BMFT01000001.1:3087044-3459989 GCF_014639155.1 Paenibacillus segetis
GGATTCAAAAATATCACATGTTTGCTTAACGAATTCCCAGTCTGCCTGAAGATCAAATCCCCATACGTAAGTAAAAATAAGTCCATACTGGTTGCTGTTTGCGAACGATTCAAAAAGCTCTCTTCTTACGATACTAGATAATCTCCATGTTTCACTACTAAAACCAAAGAAGGGATGAAACAGTTCGATCGACATGTGATTGTGAAACAATTTTAATTCGGTCATTTTCGTTAATTCATGACCAACCGTCATCTTGCCGACGGCCTGAGGGCCAAATAACAATATGAACTTAATAGAAATCACTCCTGTTCTTAAGATCTTGCGCCAATTTCTTATAACGTTGTTGTGTTCCCGAACCCTCACCGCCCTAAGGCGCTTGCGCCGGGTCCGACGGACTTGGGCGGTGAAGGGGTGTCTGCCTGATTCTTCTTCGCGAATTGCCTCGGGCAGACCAAGGAGCGTAAGCTCCGCAGCGGGAACACGATGTTATAAGATGTCGACGGCTTCTTCGACTATACTTTCAAATTCTTCTTATTACTGACTATGATTTATTAAATGAGCAATTTCTTTAACTCTCTCCATTGTAATTCCTTCTCTTTGTTCAACCGCAAGTGGATGATTCGTTTGTTCTAATTTTATTAACGGAACAGCACCAACTTCTTGCGTATGTACCATTGTCTTTAACGATAATGTAGTTAATGGATATATTGAAAGTTCAGTCGATAGCCATCCAAAATAAGGTTTTTCATTTTCCCTTCCATCAACGTGCAATAATTCATTAGATTTCAAAAAGTTTTCTTCACTAAGAGTAACCCAAACACTCCATATAAATTTCTCTTTATTATCAATTATTGGTATTTCAATATGTCCTCTAATAAAAAAATGTTGTTCATCAATTACACAAAAATCTCTAATTAATTCTGTTCTTTTCTCCTCTGGTACAGTATAAAAATAATATGGTGCTTCAATTCCATAACATAAAGGAAGTTCATTTAATTCGTTGTTACAGTGAGGGCATTTCATGTTTTCTGCTCCTTATCATTTTCGCCGATTTCTTATAACGTTTTGTATTCACGAACCCTCACTGGCTTAAGCGGGAAGCGCGGGTCCGACGGACTTAGCCAGTGCAGGGTTGTCGCCAGATTCTACTTCTTCGAAATCCCTCCTGGCGACCGAGGGCGGCATCCCGATGCGTGAATATGGTGTTAGCCGAAGGAAGTTCTGGAAGCAGCCATTGTATTTAAGGCGTTCTCAAAATAGCTATATACTTCATCTGCAATTCCCAGAAACTCTTCAACAAGTACATTACTATCCAAGTAACAAGCATACAGATAATCAACTAAAGCGGAGTCAATCTCGCAATAGTTTAATATGGCATTCTTCATCTTAATAATGTCATCTTGCCATACACCTGTATCTTCTAACACCAAAGAGTATAATGCACGAATTAATCTCTTAGAGTAACCTTTAATATATCTAGTTTTCATTGTGTTATCACTAGCATTAGAAAGTAAACTATGTATACGATCGACTTCCTCCTTGGTCTCTGTATTTAAGTCTGAAATGAACTCTGGAGAAATAATTATCGGTGGTACTTTTTCACCAACGTCATGACCATATATGCAAACACAAATTATCTTAACCCAAAAACCCCACTCATTCGGTTTACTTATTACATCGTCAATCGAGCAAATTATCGTATCAATCTTAGTTACTACTGGATATTCTTCCAAAAGCCTGTCTTTAATATTTGACAATCTTTCGTAATCAATATCTTTGGGATTTACACATACAATAGTAAAGTCTGCATCTGACTTAAAAGGTTTAGCAGTTCCTTTTGGAATCGAGCCACACATATAAATGCTATGAATCTTACCTTTAAATTCGGTAAGTATATTATCTATATACTTATCAACAAAATCCTTATATTCACTTTGTATTACAATTTTATTTATAACTTTTTCTAATATCATATAGACTCCTCCTAAACTAAGAACTTCTTTCGGCTAACGTTGTTGTATTCACGACGTCCCACCGACTTAAGCGACCAACGGGAGCGGCCGCGATGCGGTTAGTCGGTGCGGATGTGTCCGGCTGAATCATCTTCTTCGCTACTGCCAATTGCTTCTCCGAAACCTCTTCTAACTCCGGCCGGACCGAGGGGCGACGGAGTCGACCCGACTCGTGAATATGGTGTTATAGGAAGTCAGTGCCATCCATGAAACATCTCACGATTCAGTTCGTTTCCAATCGTCAGGCACAAGTAACCAAAGTGCTGGCACAACACATTTATTCTCTTCGATGTATTCTGTTGGTGTATACCTAAAAGGTTCTTTAAGTATCTCTCGGATCCTAATAGTAGTAAGTTCATTAATTCTCGCAATTAGTTGCTTGTCGTATGCATCCAAGATAGGTTCTTCAATTTCTTTATCTACATCATACATATCATTCTGTAATTCGCTAAACCAACCATCATAATAATCTGAGGTAGGGCCTCCCATTCCATGCGGACACCCAAGATTCTGATTTGGATCTACATAACACCACCAAGACACATCTGAAATTAGAATACCAATAGAAGAAAGATCAGATACGAATTGATCTAAATTATTAATCATTAGAATACAGTCAATATATCCATATCCTACAGGCTGAACTCTATGTTTTTGTAATAAATGTTCAATCTGATTCTGAAATTCATCCTTATTTGAATTTAGAAGATCATAATACTTCATCGATATCACTACCTCACTAATGATTTTCGCTGATTTCCTATAACGTTGTTGTATTCACGACGCCCATTCCCCTTAGATAGCTCTTATCTTAGGGGAATGGGTGTGTCCGGCTGATCCACTTCCCCGAAGATTCATCTGCCGGACCGAGGGCCGAATGGCCCGATGCGTGAATATGGTGTTAGGCGATGCCGCGTTGAATTGCTTACAACCTGTTAATTCGTGATTTTCAATTCATATTTAATTTGTGTTTTACTTTGCCCTTCTATTGTTTCGTTCTTTTCTTCTGCTGCTTTAAATCCACTCTTCTCATAAAAAGTTCTTCCTATATGATTCTCTTTCGCTACCCAAGCAAACAGTTTCTTTATTGGCTTTAAAACTTGAATATATTCATCAACGAAGGCTTTCCCTATTCCCATCTTGTGGTATTCAGGTCGGACATAGATTCTCAGTAATTCATATTCTTCATCATTCACTCGACTAGTTTGAGCATATCCAACGACTTCATTATTAAATTCAGCAATCAGAAAATTCCGTTTGGGACTTTTAAGATCTCTCTCTACAGATCGACTTAAATTCTCAGTAGAATAGGCTCTACTGAGAAAATTATGAATGAAATCTTTAGTATAAATGCCTTCATAAGTGAAAATCCATGTTTCATGAGCTATTGATTGAATGTGTGGGATATCCTCACCTGAAACAAATCTAATTGTAATCATTTGGTTATCCTTCTTTCGTTAATAGTATTTGCTCTTCAGCAGTTTCGCCTAACGTTGTTGTATTCACGAATCCGAGAACCTTAAGCCCAAAAGGGGCGGCCGCGACGCGGTTAGGTTCGCAGGGTTGTCCGCCTGATACACTTCTCGAAATGCTTCGGGCGGACCAAGGGCCATAAGGCACGTAGCGTGAATACGGTGTTAGGCGAAGTTCAATTCTTCTTTGAAACGCTCCAATATATTTCGGTATCTTCTTGGCAATAAAATCCTTCAAGATTTGCCATACCAATAATCTTTTCAATTGTTTCTTTAGTTGAACAAAGTAAAGAAAAGTGGCTATCCCAATGTGTAGTAATTAGAATTGATTTATCAGGAGTAAACAAATTATGTCTAAAAAGATTATCGTTATAAATTATGTCATCTATGTACTCCAGTCTTCTTTCAGTACAAAATTCATCTCCTACCCATAACCAGTTATATCCAATCGATTGTATTGCTTTTAGAATTCTATCAATTATAATTTGAGGTAACATACCCTCAGTTGGTTCAATTAATTTGAATTTATCACACGTAGCATCTATTAAATTAGCAATATTGTTATTTGATAAATGCTGTTTTAACCCTAAAATTCTAGTCCTCAACCCAATATCTAATTCGTCGAAACTACTGATAGAAGAAAGTTCAAGAAACTCTGACCAACTCACTGGTTCACAGTGTTTTACAATTCTAATTTTGTCTGGATAAGTAGATGGTTTAAACACTGAAATGTCTATAGAAATCGGTTTAATAAAAGGATGAAAAAAAATAAATACTTCATCAAAATATCCACGATAATATTCTTTAATAGAAGCATCATCTATTGCACAGACCGCGTACATTTCAGGTTCAGGTAATACTCGTGCTTCTTCGCTCATTGATTTCTCACATTCTTTCAATTAATTGAATTTCGCCTAACGTTTGTGCATTCACGAAATGACCCAGCTTAGATAGCTCTTATCTTAGGCTGGGTCATTTGTTGTCTGTGCTTCTTCCATGATTATACATCCTGACAACCAAAGGGCGATAGCCCTGAAGCTTGAATGCTATGTTATACGCAGTTACTGACCTCTTCGACATTCTTACAAATTCCTTTAATCCCGCAGGCGCATCATAGAAGTAGCATCGTAAACAGTTTTTTTTGCGCCGCATGCATCTTTGTATATTCACCGGGTTCCTGAACTAATCGTCCAAGTTAATTCATTTCAAAACCAATCCCAGTAATTGCGTATAACGTTGTTGTGTTCACGACGTCCCACCGACTTAAGGCACCGAAGGTGCCGGGCGCGATGCGCTTAGTCGGTGCGGTTGTGTCCGGCCAATGCTTCCCTGAAACCCCTATGCCGGACCGAGGGGGCTTGTCCACCAATGCGTGAATACGTTGTTAGACGAAGTTCTCTCTCCTTGATCTACTTCCAAATCTCTGATCTTGAACCTCGTCATATTCTTGTTTTATTCTTCTAATCTCACAATAATAGTTTTTCCAAAGAAAGTTTATTTGTTCCCTCTCCTTATATTGGAATTATAATCCAAAGCGATCTGTCCCCGCAGTTTAAATATTCGCAAAGAAAAAGTCGCGACTCCGAAGTGAATTCATACCTCCGACTAACTCGCGACTACTTTGTTTATAATTTATTAAATTAGGATCTTGATTACTATCAATAGAAAGTCGCCTCATTCTAAAGTCGGCATCCTTATTCTATCGTTTCTCGTTAGCTCAATGACCTTAGTCATTTAGAATTAATCTATTGGATCAATTTTTACAGAATGAGAATTTTACATATTCTAACTCAGGAAGACAAGATAGTCGGCAAGTTTATCGAAAGTCCCCTCAAGATCTTGTTGGAGCTTTGGAGCCATAACGGTGTATGATTCTTGTTCCTCAGCGGAAGCATTCATAGGGTAACCTTTCAGTTTTAAAACCGTTTTACCTTTGCTATCTTCAAACGTTATGATATTTAAAATTTCAAGAGGCCAGCTCGTGCTAAATGGCGCTCGGATCGTATTGCCTTGCTCATCGGAAAAGGATTGGATATAAGTAACTTTCTCAGGGTCGACAACCTCTTGGTACTCAAATTTTCTCCACATAACCAGATTTCCGTCAGGAGACGTCTGAAAACCTAACAATGCACCACCTGATTGAGCGTCCATTTTAACGACTTCGAGGGTGAACCCCTTTGGTCCCCACCATTTCGCGAAATGCTCAAGCTCTGTCCATGCTTTAAATACGAGTTCGCGAGGGGCATTGAATACACGCGTAATTTCAAACGATTGATTCAGATTATTTCCCATGAAAATCCTCCTCCTTTATTTCACAGTTCAAAGATACTAGTATCTGTTTAATATCTTTGCCTTTAGAACTTATAGATGCACTAACAGAGAATTTCGTCTAACGAAAATGTGTTCACGACGTCCAACTCCCTTAAGCCCGAAGGGCGGCCGCGATGCGGTTAGGGAGTTGGATGTGTCCGGCTGATTCCGCTTCTCTGCTTCTGCCAATTACTTCTCCGAACTCACATCTAACTCCTGCCGGACCGAGGGCCGAATGGTCCAAAGCGTGAACATGGTGTTATCTGATGCACCACGCATCCTCGAATTACTTACATGCTACTGATGTTGAAACGATTTCCATCTAAATCATAGAAATGAAAGCTAACCATTCCTCTTATCAAAAATCCTCCGACCTCTGATGTTTCTATGCCACAATCCAATAAATACTGATGGTACTTAAAAAAATCTTCTCTATTCTTAATCCAACATATTGGCTGTACCTGGCCATCCACTTTTCCTTTATAAGCTTCATCTGACAATTGTTCTACAATCCAGAGTGAATCTTCTTCTTGATGATTCAACCTTAACTTCATTAGTACATAACCATGATTTATTTCATCCCTAACTAATGACATTCCCATATATTGTTTGTACCACTCAATTGAATCTTGAAGATTACTTACTCCTACTCTTACCCAAGAAGGTAATAATCCATCATTCCTGAGTGACAAGTCCTCTTGTAGAGTAATCCTAATGCCCTCAGTTGTAGCCCAAAAATCAAAATATCTAGTTCTTCCAGGCCCGTCGTATATTGGAGATACCCTTATTCCATCTTCCATCAATTTACTATGTTGCTTTTGTAATTCACTTACTCGAAAGCATAAACGAATATTTGATTCAACTGTACCTCTTTCAGCAAAATGATGGGGCAATCGCGAATTAGTTATGTATGAAACTAACCATGTACCCCAATTTGTATTTGTCATTCTTCCTTGCAAACATCTGGGATCAACTTTCCAGCCTTCTTGTCGTTGAATATTCCATGCAAAATATTTCTCAAACCATTTCATAACATTGTCATGGTTATCCCACAGAACATCAATAAACTGACCATCAAAATATAAAGTCGGTACTGAGAATTGGTTTGACATAGTTTTCCTCCTGGATTTACTTTCAAATTGTATTTCTTTCGTGGTGTTTCAGATAACGTTTGGGTATCTACGAATCCTTTCCACCTTAAAGGAGCAAAGCGACTGGCCGCAACGCGGTTAGGTGGTGCAGGGTTGTCTGCTGAATCCGCATCCTAGAAATCCCTCTTGTAGACCAAGGCCGATAGGCCGTAGCGTAGATACGATGTTATCTGATGGAGTCGGCTTCTTCGATTTATCTAGAATATCTATTCGACCTCATGATAAGCATGCAGAGGATTTCTACTTTTATATTTTGTAGCTAAATATTGGGTCACCACAATCCTCTACTTCTCCGGTTTCTTGAAAACCACAACTCTTATAAATTGAGTTCGCTACAATATTATGTGAGACATGAGATACTCTAATTTCTTTGCAATCGTTTCTATTCTTAAGTTTAGTAATGACTTGCTGTATAGTTGATTTCCCATAGCCCTTACCTTGAAATCTCTCATCAATCATAAATCTAAGTATCCAATAATACCCATCAGAATATATTTCATTATCAAACAGGATGAAGCCTACCATTGAATCTTCTGCGTATATTCCATATGGCTTTGAAGTAATTTCTTTGGTTGCATGTATTAGTGAATCTGCATTAGATGCTACTAAACTTAATTGGTCTTCTCGTGGTTTAAGACTAATACATTCTATTTCGTTTTCTTTGCTAATTGGTATTAGAGCTACACTAGTTTGAGACATGTTCTTCCTCCGTTTTTCAATTTACTTACCGATTCTTTCAGCTAACGTTCCCGTATCCACGACGTCCCACCGACTTAAGGCTGCGCAAGCAGCCGGCCGCGATGCGGTTAGTCGGTGCGGATGTGTCCTTCCCTGCCAATCACCTTCGGGCGGACCGAGGGCCGTCAGGCCCGAAGCGTGGATATGATGTTATCTGATGCCGATGTCTTCTTGAGAAACATTCAATATTCTTATTTATTCGTTGAACTTCTTTAATTATTGGTTCTGAAACTGATACAACATCCACGACATGGTTAAGACATGTGATGCCATAATGCTTAAATGGCCCTGGGTAATCCTCCGAAGCAAATGTACTTACTTTGATAAAGTCTAAATATCTTGAATTAATGTATATTCTAAAAATTTTCCCTTCAAATTCTTCATATTCATCCCATGAAGTGAAACTTTCATTACGATTTGAATATCCAACGTAAGTTTCAAAGTCAATTTGTATTAGCGGTAATGATTCATCTATGTTAATTGAATAACTATCTTTAATTTCAGTTTCTCCAATGGTTATCGTTTCAGGAGTTTGACTAGTGACACTTCGACTGAAGAGTAATCTAAGAGAGTTCTCCTTAGGTTCGTAAATCTGTTCAAAGTAAATATCCTTCAAATTAAACAAATCCGAAAAATTCAATTGGTTCACTTCCTATATTATTCTATAACGTGCTTACATCGGTTTCAGATAACGTGCTTGTATTCACGAACCCGAGAGGCTTAAGGCCCGTAAGGGCCGGGTGGCTCTGCCACTTAGCCTATCAGGGTTGTCAGCTGATTCCACTTCCTCGAAATGCCTCTTGCAGACCAAGGGCCGAATGGCCCGCCGCGCGAATACGGTGTTAGGCGGAGTTATTCCACTTCTTCGAAAAATTCCTCATAATCTATCTCAATGAATCCCAGTAAATTACCATTATCAATAATATCAATTTGTAAATCATGCAATTTACTTGACAGTACTCTAAGTAATATATCAATTGTATTAGAGTAGACCTTTAATATTTCATACGTTATTTCATGCTGTTTTCCTTCATGCACTATTTCATTCCTTAAATTAGTAATTTCTATTAAAACCTTTATCAAACTTTCTTCAATAACCAATCCAGTAACATCCTTTATCCTTCTAATAACATTCATAATTCTACCTGAATTACAATAAGACGATGCCCTTGTTGCAATTTCATTAATATATTCTTCCTTAGAATTGTACTTAAGAAAATCACTAAATGAAAATCCAAGACACTCTTGATCTCTTAATGAAAGCATTCGGTTCGGTTCCTTAATGAAAATGCAGCAGAAAAAATCATCAATAGCAGATTCAACAATTGTTGTCATATAAACGATTAATTGATTGTTCATTATATCAATTGCATTAAAGATGTCACTTTTTGTGTTATGATACCAAACATTTTTTCTCTCACCTTGTAGTTCTACAACCTGCCCTTTTTCATTCACAAATTCAAAACTATCAATATGTAATTTTAAGGCATTTTGATCATTTATGTAATCAATTAGTGTTTTGTAATTAAATACCGAAAAGAAATTCATTGAAAAGTACTGTTCATAATTAAATGATTTCATTTTGTATTTTCCTTTCTGGAATAATTTCGCCTAACTTCTAATCTACGAACTCATCTATCAACCCTATTGGGATAGATAAACGAGTTCGTCTTAATCACTTCTGTAGAGTGATAGGCGAAGCTATTTGTCTCCATCATATTATTTTGCACTATTAATCCCTATCACTTTCCATGCCCAGCCGATCCAAAGGACTCTGTATTCGACGGATGTCTTTGACGCTGATGTGGGTGTAGATCTCAGTTGTTTTGGAGCTTGCGTGTCCTAGTAGATCTTGAATGTAGCGTAAATCTGTACCGTTCTCTAACAAGTGAGTGGCAAAGGAATGCCGTAATGTGTGAACTGTGGCTGGCTTAGATATACCCGCTCTACGAACAGCTCTCTCAAAGACTTGTTGGAGAGAACGTTCTGTGAGGTGATGATCCAGGCCTTAGCCTCCAGGGAACAGATATTTCACTATCGGCTGAGTTTCCATATAGTTTTGCAGCATTGAATAGGCTGCGGTGGAGAGGACCGTGAATCGATCTTTGCCTCCTTTACCCTGCCGAATATGAATGGTTTTACGATCAGGGTCAATGTCCTGCTTGGTTAGGCGAACGGCTTCACCGATTCGAAGTCCAGAGGAATAGATCAGAGCAATCAATGTTCGATGTTTTACATGTTGTACAGCACTTAGCAATCTAGCTACCTCATCTGCTGATAGGACTACGGGTAGCTTCTTTTGTCGCTTGGGTCTAATCCATTGCTTCACATCACATCGTCCAAGCACCGTAACATGCCAGAAACGCAAGGCACTCACCGCTTGATTCACATAAGGGGAGGATCGTGACTCCTCATACAAATTCAACAAATACGCGCGAGTATGTTGGAATCCAGCATCTTTTAACGGAATCGGTAGTGTCCTCAAATATCGTTCAGCATGGCCAATATATGCCTGTTGCGTCTTGATGCTATAGCCCTTTAACTTCATACTTTCCTTCAACTTATGCAATGCTGCTTGCTCATCCCCAGATTGAAGTTGCATCAACTCTGGATAACGTTCAATCAATTGAGTGCTTTTCACCTCTACAGGTATATCCTTTAACACATGGCACAACTGTTGAATTACTGATTTCTTCCCTGGTATGGTCCAGCATCTTGCTGAAGCATCCCATTTCCGTCCTGGAACACTTCTAATGACTTCTATCCATTTTTCAATATATGGCGTCTCGACAATTACATCACCATTCTCTTCACAATCCAATGTGACATTTTGATTTGATGAATATACATTCGCTACCATCATTCCAATCCCCTTCCAAAATATAGAATACACTCCTACAATTTGCGTCAAAAAAGACAGACTGCCCTTTGAGCAATCTGTCTTCCGGTGCTTCCGCAAGATCCTACATCCCTTGTTTTTGAATTCTGACGCTTTTGCTACTTCATCATCACTTAGATCTGATACTCATCTCTTCAATCTAACCTCTCAAATTAATATCCTTATCTTTCAAGAATGCACCTAAATCGTTCTCGCCCAGGGTATTTCTCACCCAAACTACAGATTTCAAAGCCTATTTGTCTATAAAAATCTACAGCGTCTTGATCCGTCTCTGCTTCCATTCTCTTGATTTCATTCGCTGCGATATACTCATGGATCATTTCTTTGCCAATTCCTTTACCCCAATAAGCTTCATTAACAGCTATATGTAACAAAATAACCTCTATCTCTTCTTCACTTCGCTGAACTCCAATTAATCCAACCAACTCGTTATTTTCTAGCTTACCAAGCAGATTCTTAGAGCTATCTGTACGATAACGCTCAAGCTCTCTTCGTACTCGTTCCTCATCTGGCCACATGCACGTTGCTAACAAATGCCTAACTTCATCTCGGTTCGGATATGTATTAAGATCTATCATCGTTTCCTTCTAATTCCCCGTACTTTCATAGCTTCGAAGTCCCACACGAAATATGCCATACGCACCAAGAGCACTTGCTATTGCTGCCACGGGAGCTAGTATCCACCAGCCATGCCACTCACTTTTATTAAAAATGTAGGTTGCGGGATAAAAGCTGATGAATGCATAGGGAAGGACAGTCGATATGAAAATACGAATTCCTTGATTGAAGAGCGTGATCGGGTACTTCGCCAGATCGGCTAAGCTATGAACCATGAGTGGGAATGCATTTCCCGCATTTTTGACCCAAAATGCTGCAGAATTCCCTGCTAGATTAATGGATACGCGGATAATAATCGCCGTTATCAAGAGTAAAATGATGACTCCTACTTTAGCTAAAGACCATTGCAAATGTCCATGGGCAAGCGATTGCCACACAATAACACCACCGATAAGTAAATTCCCCAGCCCATTCACACCAATTCCGGTACAGAAAACCTGCAGAATAACGGGAACGGGACGAAGTAAATATCGATCCAACTCGCCTTGATTCACCAGTCTTCCCAGTCTCCAGGTACCTTCAAAGAACAAGGATCCGATGCCCTCGGTAAGGAAAATCATCGCATACATAAACGCCACTTCCCAAAAATGCCAGCCATTAATATCTGGAATTCGATTATAGATCACCCATAAGAATATGAAGCCAAGTACCTGAGTTAACGCCGCTGAGCCCATTAATATGTAAAAGTCCTTGTTATATTCTAAAATGGCCTTGAGTTGCTGTGCATACATTCTTTTATACAAATAAAACATCCGTGAAAGCTTCATCTCTTCTTCCCCCCATCTCACCAGACTCACTAAGCTTAAGTATGACAGCTCTGCAATCTGCCGTTCTCATTACCCGCCATGGATGGTCACTTGACGAACTGCCCACTTCCACATCAGTTTGCCCGCGATCCATAAAGCGCCTCCCCAGAAACACTGAACACCGATCATTGTCACGATCTCCAGAGTATCTACCTGCTCTAAAAAAATCACGGTCGGCGTATGAATGATACTTTGGAATGGGAGCACCATAGCTAATTTCTCTAACCACCCAGGGAAGAATACTAGCGGAACTAATGCACCTGATAGCAAATTCGTAATCGCAATTCGAGCCCATACAATACCTAGTGAGCCTGTTGACCAGAAACACAATAATGCTGCCAAATAAACGATACCGAACTTGACCACCATCGCAGCAAATAAACTTAGTACAAACAGCAGCCAGATCAGTGGGGAATGCGGAAGACTTATGCCTGGAATCATCAACATAAAGACAGCGATGATTGTCGCACTCATACCGCCCTCTAACAGACTTGATCCTAGGGTTTCTGCAAACCGTGCACTTTGAAAATCAATGGGCTTTAACAAATCCGCCGCAACACTTCCATCTAGAATCTTGCCGGATATCGCCGTTTCCGAGTACCAGGATAGGACGGAGTTGGCTAGAAAGGTAATGAGCAAATAGGTCTTCATCTGATCCCATGTATATCCCCCAAGTTCAGTTCTCCCACCATAAATCCCTTGCCACAGGAAATAAATAGCCAATAGATTTACAAAGTTGGAAGCCAAGTTAATGATATAAGAGGTGCGATAAGCTAATACTTTTTGTAGCGATCGGTTAGAAATGCTTCTATATTTTTTGAGACTTGCCATAAATGCCGCATCCTCCTACTCTTACATAGTCTGATTCAAGTCTAGGTTCCCTTCATACACAGCTTTGATGACTTGTTCAATATTGGATTCTTCCATGCGAAAATCCTGTACTTCTCCATGTTTCATCACACGACTAACGACTTCACTTGCCGTAAATTGATAGCGATCAAAGGAGATGGAGAACTCCATTTCACTAAGAATATCAAGCCTTAATCCAGAAACAGCAGAAATTTCAGTAAATAATCGAGGATCTGGAGATGTCATTTGGAAAAAAATCCTTCTTTCTTTGGCAAAATGGCGCTTCACTTCCGCAAGACTACCATCGTATATGATACTTCCGTGATCGATAATGATCAGCCGTTGACATAAGTCCTCTATATCGCCGAGATCATGTGTTGTCAGCATCACTGTTGTTCTTTGCTGTTGATTAATTTCTTTAATAAATTCACGGATCTTTTGCTTAACAGAAATATCTAAACCAATCGTTGGCTCATCCAAATATAGAATCGGTGGATTATGTAATAATGAAGCCGCGAGATCTGCACGCATGCGTTGTCCCAAAGAGAGCTTTCTGGCAGATAAATGAATGAATTCATTCATACCAAGGATCTCAACAAATTGATCCAGATTAGCTTTATAGGTGGCTTCGGGTATTTGATAAATATCTTTGAGCAGCGAAAAAGATTCAACAATCGGGATATCCCACCATAGCTGAGTGCGTTGGCCAAAGACAGCTCCAATTTGCTGCGCGTTCTCCATTCTTTTCTTATGTGGATTTATCCCATTCACAGCAATCGTACCGGATGAAGGGACTAGAATTCCCGTTAACATCTTGATTGTCGTCGATTTTCCTGCCCCGTTTGGTCCTACATAAGCTACGGATTCTCCCGCTTCGATCGTGAGGTCAAGTGGCTTCACAGCGACTTTATCTATGTATTTAGGTGCAACTAAATGTTTGACTGCTCCCTTCAGACCAGGCTCTTTCACTGCCTGCCGGAATGACTTAGATAATTGCCGAACTTCAATAATGCTCATGTAAGTTCCCCCTGATTCCATTCAATTGTGAAGAGAAGTATCGCTTAATATAACACATTCATATTGTCGAATTCTCACGCACTTTGTCGAACAAGCACAAAAAAAGCAACAGACGCAGTAGTTCTCTACCACATCTGTTGCTCTCAATAATCGAATCATCATTACACTGATGTTCTATTCAATTGCTTAGCTTAAAACGTTCTACTACGAACCTCGAAGATCGCGAATTTTAAATAATGACCTTCATCGACGCCAAGGATTTGCGGATGGTCTTTACCAGCTGCGCGCCATTCGATGAGACGTAGTATTTTTCCAGCATCAGCAGCAGCTTCTTGAATGCTTTGCAGGAACAACTCAGGTCGCATATGGTAAGAACAGCTCGCTGTAACCAGATATCCACCCTCGTTCACAAGCTTCATCCCATGCAGGTTGATGTCTTTGTATCCTCTACTAGCACCTTTAACCGCACCTTTGGTTTTGGCAAAAGCCGGAGGATCCAGAATAACAACATCCCATGTACGTCCGCCACCCGCAGTTAACGCCACGGAAGTGTCTACTTTACCACTCTGAGCTGCGCGTGCTTGTCGCTCATTTAAACCTTTGACATTATTGCGGAGATATTCAAAAGCATCGGCGACAACAAATTCCACACGATCTTCAAAACCATTCAGCTCCACATTTTGCTTGGCATTCTCGATGGCATGCTCTGAAATATCTAGGCAAGTCACTTTTTTGGCGCCATATTTGCATGCATGGAGTGTGAAGCTACCTGTATGGGAGAAGCATTCCAGCACGGTTGCCCCATCCCAATAAGGGAAAGTAACTTCTTTACCCTTCTGATTCACTGGAACCAACTTTGTTCCTTCACCCTCTACGGATAACTCTTGCATCGTAATCCCGCTACGTTCGCCCCAACCAGTCATCAACGGCTTAATCGAAGCCCGATTCTCCCGTTGATCGAAGAAATATCCTGTCTTCTGGCCTTGCTCAATATCGACCTTAATTTTAAGGCCGTTCTCGGAAATCGTGACAAAACGTGGAGGATTCCCATAAAGAGGTCCCTTTACTGGCTCCAGCCCTTCCATTTCCCGCACAGATACGTCACTTCGCTCATAGATCCCTACAGGTCCAAGTACCTGAACAAGCGCTTCTACAATAACATCTCGACATTGATCCATAGCCAGTGTTAACAATTGAACGACTAATACATCGCCAAAACGATCCACTGTAAGTCCAGGTAGGAAGTCAGCTTCTCCATATACAAATCGGTAGGATTCCTCTTTCACAAACCGTTCACGATGCTTCAGGCAGTCACGGAATCTAGCTACAAAAAATTCAACATCCATTTGGTTTAGCGGAGCATACGATACCACGCGAACCGTAATTTGCGATGCAGGATTGTAATAACCAGTCGCCAGATATCTCCGTCGATGATCCATCACCTCAACCAAACTGCCGGGAGTTGGTTCTCCCTCCACATGTTCTATTTCATTACGGAATATCCACGGATGTCCCTGTTCTAGCCGTTTTCTGCGGCTACGTTGTAATATAATTGATCCCACGAATCGTTCACTCCTAAAAGTTTTGTTTAGCATAGCAACAATGAATACGGATCGTACAAAACTAACTTCGTAAGCATACGCTTAGTTTTGTTTAGCATTGAAGCCTTTTGATAGGCATACATATATATAACTTGTACATTTTTTCATTAAAGGGGGATACCCTAGTGTTCCGTGAAATTATAGTCCCCGTAACATTTGGACTTGCCCTGTTTCTGTTCGGCATGAAAATCATGGAGACCGCCCTGCAAGCATGGGCCGGACCCAGATTAATCAAGCTACTGCATGCGTCCACGCGGACGCCATGGACTGGACTTCTGTCCAGTACGGGGGTGACTGCGATTCTCCAGAGCAGCACGGCCATGACTGTAATGACCATTGGCCTTGTCAACGCGGGTCTGCTATCTTATGCCCAGAGTCTCGGCATCATCCTTGGTGGTAATATTGGTACTTGCCTTACCACTGAATTAATCGCTCTAGACATTTCAAGGATTGGCATTCCTTTGTTCCTTCTGTCCTTGCTGCTATGGGCAACCGCGGTCATGGGCGAAGAAATGGTGTTTATACAGAATCGCAATCTATTTCGTCTACTAAAACCCATTCAATACGGATCTTTAGCCGCTGGCGGCTTTAGCCTGATTATGATTGCTATTACCTGGATGCAATCGATTGGTCCCGCATTGGAGGCCCGTGGCATTATTGGCTGGCTGTTGGACCATGCGGCAAATAGTCTTCTCTGGGGAGCTGCTGCTGGCGCGATTCTAACCGCAATTATTCACAGCAGTGCTGCGGTCATTGCTATGACAATGGGACTTGTCGGCACCGGTGTACTCCCTATTGAACTTGGGATTGCTATGGTTATCGGTTCCAATGTAGGTACCTGCGTTACTGCGTGGATTGCGTCCATTGGTGGAACTCCGTCCGGCAGGTTTGTCGCCTGGTCACATATCATACTCAATGTACTAGGAGCGATATTGTTCCTACCGCTCATTCCAGTGCTAGAAACCGTCGCTAGCTGGATCTCCTCTGACCCTTCAGCTCAAATCGCCCATACGCAGACCATATTCAATTTGACTTGTTCATTGCTGGCGCTCCCGTTCTGTTATTTACCCGTATGGTCCAGAATGGGAGGCTCGCCAATGGATCCTTCTGGCAACCTCCCACCCACAACACAGTAAATCCTGCGTGACAGTAATTACAGTTCAACACCAAGTAACTTCAAGGCTTTTTCCAAAATAAAGTCATTATTATCATACCCTGATTTCTGCTGTTTCTCCCAAGCTTCTTTCGGTTCATACCAAGCTACTCCACGAATCTCTTCGATTTGCGGACGTAACTCACCGCCTTTGCTCTCAACAAGGTAATAATGAACTTCTTTGTCCACTTCGCCATGAACAGTATGATTATAAGTATAAGCTATAATATCAATGGGTTTATCGATTACGCCAACAACCCCAGTTTCCTCCAATATTTCGCGAAGTGCTGTTTCCTCAATCGTTTCTCCACTTTCTTGCTTCCCTTTGGCAAATGAAATCTTGCCGTAACGATCAGTAATGAGTTGGATTTGCATTTGGCCATCAGCATCGTGGCGATAGACGACGCCTCCTGCAGATATTTCTTTAAAAGACATGAGTGCACTCTCCCTACGTATAATTTTCTCATCTTGGTCTCATCCCACCCAAACCCTCCCTTACTGTAAGGGAGGGCCCCAAGGGTTGCACCCTCTGGACTCCCGCTTAGGTAACTTAGGAGGAAGTAGAGGCGCTCCTGCCCGCTGTCCCCTTTCGGGATGCGCTTTACGTTGGTGGGTGGAACGCTTTTCCCCCTTCGGGTACGTCTTACTTTAGGTGCACCCGGATCACCAGGTAGACCGGGTTGGATAGTTCTGCTGCTTTCGGGCGCTCCTAGGTTGACTACGGGGAATGAGCCGCTTGTCACCCCTTCGGGGTACGCTCTACTTTAAGGTTCCGTATAAAATGGAAATACTCCCGTTAATTTGTTAATATGACTCATCATTTCACTTATAACTGGAATAACTCCTGTTAAATCACCCGATTCACAATCATAATGGTTTGAAGCGCGAAATTAGAAGGAGGTAATCCAGTTAAGTTACTTACTGGTTCCTATGTACGCCATATTAGATGGAGAAATTCCGGTTATTTTCATTCCAGCAACTCTCCTCTTCGAGGATACACTTGCTCCGGAGCAAAGAGCTTCCCGATCCTAAAATCAACAACAAGGATTTCCTCCCCAGGCTGGGGTGAAATCCTTGTTGTTACTGTATAGGCACTATGCTAGGGCTTGTTCGGTGGCATCGTCAAGAATGCGGATTAATTGGCCTTGGCACGTGTTTACTCCAGCCTCGGTCAGTTTAACCCGGCATAGTTTGCCGGTCAAATCTTGCGGGGCATCGAAGCGGATTTGTAGGTAGTTATCGCTGAAGCCGGTTACCCGACCTTCACCGGATAATCCCTTCTCATCGCGCTCAGGAATAACATCGAGCACTTGGCCTACAAAAGTCTCTGCGTAAGCAAGCTGCATACGCTCGGACAGATCAATCAATTGATGAACACGGGCATGCTTGACCTCTTCATCAACCTGATCCTCCATCCGTGCTGCTGGTGTACCTGTACGCTGAGAATAAGGGAATACGTGCATTTCGGAGAAGCCGATCCGCTTAATCGCCTCAAAACCCTCGGCGAACATCTCATCGGTTTCACCTGGGAAGCCTACGATGATATCGGTCGTAATGGCCACCTCTGGCATGAACTGACGAATCTTCGCAATCTTTTGCTCAAATTCCTCTATGGTATATTTACGTCTCATCCGTTTCAGTACTTCATTACTACCCGCTTGAAGTGGGATATGGAAGTGGCGACACATTTTATCGGAGCCTTTGAGCACTTCCAGCATCCGATCATCGATCTGGCTCGCTTCAATAGAGCTGATACGAATACGACCCAAACCTTCTATTTTGTCGAGCTCCCATAAGAGATCAGCTAGATCATAGTTCTCCATATCATCGCCGTAACCACCGGTGTGAATTCCCGTCAGGACAATTTCTTTATATCCTGCAGCGACTAATTGACGCGCTTGATTCACAACGCTTTGTGGATCACGGCTACGAGACAGACCACGGGACCATGGAATAATACAGAAGGTGCAGAAGTTGTTGCATCCTTCTTGGATTTTCAGAAATGCCCGCGTATGATCGGCAAAATCCGGTACATCCAGCTCCTCAAACTCACGGGTTTTCATAATGTTCCGCACAGCATTGATCGGCTGCCGTTGCTCCTGAATTTGCTCCACATACGGCATGATTTTGTCACGATCCTGCGTTCCGATGACGAGATCGACACCTTCAATATCCAATATTTCATTAGGGGACGTCTGGGCGTAACAGCCCGTCACAGCAATAATCGCATTCGGATTACGACGTACCGCACGCCGGATAATCTGACGACTCTTCTTATCACCTGTATTGGTTACCGTACAAGTGTTAATCAGATATACATCAGCTGTCTGTTCGAAATCGACCTGTTCATAACCTTTACTCTTAAACAATTGCCAAATCGCTTCCGTATCATAAAAATTGACCTTACAACCCAAGGTATAAAATGCAACGGATGGCATCTCAAACTCCCCCCATTTCTCCAGATTCATACATGATGCAAGTTAGGGCGGCCATAGCAGCCGTTTCTGTCCGCAATATTCGTCTTCCAAGACCAGTGGACTTAGCACCAACAGCTTCGGCTTCAGTTACCTCATTCTCGGCAAATCCACCCTCTGGACCGACAACAACAAGTAGTTTATACGTGCGCTGAGTCTCTAATTGTTTGACGAAAGGGCTCAGCACTTCCCTTAATTGTTGACCCTGCTCTTTTTCATAGCAAATACACACTAAATCGTACTCAGGCAGAACAGATAACAGCCCTTTCCAAGAGACCGGATTCTCCACGACGGGAATGATGCTTCGATGCGCTTGTTCAGCCGCTTCTTTGGCAATTTTACGCCAACGTGCCGTGCGCTTCTCTTCCTTTTTATGATCGTATTGAACCACGGTCCGCTCCGATTCAAAAGGTAAGAAAGCAGCAGCACCGATTTCCGTACACTTCTGAATAACCGTCTCCATCTTATCGCCCTTCGGTAAGCTTTGCGCTACCGTTACATGAAGCCACGGCTCGCCCGTGGAGTTCAGGTGCTCCGTGATATCTGCGGTTACTTCATCCGTTTCAATGGAGGTAATCTCCACAATAGCTACTCTGGAGACTCCATCACTGACAATAACCTTATCTCCTGGTTTGGAGCGCATCACTTTACTGATATGACGAACATCCTCACCGAGAATTCTCACGGTCTGATCCCCAAATTGTTCTGGCTCTATAAAATAACGTTGCATGTCCATCAATCCTTGTCTCAAATTACCAAATTACATCATACAACTTTTAGATTTCGCTTTCCAGTACTTCTTCCCAGATCATCCATGTCAATTTTAGGCTCCCATGAGCATGAGGAAAAACTTAGCGAAATGCATATACATGGAATGTGCTGCCGTGTATAACGGAGAAATGGTGTATCTTTGCAATCCCGGAATAACTAGAATTAACAAGAAGATAAACATGGAGTATTGCTCAAACTTCTTAAGCGTACCAAACATAGAACGCGGAACGATATCTTCCAGAATCCGATAACCATCGAGTGGGGGAAGTGGAAGCAAGTTAAATAGGAATAAGAAAAAGTTCATTAATGTAAATAAGCCAAAAAATAATCTGATCGCTTCAAGTAGTTTATCATTTGAAATAGCATCTAATATACCAAATTGAATTAAAATGACATAGATCAGTGTACCGAGAACTCCCAGCAACAAGTTACTGAGCGGACCTGCTGCTGAGACGATAACCCCCATAAGTCTGGGTTTACTGAAATTGTCGCGATTTACCGGTACCGGCCTTGCCCAACCAAATCCAGCAATGAGCAGCAGGATAATACCTATCAAGTCAAAGTGTACGGTTGGATTCAAAGTTACCCTACCTAGCAACTTAGCCGTAGGATCTCCGAATTTATTAGCAAAATAAGCATGCGAGAACTCATGCACGGTAAAGGCAATAACCAAGGTGACCAAGTAAAAAGGAAGCTGCTCTATAGGAACCCGCAGCAATTGATTAAGAAAATCCATTACAAACTACCTCTTTCTAGCCACGAAAGCAATCCAGTCTTCATCACGAGCGGTTTCAGTAATTTCGAAACCTGCTGCAAGAAGTCCTTCCTTCACGACCTGTTCTTTATTCTTATAAATACCAGAAGCAATATAGTATCCTCCTGGTTGTAAAGCCTGATATGCGTCGTCAAGGAATAGCAAAATGATTTCCGCCAGAATATTAGCCACTACCACCCGGACAGGTAGCTTAACTCCAAGCTCTGGCACAGTTCCTTTGCCAAGTACAGACAGCAAATCACTTTCCACAACCGTAATACGGTCGTCCATGCTGTTTAATCTTGCATTCTCAGTAGCGCTGGATACAGCAACAGGATCGAGATCAAGTGCCAGCACACGCGAAGCACCTAGTAGGCATGCGCCGATTGCCAGAATACCAGAACCCGTTCCGACATCGATCACTTCATCTCCTTCTTGAATTACGCCCTCGAGTGTACGAAGGCACAGCGATGTAGTCGGATGAGCGCCCGTCCCAAAAGCCATTCCAGGGTCTAGCTCAATGATCCGCTCATCTTCACTCTCAGGTGTGTATTCCTCCCAGGTTGGCTTGATCGTTAGGCGATCAGAAACACGCAAGGGCTTGAAATATTGCTTCCAATTATTCGCCCAATCATCTTCACTAACATCTTTTACCGAGATCGTTGCTGAACCCGGATCGATATCGTATTCTCTCAATTCTTCCGTCCGCTGACTTACTTGTTTAACAACGGAATCAATATCTGTTCCTTCAGGAAAATATCCGTAAATCCATGCTTCTCCCTCCGGAATGTCATTCGGTGGAATTTCATACCACTCTCCAAGCGATGTGTCGCGTGGTTTATTATTATCAACGTGCTCATCAATGGTGACTCCACCCGCACCCGCTTCATGCATAAAGTTGGAGATCATCTCCACTGCTTCCTCCGTCGTATGTATCTTAATTTCAGTCCAAATCATTGTGTCTTTTTCCTCCTTAGCAATCTTGCATAACATTCATTGTACTATAGAATAGAAATGGTGACAAAAAAGCCGCCTAAGCGGCTTTGTTTAATGCTATATACACTTGAATTCTTACATAATCCCTCCAGCTTCTTCGATGATTCGTAATGCCTGATGATGAACCTCCTCATCCATAACAGCAGTCAATAGAACATCATGGCCCGTAGGACCTCCCTGACCACCATCACTCATCCCACTATTCGTCGGATCAGCCGCAGAAAGAATATCTGCACCAGGAAATCCAATACTAGTCTGTTGTGTAAGAGAAGCTAATCCACTTATGCTTGTTGATATCGAGTTCATAAGATCATAGGATTGACTAGGATATCGACTAAACCGATTAATCGATACATCCTGCACTCGTAGCGATTGAAGTCTCCGTGCCACATTTTCGGCTTCCTCCGGACTTTTGAAATACGCTAGAATATTCTTTTCACCCATCAAGATCCCTACTTTCTTTCTTATATAAATGATGGACTCTGCCGCGAACGCAGTTCCTTGAATGATTAGGATGTAATATATCCCTCTACTTTATTCAAAATTACATTCAACTGAATTGTGATATAGAAATTTTGAAACTATTTCCCCTTTGTGCCGTAATATTGAGTTAGACACAAACACTTACTCTAGGAGGATTTAACACAGCATGATAAAAAAGATAATGATGTTTATGATGGCCTTCACCTTAATTCTGGCCTTCGTTTCACCTGATGTAACGGATGCTAAACGAAGAGGTGGTGGATTTTCTAGACCAGGCACTTCACTTACGACCCCAAACAAATCTACAACAAGTGATTTTAAGAAAACAGACACCACTTCAAATAACAAATCAACATCGGGAACATCACAAGGAGCTAATGCAGGTAGAGGATTCTTTAGCGGTGGTAGCCTAATGAAAGGTCTTATGATAGGTGGACTAGCTGGAATGCTCTTTGGTGGTATGTTCAGTGGCATGGGATTCTTCGGTAATCTACTCGGAATGGCCGTTAACCTCTTTGCCATCTTCTTAATTGTCATGGTAATCGCTGCTTTATATCGCCGTTTCAAAAACCAACCAAGAAGACCAAAACGGATTAATTAAAAAACTGATTTCGTATACAGAACAAGCCGACATCATAATGATGTCGGCTTGTTTTTTGGTAATATTTGATTTGGCTTATTTCTGGTCAGTCTCCACGAAACGCACGCTTCACACGATCGAAGAACGATTGTTCATGCTCATGTGTATGCTCTCCGTCCATTGCCGCGATCTGCCGCATCAGATCCTTCTGCTCATCGCTCAGCTTGCTCGGTGTAACGACCACCACTTTGATGTGCTGATCACCTTGACCAATCCCCCGAAGCTTAGGAACACCTTTACCTTTGAGACGGAAATAAGTGCCGGTTTGTGTTCCTGCCGGAATTTTCAGCTTCACTTTTTCTGTTAGCGTTGGAATCTCAATCTCATCTCCAAGCGCAGCTTGAGTGAACGTCAATGGAACTTCACAATAAATATCGTCGCCTTCACGTTGGAAGAAATCATGAGTTTTCACACGGATGATGATATAGAGATCCCCTGCTGGGCCACCTCTTAAGCCGCCTTCACCTTCACCCGTCATGCGAAGTTGTGCTCCATCATCCACGCCCGCAGGAATGCGCACATGTATTTTACGCTGCTTCTTTACCGCACCATTACCATGGCATGTAGGGCACTTTTCTTTGATGATTTGCCCTTTACCACCACAGTTACTACATGCACGGCGGTTCACCATACGGCCAAATGGTGTATTCTGTACGACTTCTTGTTGTCCAGAACCATGACATACGGAACAGGTTTCCGGTTTTGTACCCGGTTTGGCTCCCGAACCAGAGCATGTATCACAACTCTCTGTTCGTGGAATCGTAATATCAGTTTCCTTACCAAATACCGCTTCTTTAAATTCAACAGTCATCGTATATTGAAGATCATTCCCACGTTGCGGACCGTTCGGATCGCGTCTACCGCCACCACCGCCGCCGAAGAACATATCAAAAATATCACCAAAGCCGCCAAAATCTCCACCACCGGAGAATCCACCGCCCATTCCTTGGTTCGGATCGATATGTCCATATTGGTCATACCGCGAGCGTTGACCCGCATCACTTAGTACGTCATAAGCTTCCTTGACTTCCTTAAATTTTGCTTCTGCATCAGCCGCTTTATTCACATCCGGGTGATATTGACGAGCCAGCTTGCGATAAGCTTTCTTAATCTCCTCATCAGAAGCATTTTTACCGAGGCCCAACACCTCGTAATAATCGCGTTTCTCAGCCATCCTTCCACCCCCACTATATCTTCTTGTACCTAACAGATTACTATATTCCCTTAACCCGGCAAAAGGAAAGTCAAAGTGCGGTGTGCCCCGCACTTTGACCTTCCCGGTTCACCAAAGTTTATTTAACTTAGGATTAATCTTGTTTCTTATCTTCGTCAACAACTTCGTATTCAGCATCTACTACGTTGTCCTTGTTAGGACCTGCTGCATTCCCTTGCTCGCCGCCTTCAGGCTGACCAGCAGCTTGTTGAGCTTGCTCATATAGCTTCACGGAAAGCTGTTGTACGATTTCAGTCAACTTCTCTGAAGCTGCATTGATTTCTTCGATGTTCTCGCCTTCCAATGCTTTCTTCAGTTCTTCCTTAGCAGCATTTGCTTTCTCTGTTTCGGAAGCATCCACTTTATCCCCAAGATCTTTAATCGTCTTATCAACGCTATAGATCAATTGGTCACCATTGTTCTTCGCTTCAACAAGCTCTTTACGTTTCTTGTCTTCATCAGCGTGAAGTTCCGCATCCTTCATCATGCGTTCAACTTCTTCATCGCTCAAACCGCTGGAGGAAGTGATGGTAATCTTTTGGCTCTTACCCGTACCTTTATCTGTTGCAGCAACGTTAACGATACCGTTGGCATCGATATCGAAGGAAACTTCAATTTGTGGTACACCGCGTGGCGCGAGTGGAATGTCACCCAACATGAAGCGTCCAAGTGTCTTGTTACCAGCAGCCATTTCGCGCTCACCTTGAAGCACGTGGATTTCTACACTTGGCTGATTGTCAGCATAAGTGGAGAACACTTGCGATTTACTTGTTGGGATCGTTGTGTTGCGCTCGATCATTTTCGTAAATACTCCACCTGCTGTTTCGATACCAAGTGAAAGCGGAGTAACGTCAAGAAGGACAACGTCTTTTACATCACCAGTTAGTACACCGGCTTGAACAGCTGCACCAAGTGCAACAACTTCGTCAGGGTTTACACCTTTATGAGGCTCTTTACCTGTCAATTTCTTAATCGCTTCTTGTACGGCTGGAATCCGAGTAGATCCACCAACAAGCACGATTTTATCAATTTCAGCAGGTGTCAAACCAGAATCGCTCAATGCACGACGAGTAGGTCCAAGTGTACGCTCTACAAGATCAGCAGTCAATTCATCGAACTTCGCACGAGTCAAGTTAATTTCCAAGTGCTGTGGTACGCCGTCAGCAACGGTGATAAATGGAAGAGAAATCGTCGTAGTTAGTACGCCAGACAATTCTTTCTTCGCTTTTTCAGCTGCATCTTTCAGACGTTGTACTGCAGCTTTGTCTTTGCTTAGATCGATACCTTGATCTTTTTTGAATTCAGCTACCAAATAATCCATAACCACTTGGTCAAAGTCATCTCCACCAAGCTTGTTATCTCCACTTGTCGCCTTAACTTCAAAGAAGCCATCGCCTAGTTCAAGAATAGATACGTCAAACGTACCGCCACCAAGGTCATATACAAGGATCGTTTGATCTTCGGATTTTTCAAGACCATAAGCTAGTGCTGCAGCAGTAGGTTCATTGACGATACGCAATACTTCGAGGCCAGCAATTTTACCAGCATCTTTAGTCGCTTGACGTTGGCTATCATTGAAATATGCTGGAACAGTGATTACCGCTTGAGAAACGGTTTGTCCTAGATATGCTTCTGCATCAGCTTTCAACTTTTGCAGGATAATTGCCGAGATTTCTTGTGGAGTATAGTCTTTACCATCAACATTTTCTTTATGGTTTGTACCCATATGTCTTTTGATAGAACTAATGGTGCGATCCGGGTTCGTGATAGCTTGACGTTTTGCAGTCTCACCAACAACACGTTCGCCGTCTTTCTTAAAACCTACGATGGAAGGAGTTGTACGAGCGCCTTCCGGATTCGGGATAACGACAGCCTCGCCGCCTTCCATAACTGCAACGCAAGAGTTCGTTGTTCCAAGGTCAATACCGATTACTTTACTCATGTGGAATATATCCTCCTTAAATGTGTTGTTATTCTATGTTTTAGTTATTCTTGATGGAATTCCGCACTATTGGCTAACTTTAACCATAGCCGGACGAAGAACTTTATCTTTCAATAGGTAACCCTTCTGGATTTCCTCCACCACAATACCTTCTTCATACTCATCGGATTCTACTTGCATGATCGCCTGATGATATTCTGGATTAAATGCTTCTCCCACCGAATTCATCGGTGTCAAGCCTTCTGCGCTCATGACGTCCATAAATTGGCGGAAAATCATTTCTACCCCTTTGGCATAAGCAGAGCCGTTTGTACTCTCATCACCTGTGGTAAGAGCACGCTCAAAATTATCAATGACTGGAATAAGCTGAGTTATCAATACGGAAGATGCATATTTTGCAAGTTCTTCTTTTTCCTTCACAGTACGACGACGGAAGTTATCATAATCAGCCTGAACGCGGAGCAGACGTTGTTGGTGCTCCTCAGCTTCTAGTCGAAGCTTCTCAATCTCACCGGTTACATCCTCAACATTTGCTGCTTCTGCTTCATTCTGTAGCTCTTCTTCAGTATGTTCTTGTTGCAAGTTATCACTCAAGTTGTTTTCTTCCTCTACATTAGAATTCACTTCGTCTTGAATTGGTTGTTGTTTATTCAAGATGTTCACCTCCTTAACATGACATAATCTAGGCAATTCATCTCAGTCAATGTAGTCGCGACAAGAGCCTTGTTAAATCCTTGGATAAAATATCCAGCATCATCATTACCCTTGCGTACTCCATCCTTGTCGGTCCCAAGATTCCTATCGTTCCCACCGCTTGACCATCAATATTGTAAGTAGCCGTAATAAGGCTGCAGCTAGCAAAGGCCTCATGATCATTCTCCGTACCAATCCGTACCTGAATACCCGATCCGGTTGAAGCCGAAGTCATCATCTTAAGCAGTTTTGGAGTTTCCTCAAGCAAATCCAAAATACTTTTCACTTTGTCAACATCTCTAAACTCAGGTTGCGTTAACATGTTTGTTGTCCCGCTGAGAAACAGTCGTTGACTTTCTGTTCCATCACTGTCGAGCGCATCGTCTAGCATATTCATCAAATCTTCGAAATGATCAATATGTCTTTGCATTTCTTGCCCAATTTCGTTGTATAATGCAGATTTCAACTTATATATTGGTACCCCGGTTAGCTTGCGGTTAAGCAGATTAACGACCTTCTCCATTTCCGAAACCGAAACACCGGCTGGAATGGAGACCGTTTTGTTCTCCACCTGGCCCGTATTCGTCACGACGATCGCCACAGCCGTATTCTCATTCAAAGGTAGCAATTCGAAGTGGCGTAACGATGTATGAAAAACTTCCGGACCCAGCAAGATGGAAGTGTAATTGGTCATTTGGGACAATATCGTACCTGCGTGCTGAACTACCTCTTCAATCGCATTCAACTTCTCGGCAAAAGACGTCTTTAAGATAACGAGTTCCTCGGAAGACAACAGATTGAATGGAGACATGTGATCCACATAGTATCGGTATCCTTTGTGGGAAGGTATGCGGCCTGCAGAAGTGTGAGGTTGTTCCAGAAACCCCAGTTCCGCGAGGTCTGCCATTTCATTACGAATCGTTGCCGGACTATATCCGACGTCCCCACGTTTGGAAATACTTCGAGATCCCACTGGTTCCGCTGAACGAATATAATCATCTACAATAGCTGTTAAAATAATTCTTTGGCGTTCTGTCAACATCATGATCCCTCCTTAAGGCCTTAAGCCGATCATTTAGCACTCATGTCTGGTGAGTGCTAATCACTAATACAAAAATACCAAACCGACCTGACGATTGTCAAGTCAGTCCAGTATCTTAAGAACAGCTATTTCATCACAACACTGTTGTTTCGCACAATTTACGCAATCCGTCCAAACTTTTTCTGGGAAAATATCCTTCTCAACGACTGTAAACCCATTTTTCAGAAAAAAGGAAACTTCATAGGTTAAGGCCATCACTTTGGGAATCTTCTGATTTCTTGCTTCCTCAATTAACTGATCGACAAGCATCGAACCCAGTCCACGTCCCTTGTGACCTTCCGAGATACCAAGCGAACGGATTTCTACCAGTTCTTCTCCCAGTCTACACAGCGACCCACAACCGACAACAACATCGTCAACTTCAGCGACGACAAAATCAGCAATCTGCCGTTCTAACACTTGACGTGAACGCGGCAACATAATCCCGCGACTGGCGTAGTCAGCAATCATTATATATAGAGGCTCCACGTCCTCAAGTCGTGCTTTTCTGGTTACAATTACGGCAGGCATCCCATCCACTCCCCGGATACGTATATAATAATACGAATAAATATACATCAGGGTGTATAAAATTTCAAGGGATTATATTAAAAATTTTTAGTAAAGGCTCAAATTAAAAATAGGCGGTTGACTTCGGAAAATCCCATTTAACAGCGATGGTAATACCCTCCAAAACGCAACGCTCCATATTTCATCAACCGCTTATTTTGGTCTCGAGCCTTAATCCACCGTCAGTATTCCAATAAACTCAGCGAACACTTCATTCCCAAATAAAATCCCTTTTTCACTAAGGCGATATCCGCCACCGTCCGAATGACGTTCCAGTAATCCGGCATCTAGCATTTTGCTAAGAGGTTTCTCAAATATCTCTTCTATAGACTTGTTAAATTGAGTTGTAAAATCAGCACTGCGGATCCCTTCTAGAACGCGCAGGCCCACCATAACAAAATCCTCCATCGCTTCCTCTTCTGACACCTCAAATTGCTGAAGGCGAGGCAATCCTGCCTTGGATGCTTCTACATAAGGATTCACACCTTTAATATTCACATGACGTTGCCGTCCTACATATCCATGTGCTCCAGCCCCAAGTCCATAGTAATCTGCGTTACGCCAGTAGGTTATATTATGACGGCTTTGCATGCCTGGTTTAGCAAAATTACTAATCTCATACTGCTTACGCCCTGCTGCACTCATCCGCTCCATAAGTAGCAAATACATTTGCAGCTCATCCTCTTCCGCAGGGAGCGGCAATTGGTTCTTGTTATACAACGTATGGAATAGTGTATTTTCTTCCACTTTTAAACTGTAGATTGAGTAATGTGGCAAGTCTAGCTCCAAAGCTTTGGTAATACTTTGATCCAGCATCTCAACCGTTTGGTTCGGCAGCCCAAACATGAGGTCAATCGACAGGTTATTCAAACCAACCTTCTGTGCATTTTCTAAACTGCGATATACATCGTCGGTATTATGAATTCGTCCGATTCCCGATAATAGCTCATTTTGGAATGCCTGTACCCCAAAGCTGACACGGTTAACACCACCATCTTTCATCACCGCTAACTTCTCAAGATCCGTTGTACCCGGGTTGGCCTCCATTGTAAATTCAATATCCGATGACCAATGACCAAAATGCTTCCGCACAGAACTAAGGAAATATTCCATTTCCTGCGGATTAAGCACCGTCGGCGTTCCTCCTCCGACAAAGATACTTTTAATCTGCCCCGGAGGGGTATGTTGTGTCGTTAGTTCCATCTCTCGGTCTAGTGCTCGTAAATAATCCATAACTGGCTGATCCTTCAGCACGTAGGAATTGAAATCACAGTAGAAGCATTTATTTGTGCAAAACGGAATGTGTATATATACAGCCTCAGGAGCAGAGTTCTCCTTAAGACGTTGAGCTGGCATTTCCTGTCCTTCTTTCTTTAACGTTTGGTCCATGGTAATGCCTCCTTCTTCTATATTATTAAAAGTTCAAAAAGTTAGATTTTCAGTTTAAACAACCTCTACTATGGAAAAAGGAAAGCCCGTAGGCTTTCCCTCTATGCTCTATTGATTCTTATTAATCATCAATCTTAAGTACTGCCATGAACGCTTCTTGAGGGACCTCCACGTTACCAACTTGCTTCATCCGCTTCTTACCCTCTTTCTGCTTCTCAAGCAGCTTACGCTTACGGGAAATATCACCGCCGTAACATTTAGCAAGAACGTTCTTACGCATCGCCTTAACCGTCTCACGCGCAACAACCTTTGTACCGACAGAAGCCTGAATAGGTACCTCGAACATTTGACGAGGAATCAACTGCCGTAGTTTCTCACAAATGATCCGTCCGCGATTGTAGGCCCGATCACGGTGCACGATAAAGGAAAGGGCATCGACTTGCTCACCATTAAGCAAGATATCCATTTTGACAAGATTGGATTTACGATAGCCGGATACTTCGTAATCAAACGAAGCGTAACCTTTCGTACCAGATTTCAATTGATCGAAGAAATCATATACAATCTCCGATAACGGAACTTGATAAATAATCGTTACCCGGGTTGTATCGAGATATTCCATGTTGACGAACTCGCCACGTTTCGATTGGCAAAGCTCCATAACTGTACCTACATAATCATTCGGTACGATAATTGAAGCTTTCACGTAAGGTTCCTCAACGTATTCGATTCTGCCAACTTCCGGATAATTGGAAGGATTGTCGATCGAGATCGTCTCTCCGTTCGTCAACATGACATGGTATATAACGCTTGGTGCGGTTGTGATAAGCGGAATATTAAATTCACGCTCAATCCGTTCCTGAATTACATCCATGTGCAGCAATCCGAGGAAGCCGCAACGGAAACCAAAGCCAAGTGCACTCGAAGTTTCCGGTTCAAAGCTGAGCGAAGCATCATTTAATTGAAGCTTCTCAAGCGCTTCGCGAAGATCGTTATAATCCGATGTTTCAATAGGATACAATCCGCAATAGACCATCGGGTTTATTTTACGATAACCAGGTAGCGGTTCTGCAGTTGGATGCTTCGCATCTGTTACCGTATCCCCGACTCGCGTGTCTCCTACAGTCTTCATACCGGCAACAAAGAATCCTACATCGCCAACGTTTAGTTCATCCACTGTCGTCATGCGCGGCATAAATGCCCCAACCTCGATGACTTCGAATGTTTTGCCCGTGGCCATCATTTTGATCTTCGAGCCCGCTTTAATCTGACCGTCAACGACCCGAACGTAAACGACAACGCCTTTATAAGGGTCATAGTGCGAGTCAAAGATCAATGCTTTGAGTGGCTGATCTGGATCACCTGTTGGTTCAGGTACCTTTTGAACCACTTGTTCCAGAATTTCCTTAATCCCGATTCCCGCCTTAGCGGAGGCATGTACAGCTTCACTTGCATCAAGCCCGATGACATCTTCGATTTCCTGCTTCACCCGGTCGGGATCTGCACTTGGGAGATCGATTTTGTTAATCACAGGTAGAATTTCTAGATCATTATCTAGTGCCAAATACACATTAGCCAATGTCTGGGCCTCAATACCCTGAGCTGCATCGACAACCAACAAAGCCCCTTCACAAGCCGCAAGGCTTCGGGATACTTCATACGTGAAATCGACGTGTCCAGGCGTATCGATCAGATTCAGCAAATACTCTTCCCCGTCATCCGCACGGTAAGATAAACGCACTGCTTGCAGTTTGATCGTGATTCCGCGCTCGCGTTCCAAGTCCATATTGTCTAGAACTTGCTCCTGCATTTCACGGGAAGACAATGCTCCCGTATACTCCAGAATCCGGTCAGCTAACGTCGATTTGCCATGGTCTATATGTGCAATAATACTGAAATTACGAATCTTCTGTTGTCTTCTTCTGATATCCGTCATCCTTACCCCCACCACAAATCCTTGAAGTACAATCAATTTATTATATCAGTTGATGGGATGGGCGGCAATGATGGCAAATAATAGGTCTCAAAATTTGGCTCAAAACCAAAATCGGTGCATACAAAATGAAACCAGTATATAAAGTTTTGTTTTGTTTAAAAAAGAACCTCCAGAGATATTCATCCCCGGAGGTTCTCCTATACCATGATAGCGTTACTTAGAGGCCCACACTTCATCAATATACCCCGTCGCGGTTCCTTCAGTTCCGTTAGGAGTAACAAACTGAATACCTATCTTTTTGACAACTTTTAGATCTTCTGCCGAAATTTTTGATAGGTCAAATTCAAAAAGCGTAAATCCTTCTTCATCCGAAATAGCTGCGTCAGTAGCATGCCAAGTCCAAGCATCCGTCACTTGAACAAACAGCTTAGCCTGAACATTAGGCACAGCTGATTCAATCTTTACCTTTGCACTAAGTTTAGTGAAGGCACTAAGATCAAGATTAGACTCTTTGGCAGCAGCAATCCAAGGATCTGTATCAGTAGATAGCCAGGAGAAGTCTACTTTTAACACATTGGACGATACCCCGCCTTCTGTATATACAGCTTGTGTTGCTGCGGATCCCGAAGTTGCTGCCCATCCTTCTACATCAGTCTCAAATCCGTACTTAACGATTGGGGTAACAGCAGCTAAAGTAATATCCTTTAAATATAACTCCGCAGTCCCCCCATCATTAGAAATATCTTCGATTTTGATTCCAATGGCTTTAATATCTTTAAGCGCATCCGCTGGGATTGCTCCTAAGGAAATGGCCATTGTTGCATATCCATTCGAGTTAACCTCTAACAAAGTGCCACTATCGTGCCAATCCCAAGCAGAACCTGTCTTGATGAATAAACGAGCCTTTGCCGTACCCTTAGACAATTTGACTTGTGCGCTGATACTATCTAATCCTGTTAAATCCAAGCTCGATGGATACACAACTAATTCAAATTCTTCATTAGATTTGCCTTCGTTGTTCTTCCCTGTATTCGTTAGATCAAATAAAGTACTTAACGCCTGTTCGGAATCTGCATAAATTGGAGCTTGTGCTTTGGCTGTATTATTCTCGAGCTTCCAGCCTACAATATCTTCCTCTGACTTGAATTCATACAACACACCGGGTGCATGACCTGTACCCTGTCCCCCGCCGTTGTCTGGAACTTCTGGAAGGGAGCTATCATACACTGCGCGAATGTCATCAAAATACAACGTGCCTGTATGTGAACTATTATCCATCGAATTCACATAAAGATTAAAATTCTGCACTTTTTTCAGATTGACCTTATTGACTGGTCCACCTGAGCTCCAACTTGCCACTACAAAATCATCAAATGGAATAAGCAACTCACCTGAACTGGACGGTTCCAATACAGGATAAGCTTCATATGCTACTCCGTTCATGTTCATTTGAATGACCAATTTCTGCGGTTTGCCTTGCTCTGCATAAGAATTCACACCGTCTGTAGCAACCCATAAATGGAGAGCATTATATTCTGACCAGTTAACGGAACCTAGGCTTTTCCCTACTCCCGTATACCCGGCAGTACTCAGAGCGTATTGCAATTGCATACCATAATCCCCGGTACCCTTATGATCCGAGCTTAACGAAACGCTAACATCGTCTCCACCGGCTTTTGGATACTTCGCGGCTACTGCATCATTGCTTCCATTATAGGATTCGAAATCATCAACAAGTGAAACATCAACCACAGGAGCTGTATAAGTGCTATACAAGCTAATGTCATCGGCGTAAATGGATAAGCCGTCTTGTGAAACTAATCCACTACCCACGAACGAAATCGCTAACCCCGTAGCTTCTGCCGATTTCTCTGGATTATCCAGTTCGATGTCAACATTATATTTATAATATGGAATTCCCGAAATTTCGACTTGCTCAAGCTCAGACAACGATTTATACGTCGTGTTCATTCCGTATTTACCGGTCTCACTCCAATCGGGAGGAAGCTGAACCACGGCACGAATTCCCGCATTTTGTCCATCATTCTGAGCTGACTCTGGAATCAATGCATTGAATTTAACACGCTTAACCTCTGATAAGTTAACTCCCGTCAACGATTCTGCCGTAAGTTCTAGCTTTAATTCTTGCCATGTATCACTTGCTACCAAGCCGTCCGAGACCCCAATCTCCAGCTTGCCATTGCCATCGATAATGGAATGACCTAGTCCCATATGAATCGTGTCCGGATAGGTTCCATTATTCTGAATCTGATTTATCGTATCTGGAGTATCAAAAGTGAGTTGTTTGATCAATAGTTCCCCAACTTTGACAAACACCGAAATATTTTGTTCTAGGTTAGAGCTACCTGTACCATAAGCCCGTACTGTAATATCTGCCGATTTCCCATTCAAACCAGCCTCCGGCGTCCAAGGTGCTGAATAATATCCGTCGCTATCTAATGTCATTTCGATCTCTATTGCAGTTGAGCCACTAATGGTATACGTAACCTTAGTCGGTACAACATTCAGCACTTTAGCTCGAATGATTGTATTTGAATCTGTAACCGTACCAATATTAGTCGGTGAGACGATATGCATAAATGGTTGTTTTTTAGACACCGTAACCTGACGATGGTATACATTCTGTGCTTTAACTTCACTTACAAACGCTGTATAAGGATCTTTATAGAAGTTAATGAAATCGGGAAGTAATTCATGATCACCTAACGTCGCTGCATTGTGATACGGCACATATAAATTATTACCTTCGCCGAAATTCGCCCAAGTCAGCATATAGGCAATTTTTCGGGCATCAGAATCACTTTGAATCGCTTTTAAAATCTTCGTGAACCATTCTTTTTCATTGTTCCCCGTTGTTTTCATACCCGCTGCGCTGTAGCCGTATTCGGATAAGGTTGCGATTTTCCCTTTACGATCAGCCAGCTTGGAGATCATCTTCAAATCCTTCACAAGACCATTCAAGAACCCTTCACTACCCGCATTATCCTTGTTATCATATTGATCCATTCCAAGGATATCCACATAGTAATCACCTGGGTACGTCGTTAAGTATTCATTCTCGTTTCCATTAAACGGTCCATTTGGAGAATACACATACAAAAAGTTGCGAACTCCCTTGGTATCTCGTAAATACTCAACGGTATATCGGTATAACTCGATATATTCGCTTTTAGTTGTTGTTGAAGCACCCCACCAGAACCAACCCCCATTTTGTTCATGGAATGGGCGGAATAATACAGGGATCAGCTTCCCATTATCATCCTTCAATTGGTTTGCAAAGCTCGCAATGCGGTCCAAATACTGTTTGAACTCACTGTTCTTATCCCCACCCGGCAAAATACGTGTAACAACTGACTGAGTGGCACCTTCAGTATTTGATGTATCTTTAAAATCGCCACCAGTAACAGGGTTGTATGGATGTGTACTTAAAGTAACAATTCCCCCAAGATCATAGGCTTCTTTCATCGCTGCTGATAGACCTTTGCGACTAGCTTCATAATCACCAGATACACCTGGTGGATTCTCATATCCATCCAGACTGAGCGTATCCCAACCGAACACTGCTGGATAGTCTCCAACGGAATTTTTCACATCTGAAATGACTTTTCCTTGATTATCCTTACCAGCAAAAGATACGGTCGTGTCATGTTGGTGACCAAACAAAACATTTTTACCACGGATTTCATTTAGATAGCTAAATAATGACTTAGTCTCAGCTGTGGCTTGTGAATCAACTAGATGGATGCTAGCGTTCACTGAACCGCCACCTGAATTATCAGATCCCCCACCTGATCCACTGCTACTATTGCTACCAGTTACCACGGACCCATTACCGGATGAGATGACTGGTTGAACCTTACCTTTATTTATTGACACTGTTGTATTAGCGGGTATTAATTGTCCATTTATCTTCACCCCGTCCACTAATACAGTTAAGCTAGTGATACTTCCCTCTCCGTCAATCGTTGTCCCACTTGCCCCACTTCCGATGACTAGGCTGGTAATCGTCGCACCATTAGCGATCAGTATTGAAGCTGGAGCATTCATCTGGATACTACCGATGGATGTACCACTTTCCAGCTCAAGTATAGAATTACTGTTCACTACGATCTGATCTATCTTAGTTGTTCCTGAGACCAATACACGAACTTTACCGTCCGGACGATTAACGATAACTCTCGACAAGTTAGCTTTTTGGAGTTTGATAGAATGCTCTCCACCACCGGAAATAAACGTTGTTCCTTGTACCGTTACGTTATCTAACGTTATGTCCCCGTCTCCAATACCTGCTGCCAGATATAAATTCCCGGATATTACGGTATCTTTTAAAATTATATCCTCTTGATTGATAATGGTATGATTATTGATCTGGCCACCTGTAACTGTTCCCGCCGATGAGAAGAAACCTGGAACTAGCTGATCCAGTACTTTCATCAGCTCCGCTCTTGTAATCGTTTGATTCGGTCGGAATGTCCCATCAGGATAACCTCTTACCACATCACCAAGCGCATCTACTGCAGTAAGTGCATAAGAATCAATGGATGAGGCATCCAAGAACGATTTCGCTCTATTTTGATTGTCCGATTCTAATGATAAAGCCTTTGCGATGATAGTTACGGCATCTTGTCTTGTTAAGGAACTAGAAGCTTTAGCCAAATTCCCAGGGTACCCTTCATAATACCCAGCCTGTTTGGCAATAGAAAAAGCATCATAATACCAAGATCCAATTGATATATCTGAGAAGTTCTGTTCTGATTTCGTCTCATAACGAAATAGCTTGTTTATGATCGTAACCAATTCAGCTCGATTTACTTGATCATTAGGATGGAATGAACCATCAGGGTAACCCTGTACGATTCCTTGACTTACCCATCGATCCATACTGCCCTGAGCCCAATGCTTCGTAAAAGACGCTGCAGATACACCGTTACCGGGGATTACTATCATACTCAATAGCGTGATGACTAGAAACAAACTCATTCCTTTTTTAGCAAATCTCATGTTCTGGCCTCCTTATTTTTCAGTATGAAGACATATTTATATAAACCCCCTTATTATTTAACAAATAAAGGAAATGTCACATGCCCTTATTTGTTACGGGAGATTGAATTAGTCTAGTCATCCTCACACTGCAAGCGCTATCATTAGCGCGCAAACATTGCCAATCTTTCTTTCAACCGAACAGATGCATTCTCTAATTTTGCAGACAGTTCAACCAGTACTTCACTTACGTTCTCTTGTTCACCACTAAGCGAAGCAACCTCCTCTGATGAGGCTGATGATTGTTCTGCTACTACGCTAACATTACCCATCGTTTTTACTAATACGATCTGTGATTGTTGTAGACTATCAATTGAAGTAGTGACAGATTCCAGGCGATGTATGAAGCTATCCATTTGCTCCTGTACCGAAATAAAAATCTCGTTCGTACCTTTTACTGCTTTCATTTGGACTCCATACAGAGGGATTACTTCTGACAACACGTTCACTGTATCGTTCATCTCACTCATGATGCGATCCGTAATTTGCCGTACCATGTCGATGGATTGTCTGGACTGTTCAGCCAATCCCCGAATCTCGTCAGCGACAACCTTGAATCCTTTACCGGCAACTCCAGCTCTAGCCGCCTCAATCGTGGCATTGAGCGATAATATATTTGTTTGCTTCGTTATGTTTTGTAGGACCTCAAGTATCTGTAGAACAGAAGATGCCGTCTCATTAAGACTGCTTACCTTTCCTAACAAGATCTCAGTTGATTGTTCGGTCGATTGAGTGGTCTCAAGCAATGCTTCAAGCTGAGTAATTCCGCGTACACTAGATTCCCCTACTGCAAGTGCAGCGTTATTCATAGCTCTGTTAGCCTCAATCACCCGCCCCATTTCATCAGAGAATTGTTCCGTGAACCCGTTCCCCCGCTCGGCTTCAAGGGCTAGATTTGTAGCACCAATCGCAATTTCTTCAGTAGCTACAGCAATCTCCTTAGCAGATATAGCTGTCTTACGCGATGCATCACTAAGTTCACCGGCTGTGTCCAACACCTCAATGGCCGTTAAATGGGTCTGTTCTACCAATGAGGTAATCTGTTCCATCATATCGTTGAAGGAAGAAGATAATTGACCAATCTCATCCTTCCCACGTTGCTTCATTCTAACGTTCAGGTTACCTTTAGCAGCCCGCTGCATTAGACCTTGCATCGTTCTTAGTGGATCTGCAATCGTCTTCGCCATCCAAATTCCGATAAATAGAGCGATAAGTGCAACAATTCCGGCTGTTATGTATGTAGTAGAAATTATTTTGTTGACGTCCTTCACCAGATAAGCAACAGGTAAGGTACTTACTAGTTTCCAATGGGTTAGACCAATGGTACTGTACACGGTCAGTACCGGTCTTCCGTTTACATCTTTCCCCTTCAAACTTCCCTGTTCTTTCTGCGACTCATTCCCAGCAAAAACCGCTTCAGAGCTAAATGACCCCGTATCATCTGAAGAAGCAATCATTTGTTTGTCGGATGTAACCAATTGGAGGAGCGACTGTCCTCCCAAATCCGCCTTTTTTAGTTCATCGGTCATGATCGATGTTCTCATGTCGACGACTACGACGTAAGAGCTATTCCCTCTGGAATTCGCTAATGTCTTCGCTAGACGAAAAATGGAAGGAGGCTGATCTTCGCTTCTACTCTCTCCGGCCAGCCATAAGGATTGCTTCGTTTCCATTAATGTCTTGTACCATTCATGATCTTTGACTCCATCAAGAAACTCCTCATCAGCTGTCCCGTACACGACATTGGCCATTATATCGTTCTTGGGAATGATATACGCGGCCAGAACACCAGGATTAGCAAATACCCAATTACCTAACGCTGCCGATATTTTTTGCTTGAGAACGATTTGTTGCCGACTATCTGTACTTTCTAATGAAGCTTGCCTGACCATATCCTGGAGCTCGCTGGTAAAAAGGGATTGCTGAAGCGAATCCTCATATCGTTGCAAAATAAGCTCCAGCTTCTCTGCCGTCAGGCTCACGGCCTGCTGATTAGCCAATTGCGCATTATTCTGGATGGTATTCTTAGACATGTTGTACGATACAAGTCCCAGACTCAGTACAAAGACCATGGTCGCGAAAAAAAAGATGACAAACAAACGAGCGCCTACCGATTTCGAAGGATTAAAGCCCATATTTCCGAGCCAAGATTTCTTTACATTCGTCGTCGCTTGAAGTGAATTCTTCATCTCTATCACTTGCCTCCTTGTAAAAGCCTTGTACGGATGCTTATCGATCTAGTGAATCTAGGAAACCACCAGATTCTCCTACAGCTTCAAAAACTCTTGTAATGTCCGATCACTCAAACGAGGTAAATACTCATGACCGTACTCGTGATACACAAGAAGTTCCTTCTCGGAGATGATCTTGTTATACGCCGCAAATTGAGTTGATGGTGGGCAAATCGTGTCTGATAACCCCGTTACAAATAGTACTTTTGCCTGTATACGTTCCGCTAAATTTTGAATATCGATGTACCCAAGCTTATTGAACAATTCGTCCTCACGGTGATGGTGTGGATCGAAGAAGCGGAAATAATAAGCCAGCTCTTCGTATGCAGATGTCGTAATGTCTAGTTCCCAGGCTCTGCGATAATCAGTTAGGAACGGGTATACCGGAATCGCCAGCTTAACCCGTGGTTCGAGTGCTGCACAAGCGATCGTCAATCCTCCACCTTGAGAGAGCCCATGTACCCCAATCCGCTGTGGATCAATATGCTCCATCGACATCAAAATTCGAACGGTTTGCACTGTGTCCAAGTATACGTTTCGGAAATACAATTTATCTGGATTAGGATCATCTACACCGCGGATGATATGACCGCGGATTGTCGTTCCCTGAACGGTCAGATTATCTTCTGAAAGTCCACCTTGGCCACGGCAATCCATAGCAAGTACAGTAATGCCGTGTGCCGCAAAATTCACTTTGTCCATCCAATCCCCACTATCACAGGCATATCCGTGGAAATAAGCCATCCCCGCCCCTTTCTCTTTGATTACTTTAGGTTTGACATATTTAGCGTGAATTCTTGCTCCCCCAACACCCGTAAAGTACAAATGGTAACACTCAGCAAGATCACTTATGAAATCCGCTGGCACTAACTCGTAATCTAGTGATTGTTCATCTAGCTCTTTTAAAGCCCGCTCCCAATAGGAATGGTGGTCCCCCGGTTTTGGACTGTTACCGTTATATTGACTCAATTCTACTAAAGGCATGTCGTTAGCCATGTCGCCTCGTCCTCCTGAATGTACGAAAACGGATTAATCGCAAGATATAATCCGTTTTCGTTTGAATATGCTATGAATGCAAATAAGCTACATGTGTACGTAAAAATTAAATAATACCTATTTCAGCATCGTCGCCGACTTCTTCATGCGTCGCAATCACATAATCTACGATTTCTTGCACCGTTGTATACGCTACACCGACATAAGTGTCTGCCGCTCCGTAGTAAATTGCAATTCTACCACTCTCTGCATCAAAAAGTGTTGAGCATGGGAATACCACGTTATTTACAAACCCTCTCTCTTCATACCATTCCTCTGGTGTCAACACATAAGTGCTAGAACGGTATTTAACCTTCGAAGGTTCTTCTAGATCGAGAATCACAGCCCCCATACTGTACACGAGTCCATTACATGTCCCGGTCACTCCATGGTAAAACATCAACCAACCCTCCGATGTTTCTATCGGAGCCGGCCCCCCACCAATTTTTACGGATTGCCACCAGCCTTGACCACCTTTTGTCATCACATGACGGTGTTTACCCCAATATTTAAAGTCCGGACTTTCACTCAGGAACACATCGCCAAATGGCGTATGTCCGCTGTCACTCGGACGGGATAGCATAACGAAATTATCATTAATTTTTCTAGGAAACAGCACCCCGTTACGGTTAAATGGTAAAAAAGGATTATCTAGACGAACAAATGTTTGGAAATCATCTGTTTTTGCAACACCAATTGCAGCACCATAGAAATCGGTACACCAGATAATATAGTAAGAATTCTCTACTTTAACTAATCGAGGGTCATATGCATAGTTGGGTTGGAACGGTTGCCCTTTTTCATTAACAAATTCAATACGTTCCTCTTCAATGTTCCAATTCAGGGCGTCATCGCTCCAGCCCATATGTAAATGAGGACGTCCATTGATCGTTTCTGCACGGAACACACCCACAAAACGATCTTCAAACGCAGCAACTGCACTGTTGAATATACGCGCGATCCCTTTTGCTGGATTTCTCTTGATCACCGGATTGTCACTATGTCTCCATACCGGTCCCACAGCGCTTTCAGGTTTGTTTTGCCAAGGCATATTTGGTAGGTTTTCTCCGATAATTTTCACTTCTGTCATGATGTAAAACTCCTTCCGCAAATTGAATAATTATTTTTATTTTTCTGAACCCTGTGCAAATCCGTTGTATATATATTTTTGTAATGATAAGAACGCGATAAGTATTGGAACAATCGTAATCATAATAGCCGCGCAAATTACTTCCCACTGCGACCCGTACGGACCTTTAAATTTATACAAAGCCGTCGATATTACTTGTAAATTCTCACTTGGCATGTAAAGAAATGGTGTGTAGAAATCGTTGTAGACATTAACACCTTTAATGATAATGACGGTTACAACCGCTGGGGCAAGTAACGGCAAAATAATTCTTCCATAAATCGTGAAATAAGAAGCGCCGTCTAGCATCGCTGATTCATCGAGAGATTCGGATATCGTGTCTAAAAACTGCAAGAAAATATACACAGCAATGATATCAGTCCCAAGATAAAGAAGAATCGGAGCAAAACGAGTATCTACCAAATGAAATGCATTAATGATCCGAAATGTAGCAACTTGCGTCGTCACACTCGGAATGAGAGTAGCAAGCAAGAATGCACCCATTAACAATTTACTCCCGCGAAATTTGAAACGGTTCAGTACATAAGCAATCATTGAACCAATTAACGATGCCCCAATGATCGATACGATCACTATAAACACGGTATTCCCGAATCCAAGCAACATCTTTCCTTCTACAAAAGCCTTCGTATAGTTAGCGAAATTAGCCCAATTTTCGGGAGGAGTAAGAGGACCTGTCGACCCATATTCTTTGTTCGTCTTTAGTGAAGCAAACAAAACGACAACAATTGGTACTAGCGACACAAATGCTCCTAAGAGCAACGTCAAATATTTAAACACGTTCGCTGTGGCATACTTCAGTCTAAACATCTTACTTCTCCTCCTTGATCAGCGCCTTCTGAAGTACCGTCACAAGAACGACGATGATCAGAAGCACCACAGCCATAGCGGAAGCCAGACCTAATTTGTTATATTTAAAGGCCGTAGTCACAGTTTGAATAACGAACGTGTTACTGCCATTGGAGCCGTTAGTCATAATATAAGGAATATCAAATGCACTAATCGCACCACTAATTGCTAAAATCAGGTTCAACTGTAGTATTTTTTGAATACTAGGAATAATGATATGCACAAATTGATGCCAACGATTTGCTCCATCAATATCCGCAGCTTCATATATATCTTTGCCGATCGAGGAAATCGCGCCTAAGAAAATAATGAAGTTAAACCCCATATATCTCCAAACAGAAGCACCCGATAATGAAATGTTAATAATCTTTGGGTTCAGGAGCCAACCTTGTGTGAAGTCTCCAAGACCAATAAATTGCAGTATCGTATCTAACGTGCCATCTCCTCTGAAGAAAAAGAGGAATATAAAGCCGATAGCCACTCCATTAAGAAGGAAAGGGAAAAATAGCACTCCTTTAAAAAAGTTCTTGAACCAAGTTTTAAAACTTAGAATCGTAGCAAAATATAAAGCAAGGCCCATCTGCACAAAGGTTGCTCCGAAATAGTACAATGCAACTTTAAACACGGTAAAATACTTCGAATCCGTAAATATCGTTTTGTAGTTCTCAAAGCCGACATTATCATAAGCCTTGCTATATCCGTTCCAGTTCGTGAAGCTGTACTTAAACATGTTGAATACCGGTAAATAAGCAAATGTAATTAGCAGGGCTACCGGAATAATTGAAAAAGCAATAATGATTATTCTTCGTTGTGCCTTATAACTTAAATTTTTAAACACCACTCACACCTCCAAGGGGCTTGCTCTACTCTGGCTTCTTTTTCATTAGTTGAAAGATAAGGGAAACGTACTTGACGTACGTTCCCCACCTCCATTCCATTACATTCCTATGGTTAAATCCCCTACTATTTCACTACTTTTGCACGAGATTTTACCCATGCGTCATTCAAGTCTTTCATGATATCATCATAGGAGTCTTTCAAGTTACCGATACCAGCTTCGATAATACGTTTCTTGAATTCAGGCTGCCATAGACCGATTTCAGCATCTTTATCGATCTTATCAACAAAGCCTTCTTGCCCAGCTTGAGCCGGTGTTTGCAATTCAAATTTCACATCTGTACCTTCAAATTGTTTCAATGTAGCAGGAAGTTCAGCGCCAACAACTGGGCTCATTCCACCAGCTTGCTCTGTTGGGTAACCTGATTCGTTAATGAACCAGTCGATCCACGCTCTAGCTGCTTCTTTATTTTTACTGTGTAAGCTAATCCCTAGGGTATAATCGTCCGCCAACGGCATGATGACTTCTTTAGCATTTGTAGGGAAAGGCATATAGGCGATATCATCAGGATTCGCAGCCAGACCCTGTACTTGACCAATAGCCCAAGATCCGAGTACCATAGCACCAATCTTTCCGTTAGCCATATCTACTTTAGAAGCATCCCAGTTCGTTGTCGTCGGGTCGGGTTCGATCAAACCTTGTTTTGCAGCGTCGTACATAATTTTGTAAAGATCGTAGTGAGGTTTACCTTGAACAAAGTTGTCGTCGGTATTCACTTGTTCAACATTCACATAATCAACACTTCCTGCAGCCGTGGTAAGTACAGCCTCCCATTGCGTCAATGGCCAACCATCTGCATAGTTCGTATATAAAGGAATTGCTTCACCTTTGTCTTTAACCGCTTTCAACGCAGACAAGAACTCATCCGGTGTTCTTGGAGCTGTCGAAACACCCGCATCAGCAAATACTTTCTTATTGTAAAGAATACCCGAGAAGTTCACGGCTGTTGGAATACCATAAGCTTTTCCATCAACTGCTCTCTCTTCTAGACCGATATATTGCTTGCTCATTTCTGCTAGATCACCTAGTGGTTCGAAGAATTGCGCTGTATCCGCAAGTGGAATACTAGTTGGAACCAGGAGAACATCACCATAATCATTGGAGTTCATACGAACTGTAATTTGTCCCTCATAGTCGGACAAAGCTTGGAAGTTTACTTTTACATTAGGATATATCTTATTAAATTCAGCAGCATACTCTTTAAACACTGTGTCTACGATATCAGTTCTTTGTGTAAGAACGGTAATTTCTCCAGAGATTTCAGGTGGAGCACTTTCCTCAGGTTTAGCTGTCTCTGTCGCGTTACCCGAGTTCGTTGGCTTTGCAGCACCTTCGTTGTTGTTCTTCGAACCACAACCCGCTAACATTGTCAATACGAGCATAAGTGCCATAAATCCAAAAAATACTTTGTTTTTCTTCATCTTTTTTACCCCTTTCGTTTACGAAATTAAGTTATCGATAAACTACTTCTTAATTCTATTATGGATGCGCTTTCTAGTCAATAATAAATTATTAAATAAAGTAATTTATTAAGTTATAATTAAGTTATAATTAAGCAATGATAAACATATATCTATAGTTCTCTTCCTATTTAGTTAATAAAAATGTATACTTGTGTTGAGAATTCAGTAGCTAATTCCTTAGGGATCAAGCTACACAGGACGGTGATTGGAGTTCATGAGAAACAATGTAACAATGCAGGACATCGCTAACAAACTGGGAGTAAGCAGTGTAACCGTATCAAAAGCTCTAAGCGATAAAGAAGGCGTCAGCGATAACCTAAAAACGAAGATCAAGAAATTAGCCATAGAAATGGGCTATCGTTATAACTCTGCAGCCAAATCCATCAAAGACGGACTTTCATATAATATTGGAGTGATGATTCCTCAACGTTTTACCGGAGCTAATGAATCCTTCTACTTGAAGGTTTATCAACAGATAGCGCTTCATTTAGACCACTATGGTTATTATGGGATTTTGAACATCTTAAGTAATGAAGATGAACAGCAATTAAACTTCCCGAGGATTTATAGTGAGAACAAAGTAGATGGGATTATTATCTTGGGACAAGTTAGTAAGAAATATATAGAAACAGTGCAGAGTATGGATTTACCGAAACTGTTCTTAGACTTTTATGATGAGCATGCCGCAATCGACTCAATCGTTACAGACAATTTTTATGGCGCATATGAAATTACGAACTATTTAATTCGTAGCGGCCACCGTGAGATTGCTTACGTTGGAAATATCTATTCTACTAGCAGTATTCAAGACCGCTTCCTAGGTTATTACAAATCTCTGCTAGAGCATGGATTGACGCTTGATAATAAACTGCTTCTTAACGACCGGGACGAGCAGGGTAAATTTATTGACATTGAATTGCCTCAGGACATGCCTACTGCGTTTGTATGCAACTGTGATCAAGTCGCCTTTGAGCTGTGTGATCGATTGAATTCAATGGGCTTTAAAGTCCCTGAAGATTGTTCTGTCGTTGGATTTGATAATGATATTTATGCAACTCTATCTACTCCGCAGCTTACTACAGTTGAGGTTGATATTGATCAAATGGCACGTACAGCCGTAAAATCTATCATGGATAAAGTAACTAATCCGAATCGCCAAATTGGACGGATTCTTGTCCAAGGTAAGATTATTTATCGGGATTCCGTTCGAAAATTAGTCGATGAACCTTCGCCTTCTAACAATTAAACTAACCTTTAACTTATAAAAACCGCCAAATGGCGGTTTTTTTGTGCTCTAGATTACTTTATTTTAGTCACAGTTCCGTAAAGTCTTCTGTAAAACGAAAATAATATTTCCGTTATATATTGTTATGTTTCATATTTGAAATTATAATAACAATAATAACAAAACTAACAATTATCATTTTGTTATTATTTTCATTTGATTCTTAATCATCATGATAATACCTAACAAAGGAAGGTTGATGACATGAAACTGCAAGGATACATCGCAGGCATGACATGGGGTTTCATGGGAATACGAGGCACATGGGCTAACCCTACGGCTACATATTCTATGGAACAAATGGTAGACAAGACACAAGTCAACTGGACCGCCATCGCCTTTTCAGCTACGCAGGAGACTGCTCATTCCACTGAAATCGCTTTCTGGGAAGAGCCTACCGTAAGCGATGAAGAGGTTAAATGGGCCATTAGTAAAGCGAAATCACTTGGTTTAAAGATTTGCCTCAAACCAATCGTCAATTGCTCCGATGGGACTTGGCGGGCTCACATTAATTTCTTCGACAAGGATGTACCTTGTGAACCGAAATGGTCTGAGTGGTTCCATTCCTATAATCGCTATATTGTTCATTATGCTAGGATCGCCGAAGAAATGGGTTGCGAGATGCTCTGTATTGGCTGTGAAATGGTGCAAACCGACCGACGTGAACAGGAATGGCGCAATCTCATTTCTGAGGTACGAGCTGTCTATTCCGGACTCATCACTTATAACTGTGATAAGTATCAAGAAGACAATGTAACCTGGTGGGATGCTGTAGACATGATTTCATCAAGCGGATATTATCCTGTCCAAAATTGGGAGGCACAGTTGAACCGGATTGAAGCTGTCGTTCAGAAATATAACAAGCCGTTCTTCTTCATGGAAGCAGGTTGCCCAAGTCGAACTGGCTCGAGTGACATCCCCAATGACTGGACTCTTGCAGGTAATCCTAACGAAGCAGAACAAGCGCAATTTTACCGCACAATGTTTAGCGCCTGTGAAACTAGGCCATGGGTTCAAGGATTTATGCTTTGGGATTGGCCTGTTGTTCTTTACCCGCGGGAAACAGCCCCCACTAATGATGATTATTGTGTATTTGGTAAAGAAGCTGAAACCGTTGTTGCGACATACTATGCTGCAAAGATCCGGGATTATGAATGCCTTGTAAGGAGTGAATCAGATTGATAGCCTACGCAGATTGGATAGAACAGCTTGAAGGGGAACTCAAAGACAATATTTTGTCTTTTTGGCTTGAACATACGCCAGACAATGAATACGGTGGGTTTATTAGTTATATAGACCAAGAGATGAACGTGAATAACCAAGCCGATAAAGGTCTAGTTCTGACTGCTAGAATATTATGGACTTTCGCTGCAGCTTACCGTAAGTATCCTCATAATAACCGCTACTTGGAGATGGCCGATCGGGCTTATGCCTACTTACAGAACACATTCGTAGATCACGAGCATGGCGGATATTACTGGATGATCGACTATCTAGGTCGCCCCGTCCAGGATAAGAAACAGGTATACGGCCAGTCTTTTGTAATTTATGCGTTGAGTGAATATTATCTGGTAACTGGCCGTGAAGAAGTACGAGATCAAGCCGCAAGTTTGTTCGAACTACTAGAGAAGTACAGTTACGATCCGATCAACCGAGGTTATGTTGAAGCCTTGACTCGGGAGTGGCAACAGACCGATGATCTAACACTAAGTGATAAAGATTTGAATGAGAAGAAATCGATGAATACCCATCTTCATGTTCTAGAAGGTTATACGAATTTGTACCGGATATGGCCTTCCTCCGCTCTTAAGCAGAAGCTGACAGAGTTAATAGAAGTAACACTGAATCATATTATCGATCCTAACAGCTCCCACTTTCACCTATTCTTCGATGAAGAATGGCAAATTAAGAGCCATCATATTTCATATGGTCACGATATCGAAGGCAGCTGGCTTCTGGTGGAAGCCGCGGAAGTCCTCGGAGATTCCGAGCTAATACGCCGAGTGCAGCGTATCGCCATTCTAATGGCAGAAGCTGTTCTAACTGAAGGTGTAGATGAGGATGGCGCAATTTGGAATGAAGCAGACAAGCAAGGACTAACAGATAGCAATAAAGATTGGTGGCCGCAAGCCGAGGCCATGGTTGGCTTCTATAATAGCTATCAATTAACTGGTGACACCAGGTTTGAAGAAGCTTCACTTCGGTCTTGGAATTTCATACGAAATTATATGGTTGATCAAGTTCATGGGGAGTGGTATTGGTCCGTCAATCAAGCTAGAATTCCCCAAGCTCACGAACCCAAAGTCAGCGTATGGAAGTGCCCTTATCATAACGGTAGAGCTTGTCTGGAAATGCTCCATCGGTTAACTGGCAGCAATCATCATTCATCATAAAAAAATCATATGGAGGCATACAAATGACAACGATCTTTGAGGAACGCAAAGCAATATTAACGGCCCGCTACGAGGAACTTATCTCCCGCCGCAATGAAAAAATCCCTTATGGAAACGGGATCTATGACCGTTATAAGTACCCACTCCTGACCGCTGAGCATGCACCGCTAATTTGGAAATATGATTTCAATGAAGAGAGCAATCCTTACTTTTCCGAAAGACTAGGCATCAACTGTGTATTTAATCCTGGAGCCATTGAATTAGACGGTAAATTTTATCTGGTTGCTCGCGTTGAGGGAACAGACCGTAAATCATTTTTCGCCATAGCGGAAAGTGACAACGGGGTGGATGGATTCCGTTTCTGGGATCATCCAGTTGTTTTGCCTGAAACGGAGGACCCTGATATTAACGTCTACGATATGCGATTGGTTCGTCACGAAGATGGTTTTATTTATGGCCTCTTCTGCACAGAACGTAAAGATCCAGATGCGCCTAAAGGCGATTTATCCAGTGCTACGGCTAAATGCGGAATTGCCCGTACTAAAGACTTGAAGACATGGGAGCGTCTGGCCGATCTCCAAACAAAATCTCCACAGCAGCGTAATGTAGTACTTCATCCAGAATTTATCGAAGGCAAATACGCTTTCTATACTCGACCTCAAGATGGATTCATTGATGCTGGATCCGGTGGAGGTATCGCTTGGGGTCTCTCAGACTCCATTGAGAAGGCCGTTATCGACGAGGAGATTATTGTAGATGAACGGCAATATCACACCATCAAGGAAGTGAAAAACGGTCAAGGTCCAGCCCCAATTCGCACCTCGGAAGGATGGCTGCATATCGCACATGGCGTTAGAAATACCGCTGCCGGACTACGTTACGTGCTGTATGCATTCCTCACGGACCTAAATGATCCACGCCATATCATTTACTCTCCAGGAGGCCACTTAATCGCACCGGAAGGCGAGGAACGAATTGGCGATGTATCCAACGTTGTATTCTGCAATGGCGTAATCGCTCGAGATAATGGCGATGTGTACATCTACTACGCTTCATCTGACACCCGGATTCATGTTGCGACAACTACCGTTGATCGTTTGCTTGATTATGTTAAGAACACACCGAAGGATCCACTTCGTTCCTACGCCTGTGTACAGCAACGCATTGAATTAATCAACCGTAACCTAGCACTTCATAATTAATCTTATCTATATACCAGAAAGAGGCTGTGAGCATTAGCTCACAGCCTCTTCTTTTATCTGATCCAAGTACCGAACTCATTGATTCGGCCCGGCTGTAGAGTCACGGTGGACTACATCCACCGCAATCAATATTTTCTCATAAGCAGTTCCCGGATTAGCTAACCGATCCAGCAACTTTCTAACTGCTCGCTGCCCCAATTGCTCCTTCGGAACGTTCACTGTCGTAATAGAAGGCTGACTACGTAGCGTATCATCAATGTTGTCAAATCCGGTTACGGATATATCCTCTGGAACTCGGAGCCCAATAGAATGCAGTGCTGCTGTTACAGTCACTGCAATAGAGTCATTAGCACAGACCAATGCGGTCGGTAGACTATTCGCATCTATTCTTGTCTTGGCCCATTCGATAAAATGCTCTTGAAACTGTCCCGTTTCGATCCCTTCGAGCATGAGCATGTCATCATGATCAGCCTGCGGTTGTATATTATTATCTTCAAGCGTACTGCGGAACCCAATCCACCGATCGCGAAAACTCCGTGAAAAAGCAGAATTACCTAGAAAGTGAAGCTTCCTATGCCCTAGACCAATAAGATGATGTACAACTTTAGTTATTCCGTCAGGGTTGTTAGCAAATATCGTATCAGAAGGAATCAAGTAATCTTCATGATCAACGAGTACCATCGGGAAGCCAGTTCGGTGTGCCTCTAATAGAAGCGAAGTTGCAATTTGCCCTACACCTACCATCCCTCGTATTCCTTCTGGATTTATCGCATGTAAGAAATGATCTCCTTGCGGTTCAGAGATGATAATCATCCCCAGCCCCTGTAACTCTAATTCCCGTGAAATGCCTTCTAATACTTTACCCCAATATAAAGATTCCTTATTCTGAAAACGGATATTAGGCATGAGAACAAGCACTGAACCTTTGCTAGGCACAGTTGGTAAAGGAATGTTTGCAGGTATAGCATTTTTAACATAGCCGTTCTTTTGGGTAAAATACCCCAGCTGAGAAGCAGCCTGAATGACTCGTTCCTTCGTCGTTTCATTCACGCCCCCTTTGCCCGATAAAGCTTTGGAAACGACAAATTTAGAGACGCCTAAATGATCAGCGATTTGCTGCATCGTAATTTTTTTCAACAGAATATCCCTCCGGGAAAGACACTAACAGTTTATATAACAATATAACAACATTATAACAAACTTAGCCCTTTGTATAAACAACACCAGAAAGATACCTGCAAGCAGCTCTATTTCCTATGGTTTCTTATGATCTTCTTCAATTTATTCTGTAGAAGAGTCTAATAATGATGCCACCCAATGAATCCCCTTCTTAGATAAATGTTGCAACAATTCTGCCGTCTTATCGGCAAACTGATCCACAGAAGGTTGAGAAGGAGGTGGAAGTAACAGATCGGCCGGGGTCTGATTACTTGCTACCGGAGCAACAGTTGGGACAGGCTTCGGTTGTGCAGTACTTTTAGGAGCGCTATTGTCAACGGAAGGGGCCACCCCTTGGCTAGTAACTGTTGTAGCCCCATTGTTCAGATTAGGACCATAAGTAGACTGCGTACCAGATTCCGCCATCTGCATCCCAACTGCAACACCTACTACAAGTAGGATGCCATACATTAGACCATTTCTCATCTTTCTGGCCATGGAAAATCACACTCTCTTCCATCTTCAGGATTTCTTATCCGTTGTGCTCTTCTTATCTGTTGTGCTTTTCTTATCCGATGTAGCAACCTTCTTGCTATCCTTATCCTTACTATCCTTGGATACCGTACTCGCTTTCTCTGCTTTCTGGCTCTCAAAGTACAGATCAGCAAGAATATCGGCTAGTACCTTCGTCGTCCGTTCCAGTTCTTCTTTCGTATTATCTACGCCACCAATTTCGATCAGTACGCTCTGCGGAGATAAGGATTGATTGTATTCCCCATTCCCCTGCGCAGATGTTTTGCCCCAAATCCCCCGTGAAATGCCCGCATAGGACTTCTCCAGACGCTCATGAATCGAACTCGCAAAGGCTTCATTCTTCTGCCAATTCTCATTACCATGCCCAATAATGAAGTACACCTGAGCATAAGACTCACCATTAATAGTTGTAGTCGTTTTATCATGACGTTGTGAATCTCTGTGAATATCGATAAAATATTGCAGCTCACCATTTTGCGCCATGGCCTGTTTAATTGTTTCGCGTGAATATTTATAGGAATAGTTATAGTTGTAATCACTTACCTTAGCCGCATAATTCTCAAAAGAATGTAATGTAGCGACCCCTTTACGTTCGAGTTCCTCAGCAAGTATATCTCCAACTAAACCCACGTTTTTCTTACTGTTAGGTGACCCTGGATTATCAACATTTTTACCTAACAATGGATTATATGATTCCTGTGGATGAGAATGATAGATCATCACGATATTCTTATTCCCCGGCTTGACCGTAGATTCGTCCGGTTCCTTCGTCTCTCCCCCCTGAGTTCCAGATGGATCAGGTTGCCCTGAGCTCTCATCAGGCTCTGGAACTGTGATATCCCCTGGTTCCTGATGATCTGGGGCAGTTCCTTCTGCACCAGCACCTGGCCGATAATCCTCTGGAGCCTGTACATTATCATTTCCCGATCCTGTACGAAGCAGAATGGGACTGTCTGCACCTAAGCCCGGAACTTCCCTTGCAACGAGACTTTTCGGATCAGACGGATTAATATCCGTCAGCAACTGAAATACAAACTCAGTCATTTGCTTTCCTGAAAAAGAGGGAGTTTGTTTCTCCGCCGTATTTTGTGGCAATTCCATTCCCAGCATACCGATAAAGAAATGACTCGACAGGGATGATGCTAATCCTTTCATCGATGTAACTGGCGATGTATTGAAGTGTTTCTCTGCCATTCCACCCACACCCAATAAAATAAAAAACACCAAGGATAACACCGTTAATAACAGAAATGTCTGCCCCATGGCGAGCACATGCATCAGACTTCGCTTCATCTTTCCAATATTCCAGGCCTTGAACTTCATATTCGTACGTCCTCCTCCAGACAAAGATGAATTTTCTGAACATCCTCTATAATTCAAATCTATGAACCTATTTCACGAGATAGAACCCTTATTCTCACAAAAAAAAGAAGTTCGCTAGATTGCGAACTTCATAGAGTTGTTTTCTTATTAGGTGGAGGAGTGAGTTCACAACGGGCCGGGCTTAACCCGGATCCCATTAATGCGTATATGCATTCACATTCTCGGCATCTACTGCACGATGTAGCGCACGGTTAAGTCCGCTGGCGATAATATTAGCGATATCTTCAATAAATTCGTCAATCTCTTTGGGTGTAACGATCAGATCATGTCCAAGTGGTTCGAGCACCTCTTTTACAAGACCTAGTCGCTCCCCTTCATTTAACTCGGTTAGAAGCCCCATGATCTGCTTACTTTGCCCTTGATCTCCTCCACTTTCCTGATTAAAGTGAGATTTCATGAGGTCAAACACATTGTTTACAATCGTGGAAGCATAACATACCGTGGGCACTCCAATGGCGATACATGGAACACCTAAAATCTCCTTCGTCAGTCCCCGTCGTTTATTTCCTATGCCCGAACCCGGATGAATACCAATATCAGCAACTTGGATCGTTGTATTCACCCTTTCCAAAGATCTGGAAGCCAAGGCATCGATGGCAATAATAAGGTCTGGCTTAGTTCGTTCAACAATTCCTTGCACAATATCGCTTGACTCGATTCCCGTTAGTCCAAGCACACCTGGTGCGATCGCACTAACCTCACGATACCCTGGAGAGACCTGATCCGGTGCTAACTCGAAGTAATGACGAGTCACCATCACGTTCTCCACCACAAGTGGACCTAGAGAATCTGGTGTCACATTCCAGTTACCCAAACCAACGATTAGCACTTTAGCTCCTGGTTGTATACCGATCTTGTTCAAAAAACCAGAGAACTCTTTCGCAAAGACATCCGAAACATGATCTTGAAGCTCGGAGTCCTGATTCCGCAGACCTGGAACTTCAAAAGTAATATAATGACCTTTGATTCTGCCAATCTTCTCCGAAGCAGCGTCATTTTGCACATCAAGCCGGGTGATCTTAACACCATCCAATTCATCTATATCTTCGAACAATCCCGGAACAGGTCCGCCATTTGCTCCCTCCGCGATTTCTTTTGATTCCACCGCCAAGTCCGTACGTACTGAATATTCTCGCAAGTCCAAATTCATGTCTAATTGCCTCCTTTTCCTCACTTGACTATATTGTGTGGGAGAGACAAAACTATTATGCAAAGTTTATCATTTATGATGAATTTATTGCTTTTTACCCCACCACATGATAAAATATTTTAAGTTGTGAATCATCTGGGTTGATATATGCTTTACAGGAGGTGAATGCAATGCCTAACATTAAATCCGCAATCAAACGTGTAAAAACGAACGACAAGCGCCGCGCTCTTAACATTTCGCAAAAATCCGCTCTACGTACAGTGGTAAAAACTGCTGATACTGCTCTAGCGAACAACGAAGTGGAAGTAGCTAAAGCCGCTTTTGCTGCTGCTACTAAGAAATTGGACAAAGCCGTTTCTAAAGGTTTGATCCATAAGAATGCAGCTTCCCGCAAGAAATCCCGCTTGGCTAAAAAATTGAACGCCCTTACGTCCCAAGCGTAAGAGTCGCTATTTATAAACTTAAGCCCGAAGAGACCTGAACATTTCGTTCAGGTCTTTTTGGTGCCATAATATGCGATTCAGATAACTTTCGACTCAACAGGGGTAGATACTATGCGCCCAGCTTTAGCAAAAATAACTCTAGCCCCAGCACCTTATCTATTCGTCCACTTTTCATCTGATAATCGAGATTTGCTAGTTCAGATAATACCATTCGCAACTTAGCTGGTTCAAACTTCCGAGCTTGCTCACCAGCAATCTTAACCGCGTAGGGATGAAGCCCAAGTTGTGAGGCGATTTGCTGTTGAGAATAACTCTGCCGGGCCAGATCCTTCACTTGTAACATAATCCGGAACTGTCGAGCAATTAACGCGGCAATTTTGATGGGCTCCTCACGCTGTTTCAGCAAATCATAGAAAATACCTAGCGCTTGCTCCATCTTCAAACCTGCGATACACTCTACCATCACAAACACGTTCTGTTCGGTGCTACGCGCCACAAGCTGATTAATCGAGTCTACATCGATGACACCGCCTTTGCCCGCATACAGGCATAGCTTGTCCATCTCAGTAGCTAATGCGGCCATCTGCACGCCACTCGCGGCAATTAAGGCTTCCGCTGCATCACGTCCAATCGTACATCCTTGCTTCTCTACTTGGCGGACGACCCACTGGGTAAGTTCTCCTCCACCTAAGGGCATAAAGGAGAGCACTGTTGCCGTTGTCTTCATCGTCTTAACTATTTTCTTACGCTCATCGAGCTTCTCACCATTGATAATAAAAACTATTACGCTATGTGGGGCTGGATTCTCGATATATGATAGCAGGGACTCGACTCTATGTTGAATCTTCCCGTTCTCCTTACCCGCTGTGAACAGCGAAGAATCACGAACAAGGATCAATTTTCGTTCTACAAGAAAAGGCAACGTCTCTGCTTCTTCTACTACAACCTCGATAGGCGTTTCCGACAAATCAAATGTCGCAATCGCAAAGTCACGTTGATCTCTGTCTACAATCGTCTCTTGAAGTGTACCTACAAATTCCTGAATCTGATATTTTTCCGTACCATAACATAAATAAAGCGGGGATACACGCCCCTGTTTAATCTCTTTGACCGCAGACTTTACATCCATCTGGTATCCCTCCACTTTGTATCTCTAATTGCCACTTACCGCTTATAATCTTGCATTATACCTACAGTTTCATTACCTCTCACTATAATACTTTGATTCCCCAAATTAGTCGAATACACACGGAGTAGCTGCTCCAAAACGCAACAGAGGGACCGTTCGCCACATAGCGAAGGATCCCTCTGTCCCAGAACATCTATATAAACGCGGGCTTAAAAAGCTCTAGAAACTTTCCGCCAGCGGTCATACGACGATCAGGGGCAATCCTATATTCTATATTCTCTATACTATATAACCTATTCCATATCTCATCAATTGGTGCAAACTTTATTTTTATGGGGAAATAGCTTGTATATTAGATTCTTTCAAAGGATCTACCGTATACGAAGAGGTTACCCCGTTCTGTTCTGTCTGATAGTTGAACGTTGCACTGTCCCCAGACCACTCACCGGTCACCCAATTGCCATTGATCGTCTGATCCACGACAAGCAACCGTTCTACCTCAGAAGTTATTTTATAGAAATATAAATGTCCGTCCTGTAGTTCAACCGTATAGGAACCGTTCGGGGAATTCCATTGACTAAGCGCTGCGTTCGCTGCAAATCCACTATCAGCAATTCCCATACGAGAAACCATTCCATTGGCATCATCGCCACCAGAAGTTTCCATTAAGCCATATGGATCTAACGCATCCTCTGCTGCAGGACTTCCTTTTAATGCCGAAGGATCACTTTGCTTAGAGCTTCCTGGTTTCGTCGTGTTTGAATTAGCACCGGTCGTAGGGGCAGTTGATGTTGACGGACTGCTGTTGTCTCTGCTATTAGGAGATGTCATTTTATCACCTGTAGCCGGTGATTCTGTTGACGCAGGAGCTTGGTTTGTTGTCCCATCTGCAGCATTATTGCTATCAGCTAAGCTCTTATCACTACCCGGAGCAGTTGCTGTATCCTGGGAGAAATTTTTGTCCATATTCGCTACATCTGCAGCTTCACCATTGCTTGCCGAATTCTGCTTAGCAGAATCAGATTTGTCCACTTTGGCATTAGATGAATTATCTAGCGATTCCGATGTTATTTCTGCATTCGGAATGGTTTGCGGCTCATATTGGTATATAAACAGCCCCAATATCGCGGCTGCGGCCACTGTACCCAGTGCTCCTACCCTGTAGAATCGGCCTCTTCGAGAGGTTTCTTTGCGCTGAACCCGATGGTTCGTATCGGATTCTAACGCTACGGAAGCCACAGGGGATATAAATTCCGCCGTGGTTCCCTCTTCCTGACGTGTCCGATCAATAGCTTCCAGCTTAGGTAGTATTGCATCAACAAGACTAAAGCTTGGAACTACTAAGGGAAGCTCTTCTAACTGGGTGGAGAGCTCATTCAGAAGCTCAAACTTCTCGGCGCAATCCTCACAATGTCGAAGATGTTCGAACAGAAGATCACTTTCTTCTTCGTTCAAATCATGGTCCACATATCGATGCATCCACTCTACCACCTCCAGGCACTTCATCCTGATACACCACCTTTCTGATAATCTTGGAGTAATTGTTGAAGCTGTTGTCTGGCCCTAAACAAATAGGATTTCACTGTGTTCAGTGGCAAATTCAAACAGTCAGCAATTTCGTTATAAGAGAAGTCTTGTAAATATCTTAGAACAATAACCGTACGATGCTGTTCTGGAAGCTGCTCAATCGCTTCACGAATATCTTGTGCAATATAGCCGGACATTACTTCACGTTCAACGCTCTCTTTGCCTTCAAAAACAAGTTCATGCTCATCAATAGATACCGTCGGTTTGTTTCTCCGAAACTTATCGATACAAATGTTCCTGACGATTCTTTGCACCCAAGTTTTGAACTGTGCTTTTTCTTCATAGGAGTTAATCTTGGTATAAATTCGAATAAGTGCTTCTTGAGCAGCATCATGAGCGTCCTGTTCATTGTTCAAAATGTAGTAAGCCGTCCGATACACATCGTTTTCAATCTCTCGCAATAGGGTGATTAGAGCGTCGCGATCGCCCGTTTGAGCGGCTCTGATGAGTCCCTGCTCCACCACAAAGGCTCCCCCTTCCTTGCAACCTTACTGACGATATTGTCCGACAATATGTTGCATTCTTGTTACTTTTTTTGAAATATTTTTTACGAAACATTTTACATTCACTTTTAGGAGGAAAAATATGATATCTCAACTCATCTAGAATACCAAAAAAAACAGAGTGCGTCATCCAGTGCCCTATTTGTCTAGTATCCGTAGCCATTTTATATGAAGATAAAGAGGCAATGCAAATATCACTACCGGAACATGTGGCGGACACGTAATTCTCCAGCTTTCACTTCCATCTGGATCTCACCATTCTGATCGGTTCGTAGAATATCAGTGCCCTGTCCCAGCAATCGCTCTACTACAGCAGGATAAGGATGACCATAGCTATTGGAGGCACCGACAGAAATAACCGCCATCACCGGATTCCAGTAGGTAAGCCAAGCCTGGGAGGACGATGTTTTACTTCCGTGGTGAGCTACTTTCAGCACATCGATATTATGATCCTGAGGAGGAGAAGGCGTTTGGTTATCGATCTCAATAACTTTTAGCTCTGCCGCTTCATCCATATCACCAGTGAAAAGAAAGGAAGAGCCATCCATTTGTAACCGAAACACCACAGATTCATGATTCTGCTCCTGTATGTAAGGAATTTCACCAGTACGATTCTCCGTTGGCTTGGGGGATAAAAATTCGAGGGTTGTCCGTTCATCTGGCTTAAGCAACATTCCCCGTGATACGGAATATATGGGAATATCCTTTGCGATCGCCGTAGACATCAGCTTCGTCACCGTCTTCGAATCCGTTAAACTCCCATTCATGATTACAGAATTGACAGGGAAATGCTCTAGAACAGCTTGCAAGCCACCTACATGATCCTGATCCCCATGCGTCATGATTACAACATCAAGAGTATGAATCCCGCGTTTTTTAAGGAGCGGAACGACTGTCTTGGCTCCTACTTCATAGGGATCCTTCCTATCTCTCCAGCTATCTCCTGGTTTTCTAAAAGAGACTGTACCCCCTCCGTCCACCAATATGTTCTTACCATCCGGAGTAGTCATGAGAGTACAATCACCTTGACCGACATCGATAAATTGTACATGTCCCGTACCCTTACTATTAACTGGTTGATAACCAATCAATAACAGCAGTATTGTACAGCCCGCTAGCATCACTTGCAGCCCTACTCTTCCCCATACTAGACGGGAATTTACATCAAGAGTACTACGGCGATTATCGTGGTCTTGCAGGGGTTGAAGCGGAACCGTATCGTCCAAAGCTGAAATAGTGGAAGCCAGGTCCAATTGATTCCTCCGAGACATGGAATACAGCAAAAAGTAGACAACTCCATAAAACGATAGGATCCAGATTAAAGAAGGTGATTTCCAATATGTCATAAATCCAGGCAGACCATTCAACCACTCCGTGACCATAAATGTACCTGAATTAAGAAACCGAACTGGGTAGGTGATCCATTGACCTAACGGGAGCCACACCATTCCCAGTAACAAAGCGGCTGTACCGAGAGGTAACGTAACGACACTGATCACAGGAACTAAGAATAAATTTGCAGCTATTGATAAAAGCGAGAATTGGTTGAAATAATATATGGTCAGAGGAAAAGATACGATCTGTGCAGCAACAGTAATGGCAACAGCACCTCTAATCTTCTGTGGAAGCCATTTGAAGTAAGGAGTCAGTAAAGGAACAAATAAAATCAATCCCGCCGTGACTGCAAAAGAGAGCTGAAAACTGACATTGAGTAAGAAATACGGCTCCCAGAATAACATGACGAGCGCAGCGGCCGATAGAACATTCAGCCCATCCTTCAGTAATCCACGCCTTAGCAAATAAACGCCAAGCATCGACATGATTCCCGAACGAATGACCGATGGAGAGAAGCCCGTAATAAGTACATAAGCAGGTAAAAACCAGAAGACAATCAGCAAGGCCCTCTCTCGAGTCACACGACATAGACGAAGTACAGCAAAAATAAGACTTATGTTAATTGCTACATGACTACCGGAAATCGCTAATATATGTGTCAATCCAAGCCCAGTAAATTGGTCATATTTATCTTGGTCCAAATCATCAGAAAGTCCAATTATGAGCCCCTTCATAAACCCTGCTTGCCAGTCTGGAAATAACCGCCCGATAATCTCACCGATACCATAACGCCTATCGTCAATCCATCCAAAGAAGGTGGCGGTAGTAAAGGTACCTGTTGTTAGCTCTAACGCTGAAGCTCCCTTTGCCTTGAACAACCAGTGAATTCGCTTATTATGTAAGTACTCACGATAATTAAATCCCCCATAATTTGTTGCAGTTGCAGGAGACGCTATACTTCCAGCTAACTTAATATGATCTCCCCTGCCCCATTTTGCAGCAATTCCAAGTTCCTCAGGAGAGGCAAGTCGAAGCTGAACCATCACGCGTTCTCCAGCAACTCCCTTCTCTCTGCCAGTAGCCTTCTGTCCACTTTCCACGGGGATATTAACCCTGATCGTTGTCAAAGCCAGCGTAAAATCGGCTCGATCTCCATCGATGTCCACCGCAGATACAATCGTCCCTTCAGCGAAAACCGCTAGCTCTTCGACTTTAGCAGTTGCACCCCCCGCATACAGCGCCTCTGGAATGTGACTCACATTTCTTCCATCGTTATAAACCCAATATGCAGCGCCCAGAGAGAACGCTAGCCAAAGAAGGAGCATCTGCTTCCATGAACAATGTCCAATAAGCTTCAGGAATGGGCATAACAACGACACTCCAGCACAAAGTAGCCATAACGACGATCCATTATATAGATAAGCCATACCGCTTCCAACAATCCAGCAACAGGCAGTAACAGCTAGTGGTCTTCGGCTCATATTTCATTTCCCTCCTTTTACGCACATAAAAAAGAACCTCCTCTGCCCTAACCGGCAGATGGAGGTTCTTCCTCAATCTTTCCTAATGTGACCACTCTTTGTGATCATGTACGATTAATCCTCAACCTTCCCCGCTGCCTCTTGGGGCGGCTGATAGGCATCCAAACGACGAAAGGTAATCCCTTTCTGAGCCATCATTGCGGACACCTTCCCCGTATCCTTAGGATACGGGCGATGAAATACGATTTCCGTAATTCCACTATTCGCAAGCATGTTCGCACATGTCCAGCAAGGTTCATCCGTGACATAAACACTAGAGCCCTCACGGTCAATTCGATCCGTGAACAGCAGTAGATTCTGCTCAGCATGTATTGTACGTACGCAGCGCTGTTTTTTGATCATCTTTTCCTCGCCGTTCACGTTAGTCAATTCATACTCTTCCGCAATCATACACCCTGCCTCCGAGCAATCGGGAACGCCTGACGGCGCCCCATTATACGCTGTTCCAAGCAACTTCTTACCTTGAACCAACACGGCGCCTACATGCCGACGGTTACACCGTGAACGTGTCGACACCATGTAAGCAATATCCATGAAATACGTATCCCAATCTTTACGTGTGTCATGATCCATCCTTCATGTCTCCTGTTCTTTAAAGCCCAATATGAGGCTTCATTTTTTGCAGCATCTTGTCGCCAATTCCTTTCACCTTAGTAAGGTCATCTACAGAAGTGAAAGCTCCATGCGCATTACGATAATCTACAATGGCTTGTGCTTTCTTTGCTCCGATACCAGGGATATTCTGCAGCTCCATCAGTCCAGCTGTGTTTATGTTAATCAAACCACTTTGACTTTGCTGCTGTTGCGGTTCTGGCGAAGGAGAAGCAACCTTCTCAGGTTCAACTAATCCTATTTCTCCCGATGATGGGCTTGTAGTCCCCGTAACCTCCGGTTTATTGGCATCAGCGACAGACATCGTGGTATTGCTCACTTCAGTACCACTCTGTATCTGTGCGGAATCAACATTTGTTTGCATAGCCGCTACCACTTCTTTATTCACAGGAACCCAACCTTCAATACCAGGATCACTGTTCCCACCAATAGCCGCGAACATGAGGCCAGCCCCTATGATTGCCGAAACTGCCGAAATTAACATATACTCCTTTTTCACTTCATACGCCTCCATCTTAAAAGAATCTGTCTTTCAAGGTCATGAAGATCCAGTCAAGATGCATACATATATAAATGACGAAGAACTGTGCACTCAGCACGGAAAGGGGATTTAGGATGAAGGTAGCTTTCATCGGGACAGGATCTATGGGTAGTTTACTAATTGGAGCCTTCCTGCGTTCCGGTGCTTTACACCCGCACAATATTTATGCCACCAATCGTTCCTCACATAAAGCAGAACTGTTAGCCAAACGACATCCCGGACTTCATATCACCCACAGCAATGTGGAAGCTGCGCGGGGAAGCCATATTATATTTCTCTGTGTGAAACCGCTCGATTTCCCTGATGTAATCTCAGAAATCAAGCATGTTCTGAACGAGGAGCAAATTGTCATTTCCATCACAAGTCCTGTCCTTATCCAAAAGCTTGAGAACCTCATTCCATCCAAAGTAGCCAAGATCATTCCTAGTATTACGAATTCAGTACATAGCGGAGCCTCACTCTGCATTTACGGAGAGAGGATCCAGCCTGAGAATCGAATCCTGCTGGAACAACTCATGTCGTCTGTAGGAACCCCGCTTGTCCTGAAAGAGACGGAGACACGAATCGCCTCCGATATCGCGAGCTGTGGTCCGGCCTTCATCACATACTTCCTACAGCAATGGATAGATTCAGCCACAGAGCTTACGGGTATTTCAAGAAGAGAAGCCACCATTCTGGGGGCAGAGATGCTTGTAGGTACCGGCAAATTGCTGACAGAAGGTGGCTTTACAATGGAAGAGCTACAACGACGAGTCGCAGTCCCAGGCGGCGTTACCGCCCAAGGATTAGCGATTCTAGAATCACGTCTGCAAGGTGTGTTCCCTAGCCTGATTGAAGTCACACATCGTAAATACGATGAGGACCTCAGCAAGCTAGAAACATTGTTTAATAACTCCGCACAGAATACAACTACAGACTAATCATCACAAGGGGCAATTAACCAACGACAATGTTAACAAGTTTGCCTGGTACAGCAATAACTTTACGAACCGTCTTGCCTTCTACAGCTTGCTTCACGTTAGGCAAATTCATGCTATGTTCTTGCATGGCTGCTTGATCAAGATCTTTGGAAATCTTGGTCCGATCAACGATTTTACCATTGACCTGTACGACGATTTCCACTTCGGAGTCAACCGTCCATGCCTCTTCAAAAGTTGGCCATGGTTCATAGGTTACACTCTCTTGGTGACCCAAGCGCTCCCACAGTTCTTCGGCGATATGTGGTGCAAGTGGTGATAACATTTGCACAAAGTTCTCCGCAGCTTCTTGAGGAATGCTGTCAGCTTTGTATGCGTCGTTAACAAAGATCATCAATTGGCTGATCGCTGTATTGAAACGTAGCGCCTCAAGATCTTCGGTTACTTTCTTGATCGTTTTGTGCCAAGTACGTTTAAACTCATCGCTACCTTGGTCGCCGCCAATCTTAGCATTCAAGCTGCCATCTTCCGCGATAAACAGACGCCATACCCGGGATAAGAAACGATGGGCGCCTTCTACACCGTTAGTACTCCACGGTTTAGTAGCTTCCAATGGACCCATGAACATTTCATATATCCGAAGCGTATCGGCACCGTGCTCGTTCACGATCACATCCGGGTTAATCACGTTTCCACGGGATTTACTCATTTTTTCATTGTTCGTCCCGAGAATCATGCCTTGGTTAACAAGCTTATGGAACGGCTCTTTCGTAGAAACAACACCGATATCGTACAGCACCTTGTGCCAGAATCGAGCATATAGCAAGTGAAGCACGGCATGCTCGGCACCGCCAATATAGAGATCTACAGGCAACCATTCCTGTTGCTTCTCTTTAGAGCACAATTCCTTATCATTTCGAGGATCGATATACCGCAGATAATACCAGCAGCTTCCCGCCCATTGCGGCATCGTGTTCGTCTCGCGGCGCGCTGGTAAGCCGGTCTCCGGATCGATTGTGTTCACCCACTCGGTTACGTTAGCAAGCGGAGATTCACCCGTTCCGGATGGTTTAATTTGATCAACATCTGGCAATAACACTGGTAGCTGATCTTCAGAAACTGGCTTCATCGTACCGTCTTCAAGATGTAGAATTGGGATAGGCTCGCCCCAATACCGTTGACGGCTGAACAGCCAGTCGCGAAGACGATAAGTTACTTTACCGCAACCCTTGCCGTTCTCCTCTAACCATGCAATCATCGCTTTAATCGCTTCTTCATTACGAAGCCCATTTAGGAAATCAGAATTAACGTGTGGTCCATCACCAGCATAAGCTTCTTTGGTTAGGTCTCCACCCGATACTACCTCAATGATATCCAACTGGAATTGCTTCGCGAATTCATAATCGCGCTCGTCATGCCCAGGAACCGCCATAATCGCACCTGTACCATAACCAGCCAATACGTAATCCGCAATCCAGATCGGTAATTTGGCACCATTTACTGGATTAATCGCATAGGCACCCGTAAACACACCTGTCTTATCCTTGGCAAGATCTGTACGTTCTAGATCACTCTTACGAGCTGCCTGTTCTTGATAAGCTTTAATGGCATCGCGCTGCGCTTCCGTCATAATCTTGGCAACCAGTTCATGCTCCGGTGCAAGTACCGCATAGCTAGCACCAAACAAGGTGTCAGGACGTGTTGTAAAGACGGTCAAAGTCTCATCATGTCCATCAATCTTGAACACGACTTCAGCACCTTCGGATTTACCAATCCAGTTACGCTGCATATCCTTAATACTTTCTGTCCAATCCAATTCTTCCAGATCTTCCAGTAGTCTTTCCGCATATTCCGTAATCTTTAGTACCCACTGGCGCATCGGCTTACGTACAACCGGATGTCCACCACGTTCACTCTTACCGTCGATAACTTCTTCATTCGCTAGTACCGTACCTAGAGCAGGACACCAGTTCACAGGAACTTCAGCTACATAAGCGAGCCCTCTATTATAGAGCTGGATAAAAATCCATTGAGTCCATTTATAATACTCCGGATCTGTAGTGCTGATCTCCCGATCCCAATCATATGAGAATCCAAGCGATTTGATCTGACGACGGAAATTGTCAATGTTCTTAAACGTGATATGCCTTGGGTGTTCCCCAGTATCCAGAGCATGTTGCTCTGCTGGCAATCCAAAAGCGTCCCAACCCATCGGATGAAGCACATTATAGCCACGCATCCGTTTGTAACGAGATACGATATCCGTAGCCGTGTATCCTTCTGGATGACCTACGTGCAGCCCTGCCCCTGATGGATATGGAAACATATCTAATGCGTAGAACTTTTGTTTTCCCGACTCCTCGCGAGTCTTAAATGTTTCATGTTTGTCCCAGTATGCCTGCCATTTCGGTTCAATGGACTGTGCATCATAAAAATCGTGAGATACTGTCTTATCAGCCATGATATTGAAATCCTCCTTCAAATGTAAAAAAACCTCTCAATCCATAGCGAATCATCGCTAGGGACGAGAGGTATATTCCCGTGGTACCACCCTAGTTAGTGTCGGACATGCTTTGTCCTTCACTCACTTTGCACCCTTAACGCGGGTGAGAACGATGATGTTACTCGCGAATTGGCAATATAAGAAGAGTTTCTCTTATTCCCAAACGCGCCTGCATCATAAGCTCCAAGGTGAGTTCATTTATGCGGTCCAACGGCTTTCACCAAACGCCGTCTCTCTGGATGGACATCAACAAATTACTGCTCCCTGTCATCGCAATCTTTATCCAATTATTCACCCATCATTATATCTAAAATAGTTAAAAAGTCAATACACAGCTCTTACAGGCTCTAGACTTCCAGTATAGAAGGCATAATATGAGGTGTTCTGCCAACTTCTTTCGTGAAATGTCTCCGAAGTACTTTATATGTGGTACGAGTCCAGGCGGCACGATCATACTCTTGCCGTTCCCCTAATTTATTAAGGTTTCTCCGTAATGTCATCTCGGCTCGTCTCAACAATGGCCTAGCATCCTGCATATAAACGAACCCTCTCGTTACAATATCAGGACCGGATAATATTTGTTGTGTAGCTTTATCCACGGTCATGACCACAATAACGATACCCTCTTGGGCCAGCTCTCCCCGTTCCTCTAACAATTCATCTTCAAAAGTACGCATTTCGCCGTTGCTTATAAATACTTCGCCTGATGGTATAGGTCTTCCGCGCTTAGCTCGGTTTCGGTATACCGAAAGCGTGTCGCCAATATCCATAATAAATACGCGATCTTCCGAGATCCCCGTTTGGAGAGCCAAATTTTTGTGACTAAGCAACATACGATACTCCCCGTGAATGGGAATGAAATATTTTGGACGTATAAAACTTAGCATAAGCTTCAAATCTTCACGGCAGCCGTGACCGGATGCATGTATGCCAACACCGGATCCATAAATCACGTTAGCACCAGCCCGCATCAATAAATCGATACTCCGATTGATATTTTGCGTATTACCTGGGATTGGAGATGAAGAGAAAATAACCGAATCACCAGGATATATTTGTACACTTCGATGAGAACCAGATGCAATCCGGCTGAGCGCCGCATTAGGTTCACCTTGACTCCCCGTACACACGATCAGCACATTATGATCTTCGTAACGGTCAATTTGCTTGATATCGATCAACATTCCATCTGGAATACGGATATAACCAAGCTCCTGTGCAATCGTAAAAACTTTTTCCATACTTCGACCAATGATAGCAATTTTTCGGTTGCACAAAATAGCAGCTTCAACAACCTGTTGTAACCGATGAACGTTAGAAGCAAAAGTGGCAAATAAAATTCTGCCCTCACATTGCTGGAACGAGTCCAATATCGCGTCTCCAACCCTACGTTCTGAAGGGGTAAATCCTTCCTTCTCGCTATTCGTACTGTCTGCCAGTAGAGCCAGAACTCCTTCTCCCCCTACACTTGCCATCTTAGGCAAGTCTGCTAGTCGGTCTTCAGGTGTAAAATCAAATTTGAAATCGCCCGTATGAACGATGGGACCGTAAGGAGTATCTACGACAATTCCAAATGCATCTGGAATACTATGGGTTGTCCGGAAAAAGTGCACCGATAAATGTTGAAAAGTATAACGATCATTCTCCTGAAATACATGAAGATCAGATTGTCCACGGAGTCGATATTCTTCTAGTTTGGCCCGCACTAACCCCATGGTGAGCGCACCACCGTAGATCGGAATTTGTAGCTGCTTTAGCAGAAACGGAATCGCCCCAATATGATCCTCATGACCGTGTGTGATGAATAATCCCTTAATTTTATGCTTGTTATTAATCAGGTACGTTAGATCCGGAATAATATAATCAATTCCAGACAGCTTAGAGTCTGGGAATTTCAATCCAGCATCAATAATGACAATCTCATTCTTATATTCAATTCCGTACATATTTTTACCAATTTCGCCAATACCACCCAAAGAAAATATGCGGACTGGTGGGGGAGACGACTTGGAACGTCGTGGTCTTGCAGGTTTAGTAGTTGTCTCATTCATTATGTGATTAATCCTCTCTCGCAAAATATAGACCTCACGGTCACAATTTCTATATGTTCTAGGCATTACTTATACGCTAAACTATACGTCAAATAGATCGATCAGATCATACATCTGAACTCTCCAGTGTCTTCTAATTAAAAAAGATAGAATAATTATTCACTCATTTATCAAATGCTGTTATGCCTTCGGTCAATATGAATCATTAAAATTGCACTATGTGATATCGTTATGATCTCGATTGCGAGATCAATAAAAATCTCCTCCGCAGAACATTCCTTATTTCTAATTATACTGAATTAATTACACAATAACTATTTATTTTTATAAGATGCGCTTCACAAAACAAAAATGGAGAGCAACTGTGGTTGCCCTCCATTGGTTATCATTCTTTTTAATTCATCATTTCACGGCTACAAAAAACAATCTAGTTGCATCTTCAGTTGCGATCTTCCATTCGAAGTCAGCGTAACAGGTCACTTCACGAAAGCCACACTGTAAAAGCTGGCTACTCATCCACTCGGGATCGTAAGCCCGTTGAACATGAGTCTCTTCAAACCTACGATATAGATCTTGCCCTTGTTCTTCTTCCCGCGCAAAAATCGTCAGATGATGCTCAATTTCGTTTCTCGCCGCATCCCGTTCACAGGTCCAGATATACGATACAGAACGCTCATCCCAGATAAAGGGCTGATCCTCCTCGTAACGGATCAACGTATTTGGATGATGCACGTCAAACAAGAAAGTGCCGCCCTGCTTCAAACCATCATAGGTTCGTTGAAATGTACGAATAATGTCCTCTTCTTCAAGCAGATAATTCAAGCAATCGCAGAATGAAATGACCGAATCGACAGGCTCTGCCACTTCCCATTCCGTCATATCCTGCTGAACCCAGCGAACACTGCCCTCACGGTACAAGCGAACGCCTTGAGCTGTCCCATCCATCTTGCGCCGGGCGACCGACAGCATGTCCGCTGACAAATCGATCCCCGTCACTTCAAACCCGGAGTTCACAAGGGGAATCGTAATACTTCCCGTTCCGCAGCCTAGCTCCACAACTGTTCTAGGCATTCCATGCCGTTCCCATGCCATTCTGGCAAACCGGATCCAGTCTGGATAGGGCATATCCTCCATTAGTTCGTCATACACGTAGGCAAACTTACGATATGATGCCATGCAGTCACCGCACTTTCTGTAAGAGGTCGTTCAAAAAATCATCTTTTGATCACGAAGTAAATCATGAGGCAATTTCGACTTCGAATCTTGAATTCAGCCAGGCCTAGCGTATGCTTTCGAAGTATATTTCCTACGGGGAAACATTTAAGATGCTCACGTAGGTTCTGCTAGTGTTTTCTTCCGAAGTCGTTTTCTCCGAAAACGTGCAGCTCGCTCCTCAGTCCTCAGCTTCATTCAACCTTCTGAAGCGTTTTGAAAAAAAGTTGCTGCGCAAGCATAAGCTCTGGTACTGAAAATCTGACTTTTCAAACACTCACCTTTTGCTCAATCTTCCTGTTCGCTCTCCTTGCTCTCTGTAGGCACTAGGTAGGTCCAGCTCTCCTTCTGAGTAACCTTCCCTTCTTTCATTAGCTTACCGATGGCTCGCTTAAACGCCGACTTGCTAATACCGAAGCGCTGCTTGATTACATCAGGAGGTGTAATATCCGAATATGGCATGGCCCCACCAGGACGTTCTTGTAAATATAACAGAATCCGTTCCGAATCCTCGTCCCGTCCGACTTCCTTACGAGGCATCATAGACAGATTAACTCGTCCGTCTTCGCGGATATGAGACACGCGAACTTTGACACGCTCACCTAAACGTAACAAGCGACTACGTTCTGAAGAGTGAATCATACCAATGACGCCAAAACCAAGGACTCCGCCATCGACGATAACGAAAGTGCCCATTTGTAATGGCTTATATACCGTGGCCTCTAACCACTGATTATTCCAAGTTGAAGGAACATGGAACGTGAGAGGAGACAGTTCATGCTCGCCGGCTAATTTAGCCTTGAGACGACCTTGTTTGTCATGCTCCATAATGACGTATACATGATCTCCAACCTGAGGATGAAGCTCCGGAAGCTCTGGAAGTTCGCGAATCGGCAAAAGAAGCTGCCGTCCAAGTCCCATCTCCAAAAAGCACCCCAGTCGAGGATGTATATCTGCAACTTCCAAGAGCGCAAGCTCACCCAGCGTTAAATAAGGCTTCTTCATCGTAGCCCCAAGTCGGCCTTCTGTATCGTGATACAAGAATACCTCAACCTGCTGTCCTGGTTTTACACTTTGCGTTACCTCGGAGTAATGGAGCAGTACGTCTTGCGTTCCTCCGCTGAGAAAATATCCGTAAGGTGAAACTTCCCTGTCTATTGGCAGGGTAATCACAGTACCCGCAACTAGACTCATACGTTATTCACTACTTTGGCATCAGACCACAGCCGTTCAATATTGTAGAACTCACGTTCATCGCGATGGAAGATATGAACGATAACATCTCCTAAATCCATCAATACCCAACGAGCAGAATCCATGCCTTCGATACCACGGATATTCGATCCTGCCTCATGTACTCTCTTCCGAACTTCAGTTGCAATCGCTTGAACTTGTGTATCGGAGTTACCGTGACAAATAACAAAATAATCTGCGATCAATGAAATTCCTTGCAGATCCAGTGACACGATGTTCATCGCTTTCTTATCTTCAGCAGCTTGTACCGCTATATTCAACAATTCTTTAGGTGATACAGTCATTCAATCAACCTCCTAGGGATATCGCTCTAATCAAGTGAAAAGGAGTAAGTCGCTGCGCATGCCGTTTGATCCTTCGATCGCTGTTGCCATTTGATTGTCTTGATTATATTAAACCAACAAAGGTTACAATCAAATGGCAAAGGCGAACGCTTCTCCGGATTCAAACAGCCTGCTCCGCTACTCATACTTCACATGATTAGAGACTGGGTAACTAATAATTATTCTGCCCAAGAGTGCACCTAGGCAGAATATAGTTATTTAAAACAGTGATCGTTTCAGCTAACTGGAAAAGCTCCAGTTAATTATAGTCATAAAGCCTCCTAGACTTCAATTAACAGGAAAAAGTCCTGTTAATCTAACAGGAAACCGTCATCTTGGGGTAATGTATCTAATTTAGCTGGAGAAACTCCTGTTACTGAACTGCTATAACAACTGTCCAGTAATATACAGGGAGGATTTCCCGCTATATTTATGTTTTACGAGTTACTCTATTCCAACGACTTGCGACTTAAGCCTTGAATCAAATCATTCCGGGCTAACATGGTTAGTGGGAAGATTACTTTGCGCTTCTCGATCAAGAAAGAGATCGTTGAATCGAAACCCGCGATCAACGCTTCATCTAGGCTATGCTGGGCCAATTCGCGGATTTTGTCCACGCCTGGGAAATCCCGACCTGGTTCAATATAATCTGCCAAACACACGATTTTGTCCAGCAAGGTCATGCCGACGCGGCCTGATGTATGATAACGAATCGCATCCAACACTTCAGGATCTTCAACTCCATAATCCCGCTGTGATACAAAAGCCGCAACTTCTGCATGCAATAATTGTTTATCGTGTTGGAGTAATTCAAGGTTAAGATTGTTATCTTGGATCACAGCTACCTGCTCTTCAATAGGCCAATACTTAGCCAAATCATGTAACAGAGCTGCCAAATCCCCTTTTTGTGGATCAGCGCCAAACCGTTCACACAAGAGGACCGAGGTCTCCATCACACCTTCTGTATGTCGCCAGCGTTTAGCTGGCATTCCACTAGACACGGATTCGATTAGCTCATCCCGAGTGTATTCCATACAATCCACTCCTCGTCATATAATCATATACTTGTTCTGGCACCATATAACGTACTGACTTTCCAGCAGATAGACGGCTTCTGATTAAACTTGACGATATATCAACTAGCGGCATTTCTGCCAGAGATACAGATTCCTGGATATAAGACGGCAACGCATCAAGTTCTAGAAAACTTCCTGGTCGCTGTAACCCAATAAAATGGAGCATCTCCGTCAGTTCCTCGATTCCCTCCCACTTGGGAAGATAATTCACCATATCCGCTCCAATAATAAAATAGAGCTCTAGGTCAGGATGAAGCTTTTTTATTTCACGTATGGTATCTACAGTATAGGATACTCCACCTCGGCGTAGCTCAATATCGAGAGGTTTAAAGGCTCCATGATTCCGAGTAGCCTCCTTCACCATCTCTAACCTTTGCTCTCCGCTAACGCCTGCTTGATGCTTATGTGGAGGGATATGAGAGGGCATGAACCATACCTCTTCCAACCGGTACTGTTCCCGTGCCGCTTCCGCAGCTAACAGATGACCGAGGTGAATCGGATCGAATGCGCCCCCAAGAATTCCGACTCTCTTCATCTTCGTCCTCCAAATTCAGCTTATGGAAGCTCGATTTCTTTATATTCGCGAGATTCCTTATAAAGGATAATCGTTCTACCGATTAGCTGTACAAGCTCAGCTTCCGCTCCCGCCGCTAATTCTTCGGCAATTTCTTTTGGATCATCCAAATTGTTGTTCAGGATCGAAATCTTGATCAGCTCACGGCGCTCTAACGCTTCTGAAATATGCCGGATGATCTGCTCATTCGTTCCTCCTTTACCTACTTGAAAGATAGGCTGGAGCCCGTGTGCCATACTCCGTAAATATCGTTTTTGTTTTCCACTTAACATGTAGATTCAAAACTCCTTAACTAGCAAAATAGATTTCATCATTACCATTATAAATTCATACTACCTAACACTGCTGTTCGCATAACGTCAATAGGTGCAGAACGTCCGGTCCAATATTCAAACGCATAAGCTCCTTGATACAGGAACATCCCGAGTCCGTTATGAATTTGGCAGCCCTTTAACTCCGCATGGCGTAGTAATTCAGTCTTCAAAGGATTGTAAATAAGATCACTTACGACAATTCCATCAGGAAGTAGGTTAGGGTCTATTGGCATTTCTTCTACATTTGGAAACATACCTACAGATGTCGTATTGATCACAATATCGATATCTTTCGTATACTCCAAGACATTATTCATGGCGCAGCCATAAATGTTGCCAAGATGTGCCCACTCGGCAGCAAGATCAAGAGCCTTTTGCTGCGTTCTGTTGGCAACAATCACCTTGCCGGGGTTCTCCTGAAGCAACGCATAAATAATCCCACGAGCAGCTCCGCCCGAGCCCAAGACCAATACCGATTTTCCAGATAAATGTGGAACTACTTCTTCCTGCAAAGAGCGAATATAACCGATTCCATCCGTATTATAGCCAGTTAGCACGCCATTATCATTCACAATCGTATTAACTGCACCAATATACTTAGCTCCATCATCCAGTAGATCTAAATATTTCATTACTTCTACTTTATGCGGGACCGTCACATTGACACCACGAAACCCAAGTGCTCGGATGCCTTGAACAGCCTCTTTCAGATGACTTGCTTGTACATGTAACGGTACATATTTACCATCCAAGCCACAGGCTGCAAGTGCAGCCCCGTGCATAACGGGGGACTTTGAATGAATGATAGGGTCACCCATTACGCCAAGCAACATCGGCAGTCCACCTTGGTCGTTTACGACTTCACCCATAGTTTCTCCCCCTATTCTCAGGCGCAAACTGCAAAACACACTACAATTCTTTATATCAAAGAAGGACGCACCATCACTTTTAGTCCTTTAGGAACATGTACAGCTACGGTAGCTCCTGTATCTCCATTGATCTTGATCCAACCAAGTCCTGAAATAAAGACATCTGAACGGCTTCCTTTAGCGATGCGGAATTCATGACGTGTCCACTCTGGAAGCTTGCTTAAATTATCTCGGTTTGGAGGAGACAACATTTCACCCGCATGTGTAGCGAATAATTCATCGGCACGCTCAAGTTTCGTCCGGTGGATCGGAATCCGCCCATTAATGAAGCAGGTAAACGATTGGCGATTACCTTGAATAAAATCAAAGCGACCAAATCCTCCGAAGAAGAGAGTTTGTCCTTCATTCAATTGGTAAACCGCTGGTTTTAACGTTTTATCGGGCAAAATGATCCCCAAATCCTCAGGACTAACCAGCTCACTATAACGCGAAGGATACATAATCCCCGGCGTATCAATGATGAAGCGTCCATCATCTAGTGGGATATGAACCATATCGAGTGTAGTACCTGGGTAACGAGAGACCGTTAGCTCCTGTTCCAGATCACTATAATCACGAATCAATCGGTTGATTAACGTTGATTTACCGACATTAGTTGCACCAACAACATACACATCGCCATCACCACGATATTCTGATACAGCCTCTAGAAGTCGATCAAAGCCGCTGCTTTGCTTAGCGCTGCAAAGAATAATATCTTCTACTTTTACGCCGAGATCTTTAACTTCCTTCTGTACCCAATTCCGCACTTTATTCCAATTCGTCACCTTCGGCAATAGGTCGATCTTATTCACCGCAAGTAACACGGGATTGTTGCCAACGAACCGCTGCAGCCCTGAAATCACACTTCCTTGTAGATCAAAAATATCTACAATATGAATCACGAGTGCTTCACGTTCACCGATTTGACTCAGCAGTCGTAAAAATTCATCCTGCTCCACGGTTACTGAAGAGGATTCGTTATAGTTCTTGATACGAAAACACCGCTGACAAATCACCGGTTCCTTCTCTAACGCTTGTACAGGGGTATACCCTGGTTTGTCTTGTTGCTCACTCTGTAACGTAATGCCGCAACCACTACAGCTTAGAGCGCCTTTTGCGCTCTGTGCTTCTGTCATTTGCTCTTTTCCTCCTCTATCCATTGTCCAAGCTTACCGAGTCGACGTTTCACAATCCATTCCAATCGACGGTTAATACGCGTTCCCAATCCTTCTTCGCCGATTGCAATGGGTAATACCAATACAGTAAATAATCCCAGTCGATTACCTCCATATACGTCGGTCATCATTTGATCGCCAACCACAATCGCCTGATCAGGTCTCAAATCTAACAATTCCAACGCTCGACGAAAAGGTGATCTGGATGGTTTTCTCGCTGAATGCACGAATTCGATATTTAAAGGGGTGGAGAAGTTCGACACCCTGTCCAAATTATTGTTTGACACAATGACCAGTTTAAATCCGGATTCTTTCACCTTTTGTAGCCATTCCATAAGTTCTGGGGTGGCCAGCGGCGCTTTGGCACCAACCAGGGTGTTATCCAAATCTGTAATGATTCCACGATAACCCTTAGCATACAATGCGTCCAAGTCGATATCGAACACGCTGTCTACGCGCAATTTTGGCATAAATCTTTCAAACAAATACGTTCACCTCGGTTTCATACGACAAACTATACCATAATCTATCCCCAACTTCCTCATATTTTATAAAAGAAAACGTCCTGAGCGCAAGGGCAGCAGGAACGTTTCCAGTTTAATATTGAATTATTAGGAAATTTATGATCTACGATTAGCTCTGCTGGTAATTCTGAGAATCTGACGCGTCAGTTTCTGAACAGCTCGCCACTCCTCTAATGAGATTGTATCTGGGCTATAGCTCGCCTTCTCAAAACTTAATAGCAGAAGATTTAGAGCCTCATTAATCTGTGGTCGCTCAATCATCCAACGACTAAAAGATTCCCGTATCGTCTCGTGATCCGCCCGCCTTAATCCTTTTCGTCGTAGCCTTGTCACTAGACGCTGTGTTTCAAATATGACTTTATCTCCCCATGTTAACTTGCGCCCCATCCTTAGCCGTAACCACATGAAATACAGCTGCGTGTGGAACCAATATATTGCCCCTAATACCACTACTACCGCAGATACAATTGTAATTACCTTTTTTACTTCAGGACTAACATAGGATAATAAACCTCTGGACTGTCTCTCTTCTTTCTCCACCTCTAAGTCATTTAACTGGGCAAGCGTCTCCATACTATCATTATTCGTAAGAATTGGAGCAGCATAACCTGGAGTAGCTTCAAATGTGATCCAGCCATAATCCCCGAAATAAAGTTCAGCCCAAGAGTGAGCATTTGCATTACTTACCCTGTACTCTCCTCCAATTGCTGATGGAATATGCCGCATCATCTCTTCATCAGGTATGCTACCCGACGAGAATCCTTTGACCCATCTGGCTGGGATGCCTAATGAACGGGACATCATGACCATAGCCGTTGAGAAATAGTCACAATACCCCTGTTGGATTTCAAATAGAAATCCATCCACGAAGTCCTTGCTTTTTTTTCGTGATAAATCAGGTGTGTTTGTGTACTCAAAATTTGTGCGAAGGTACTCTTGGAGTAGCTCCATTTTCTGATAAGGAGTAGTACCCGCAGCCGTAACTTCTTTTGCTAAGTCAACCACTCTCTGCGGAAAATGATCCGGTATCTGCACATACTCTTCATCGGGAGCCACCTTATATAATGACTCAAAGCTTGCATTACGAATCTCATCAAGTGGAATAAGCGGAATTTCAGAAACAACTTTATATTTCCGCGGGAACTCTTTCAGCGATTCATACCGATCATTCGTTACATAAAGTTCTGATTCTCGGCTTGCCCAGAACATATTTATCTTGGGATTAACTGCAAAATTAACATTACTACTACTATCTTCGGAATCATCCAACAACTCAGCACCTGAAATTGCATAACCACCAAATAAGACAGGGTACTTATAGTCAGTTTGCATCGTAAATGTCTGTTCCACCGTCCGTGTTTCTACCTTACTAGAAGAATCACTTGGTAAAGTGCTTCCAGTAATGTACGGTTGTAATTTTCGGGATTCATTGATTATATCTTCCCAACCACTACCGGAATAAATCCGCCGAGTCTCCCCCCGCCAATAAGACCTGACAGGTGAAGAAACCGTCATGACCAGGTCGTTGCTAAATTCGAAGCCGCCACCCAAATTACTATCGTCACGACTATAGCCAGATACTGCATCCTGATTCGTAACGGTGTGGGAGGAGCTTTGGCTACCGCTTGTAGCAGCTACCTTTCCTCCACCAGATCCAGCATCTCGGTTGATCCACGCCGTATAAGGATCGGTTAGCGTAGGAGCTACCTCTGGCATGCTAATGCCTATCAAGAGGATACAAGCAATAATAATGACGACGTTCACAAGCATCCGAAGCGGATAATCGATTAAAAGTTGCCAAGCATGTGGATACTTGAGCTGAAACTGAAAAAAGTGAAGACAGACTAGCCAACATAGACCCGCTAATACGGTCCAAGCTACATTTTCCCATAAGTAATAAGAAGTAAATGAATCCAGCGTAGCAAATGCAACAAGGTTACATCCTAGAAAAATTAAAATTCGTACTCTATCATGGAGCAGTCGTTGTAATACCTCGAATAATGCCCAGGCGAATAAAGAAAACCAAATATAAGGTGTGAATTGGTGTGCCATATCTCGGATCTGATCAGGAAATAACGGTCCACTTGGTACATATACGGCATAATGAGTCAGAACAATACGCCAAACAGCAAGTACTAACACAATTTTAATGGTCCAGCGCCAAGGTGGTTTGAGTGGTAGGAAAATCTCGGTCAAAGCGATCACAATCAGGGTTACAAAAACCAAAGAGGTTGTCTGTTGCAACCAAATGGGCTCGGTGTATTGTATCCACTGATAAGCAATGACCATCAACCAAAGAGTACTTAAAAAGCGGTACCACAAAACATTCCTCGTTACCTCTAACTTATTTATGACGCCCACCTCCCATAACCATGGGAAGATCCTGAAGGTTAGAAACAAAAACCCCTTTGATTCCCCGCTCGGTGAAGAGCTCTGATCCCCCGAATAAAGCCCTATTCCCAATTCCGGTTGAGCTTTTTGGGTCCCCTATTCGGATATGATAAGGTATCATTTGCCGACTCTTCGCCCAATTTAATGTACGTAATGCTTGTTCATCACTCATAGGGCTAATAAAGATGAAGAATGCTCCCGGAGGAAAAAATAGACGTTGCCCATTTATCCCCTTGAATTTCCCAACTCCGTCGGAATGGATATCTACCAAATGGTGAATCATTCGCTGTCGTTCTAAATTGTTCTCGGTTGGTGCAAAGCTTCGGACTTTATTGCCCACCGTACACAATCCCATACTGATGCGCTCTCTCGAGCCATATTCCAGTAAAGAAGCAGCTGTGGAGACTGCTAATTCGAACTGCTCAGAATTTTTATATCCTAGAGCATGAGCATCTAATACCAGTACTGTCTTAGGTAGCGATTCATGTTCGAATTCTTTTGATTTCCATGCACCTGTTTTTGCAGTAGCGTTCCAATGTATCCGAGAAATCCGATCACCGTATACGTAATCTCTCACACCATTAATCTGCGTTGTCTCCCGGCGTGAAAATGAGATGGCTGTTTCGGGTCCCGCCAGTCGTGAATTCTTACTGTATAATCGCCAATATGGAATAAAGACAGTTCGAGGTAGAATATGAAATTGTCCCCCGGTCTGAAAAGCTCCTTTATTCTCCAATAGTCCAAAGATATCCCTAGAACTACACTCCGTTGAAGAAAATACATATCTACCGCGCTCCAAAGGTGGCGTCTGATACTCTAGCTTCGCTCGCCCTCTGATATGAGGAATTACGCTATCTTCGAAGACCCATGATTCCCCATTGTGACGCTGAAGTATCTCTTTAACAATGATATATGGAAGCGGCATCATTTGTGGGAGCTCAAGGACAAGCTTAATCTTGACCTGATCACCTGCCTGAAGCATTCCTCGTTCACTTTCAAGCGATAGTATTCGCTCTCCATGAATTCGCTTAACACCACCGAACCCTCCAATAATCCAATAGACTACCATAAGCGATACCATAGTGAACAACATAAACGATGTTTTTCCACCCTGAAACAATACATAGCATAAGCAAATAAACCACACGGGTGCGACTTTCCAGAATTTCCTGGAGGTCAACCCTAATTTGAGATTACCCAGTACCGCGCGCATATCATCGACCTACAGACACCGGTACGCTCGCCTGCTGTAGAATTCTCTGCAGAACCACGCCCGAGTTCATATTATCTACACGTGTCTCTGGTCGCAAAAGAATGCGGTGTCCCAACACATAAGGGGCTAAAATTTTGATATCATCCGGTAAGACATAGTCACGACCTTGCAAGAACGCATAAGCCTTAACTGCTAAAGTAAATGCTATAGACGCACGAGGGCTGGCACCCAAAAGTACAGCTTCATGCTCCCGTGTACGCCGAACGATAAAGAGCAAATAATCGGTCAGAGCTTCCGTCATATGAACTTCTCTAATTTGCAATTGAATCGCAGCAATTTCCTCCATTGTTGCAACAGGTTGCAGCTGATCCACAGGTTGACCTAAGCTATGTGAATGCAACATGTTCTTTTCAGTTGCTGCATCGGGATATCCGATAGCTATCTTCATCATAAAACGATCTAGCTGTGCTTCGGGTAATATATAAGTTCCTTCAAAATCAATTGGATTCTGTGTAGCACAAAGCATGAATGGATGGGGGAGCTCATGAGTAAATCCATCTGCGGTAACATTTCGTTCCTCCATCACTTCTAGAAGCGCGGATTGAGTTTTTGTAGTAGCTCGATTAATTTCATCTGCAAGCAGGATGTTCGTCATCACCGGTCCGGGCCTGAATACAAAGCGCTCTTCGTGAGGATGAAAGACAGACACTCCCGTAATATCACTGGGTAAAATATCAGGATTACACTGGATACGCCGATATTCCCCACTCATAGATCTCGCCATCGCTTTGATAAGCTGAGTTTTCCCTGTTCCTGGTACATCCTCAATCAGTACATGACCGCCGGCAAGTAATGCGGTTAATAAAAGATTGATCTCAAATGATTTGCCCAAAATGCATGATTCCAAATTGGATTTAACAGCGGACATGGTTCTTAGCGATTGTTCATTAACGGGCACGTCATATTCCCCTCCAGACAATAGAAATGTCACATACAGTATTTGCGCTCCATTCATGCTGTATATTTCTTCCTATTGTCATTGTACATGATCAAAGGGTGGGAAGATACTTTCGTGTCCAACTAAAATTGATAAAAAGTAACGATTTATTATAATTATCCTTTAGGACGAACTACCAAGGCCGCCAAAAAGGAAAAAATGATTGCTGCGGAAATCCCCGCGCTAGTTACATCAAAAATCCCTGTAATTACTCCGATCCAGCCATCTCTTTGTAACTCAGTTAAAGCACCATGTACCAGAGCATTACCAAAACTAGTAATGGGAACGGTAGCTCCTGCTCCTGCAAATTTCACGATTGGATCATACCACCCCAATGCATCCAATACGGCTCCGGCTACAACAAGACTACTCATCGTATGTGCCGGAGTTAATTTCAACACATCGAACATCAGTTGTCCCACTACACAGATCAACCCGCCAATTATAAAGGCCCATACAAATATCATAATTTATTCTCCTCACTTTCTAGAGCCACCGCATGGGCAATACATGGTATGCTCTCCCCTTGCTGACTGGATAATGGGGATAACAGAGCACCCGTCGCCACAATAAGCACTCGGTTTAGCTCTCCACTTTTTATTTTTTTCAAGATATGTCCATACGTAACTACTGCGGAACATCCACAACCACTGCCTCCTGCATGAACAAAAGGCTGTTTGTCTCTGTCGTAAATCATCAGACCGCAATCCTTAAAATCAGTCTCTTCCATAGACACGCCGTCTTTGTCCAAGATCTCCTTCACAATAGCATGTCCAACAGAAGCAAGATCTCCCGTGACTATCAGGTCATAGTCCCTCGGACTTCGACCTGTATCCCGAAAATGGGATACTATCGTATCAGCAGCTGCAGGTGCCATTGCCGCTCCCATATTGAAGGGACTCTTGACGCCTAAATCCTGAATCCTCCCAATCGTTGCATGTGTAACTCTAGGACCAGTACCCTTGGATGATACAACGGCGCAACCGGATCCCGTCACCGTATATTGAGCAGTTGCCGGTTTTTGTGCTCCATACTCTGTTGGATAGCGGAACTGCTTCTCTACCGTACAGTTATGACTTACTGTCCCGGCAAGTACATTCATCGCGTTACCTGAATCAACAATAAGAGCTGCGAGAGCTAGACTCTCCAACGAGGTGGAGCAAGCCCCAAAGACGCCCAAATAAGGAGCAGCTAATCTTCTTGCAGCAAAAGTAGCACTAATGATCTGATTCATTAGATCACCACCTATAAAACATTGCAGTTCTTCCTTTGAAATGCCCCCATGAACAAGCGCTAATGCGGCGGCATGTTCCAATAGCTTAAGTTCGGCTTTTTCCCAGGTTTTCTCATCGATCTCCAGATTATCGTAAGTAAAATCAAAGTCTCCCGATAAGGGTCCCGCACTCTCATCTGGTCCCACAACTGTCGCTGCCCCAATGATGATCGGTTTAGTGGAGAATTCCCAGGTTTGCGCACCCACCAGCATCCTTAATGTGCACCTCCTAGGCCAAAAATGACATGGATTACACCGACTATAAATGCTGCTACGACACCAAACACGATAACAGAACCAGCCAACTTGAACATATTGGCCCCTACACCCAGCACCAACCCTTCAGCTCGTGATTCTATCGCTGATGAGCACATCGAGTTGGCAAATCCCGTGACCGGTACTGCAGTCCCAGCACCCGCCCATTGAGCGATTTTATCGTAAACTCCCAAGGAGGTTAGAATCACGGAAATGATGATGAGGATAGCAACAGTCGGATTACCTGCTTGCTTGGATGTCATTCCTGCAAACGTCATAAATAACTGCATAATACATTGTCCGATCAGGCAAATGGTTCCGCCAACCAGGAATGCTTTTAAGCAATTACCAACTATATTCTTTTTAGGTTCATACTTATCAGCGATTTGTTTGTATTCCTTATCCGTCAGCAACAATGAATTCAGTTTGACCTTTGCTCCTGATCTCGATTTGTTAGGCAAACATCATCCCTCCTTTTCAAGTGATCTCTCTATTTCCTGCACGCTGTCTATTCATTATTTGTCATTTTCAAAATTGTTATGTTTGGTAAATCATCCAATAAAGAAAGGAGCCAAAGAAAGATGCACATAAAAAAACAGTGTTCTTCCTATTAGAAAGGAATCACACTGTTGTTTCTTAGGTTTACGATTAAAGACATTGAAGAAGAATGACCAATAGAATAAATAGAAGCAGGATCACAATCAAGTCCTTGGAGTACCGTTCCATCATAATTAGCCTCCCTGTATTCCCTTCCCTGTAAAACTTTGTTGTAGTATATGTTTCCGGGCTAAGCACGGTGCGTGTCCAGCTTAAGGAGCAAAGCTTCATGGACAATCCAGAAAAGGTGGTACATACTATAATATACTGAAAGGAGAGAACGACATATGAATGAGAAAACTTTAGAACTTTTTAAGCATTTAACAGAATTCCCTTCAGCTCCAGGTTTTGAACGCGAGCTTCGGGCTTCTGTAAAAGAAAAATTGTCTGCATATACACAAGAATTCGTCCAAGATCGGCTTGGGAGTATTTTTGGCGTTCTACGCGGAGATGAACAGGGTCCAAAAGTAATGGTGGCAGGACATATGGATGAGGTAGGGTTTATGACTACTGGCATTAGCGATAATGGGATGGTATCTTTCCAACCACTCGGTGGCTGGTGGAGTCAAACTGTACTTTCACAAAGATTACAAATCATCACCGAAAGTGGACCGATCGTTGGTGTTGTAGGATCTATTCCCACTCATTTGCTTGATGAGTCACAACGTAATAAACCCGTCGACATTAAGACCATGTATCTGGATATCGGAGCGGACAGTAGGGAAGAAGCCGAAAGCTGCGGTGTGAAACCGGGATTACAAATCGTACCGATTTGTGAATTCACCCCTCTAGTCAATCCGAAGAAAATCATGGCCAAAGCCTGGGATAACCGCTACGGTGTCGGACTAGCAATCGAGCTGATGGAGGCACTTCACAAAGAACAATTACCTAACATATTGTATTCCGGTGCAACTGTACAAGAGGAGCTTGGACTTCGTGGTGCACGTACTGCAGCTAATCTGATTCAACCTGACATCTTCTTTGGTCTGGACGCCAGTGCTGCCAACGACATGACAGGAAACAGACAAGTCTTCGGCAAACTGGGTGAGGGAGCACTACTCCGAATTTATGATCCTACGATGCTCACGCACCGAGGATTGGTAGAATACATTCAAGATACGGCAGATACACATAAGATCAAATATCAGTATTTTGTATCTCCAGGTGGGACAGACGCAGGACAAGTTCACTTAAGCGGTATTGGCGTACCATCAACAGTCATTGGTATTTGTTCTCGCTATATTCATACTTCGTCTTCAATCATTCATACGGATGATTATGCTGCGGCTAAAGAGTTGTTGATCAAGCTCGTTCGTGGATTGGATCGCAGTACGTTGAATACGATTTTGGAGCGTAGCTAAAAGAAAGATCATAGAGAATAAAAAGCTTGTAAAGCTGGGAATCCAGCTTTACAAGCTTTTTGGCTTTAATCTAGAAAAAATTGCATTGTCCGATCCGACGACCCAGGCAAATACTCATGTCCGAAGTCAGGATAAATAATAAGTTTCTTTTTCGTATTCATTTTATTGTAGGCTGCAAATTGCGTTGACGGCGCACATATTGTATCCATCAATCCAACGGACATTAAAACTTCACCTTTGATCCGTTCAGCCAGAAACTGTACATCGATATAGCCGAGCTTCTCAAACACTTCATGTTCACGCTCATGCAGCATATCATAATAGCGGAAGTACGTCCTCAGCTCGCCATATGCTTCCTGATCCAAGTCCATGTCCCAGGTGCGCTTATAATCGCTAAGAAAAGGATAGATTGGAGCCAACTTCTTCACCCTTGGTTCCAACGCAGCACAAGCTATCGTAAGTCCGCCTCCCTGAGATCCCCCCGCTGCATACACGCGCTCAGGGTCGACTTCGGACAGTTCCATCGCTATTCCGGCCAATTGTGCCGTATCCAAAAATATGTGACGGAATAGCAGTTCATCCGGATGATTGTCCAAACCACGGATAATATGTCCATGATGGGTATTTCCTTTCACACCGCCAACATCCTCCGAGCTTCCTCCTTGACCACGGCAATCCATGGCAAGCACAGAGAAGCCTAGCGAGGAGTAGGCCAGCTTATCACCCCAATCGCCTGAATGACCGGAATACCCATGAAACATTACCACTGCCGGATGAGGGGCTTCCGTATGTTTGGGACGAACATACTTCGCATGAATTCGCGCACCTTTCACACCGGTAAAATACAAGTCGAAGCATTCCGCGTTCGGCGCTTGAAAGCTACTAGGTACAAGCTCTACCTGTGGGTCAACTGCATGCATCTCCGCAAGAGCTCGCTCCCAATACTCATCAAAATCTCCCGGGCGTGGATTGGTTCCTTGATAGGTTCTCAATTGTTCTAATGGCATATCGATAATTGGCATGTCTCTTCTCCTCTACCCATTCATTACGGTTTCATGTCAATAAGGAATGTCTTGATTTCGTATGGCTTGATATCAAAGGAGATATGTGGGCCTTCTTGAAGCGGGATAATCGGCTGTTCCAACAAATCGGTTTCCTGCCACGAAACGATGCGGAAATCGCTGGAGAGAATAACATTCCCACGCGCACCCGTATATTCATGCAACCTGATTACAACCTGGTCGCTGTCCTCTGCCTTCTTCACCGTATCAACTATGACATGGTCCACATCCAGCTGCAGCATTGATTTGCCTGACATGGCGGCGGAACCTTTAAGCAGTGTCAGCGGTTGATTGAGCGAAGCAGCTTCTCGTACGGTACCGTCGGCCACCCAATCTCCGGAGTGAGGATACAGCGAATACGTAAATTGATGGAGTCCTTGGTCAGCATTTGGATCCGGATACGTAGCGGATTTGATCAAGGTCAGCCGGATGATGTTATCCTTTATGTCGTGACCGTATTTGCAGTCGTTCAACAGGCTAACCCCGAAGCCCCGTTCAGATAGATCAACCCATTGATGCGCGACCGTCTCGAAACGAGCATAATCCCAGCTCGTATTCCAATGTGTCGGACGTTTGACGTTGCCGAACTGAATATCGTACGTCGCTTCCGTAGCTCGTACCTGTACCGGAAAAGCGACTTTTAACAGTTGCTGCTTCTCCCGCCAATCGATCTCCGAAGCAAAATCAATTCGCCGACTGTCCGCGTAAACGGTCAAGTCCTGAACGATATGCGAATCCATATACCGCCACTCGAAACGCAAAACTGCGCTGTACGCATCGTTCTCGATTAAGGCGATTGATTCGAGCTGCCTGATTTCACGTTGCTTCTCTTGGTAGAACAAATCGATATCCCATGCGTCGAACATCTTTGGTTTATCTTCGAATACCTGTAGCACGTTGCCGCACGCTCCCTCGGCGATGACCTCGTGCTTTGCCTTCCTGTCGTATAGACGCGTCAACTGCCCGAACTCATTCCATTCCAGAATGTAGAATGGCGTTGTGAGTATACGGCATTCGTAGGTGAACATCGGCTCTGCTTCCTTCGTATCTAGCGGCGACGACGGCTCGAAACGGATGGTTAGCCCCCCCGCCGAAGGCACGTCAGTAACGCGGACCTTCCAGAAGTCACCCAATTTCACGGCATCGAGTACTTTGCCATTCGCGGCGATCCAATAGCCCGATTCCATACCGAACTCGACTGGTACCCGGACCAACTCGGTACGTGTATAGGAAGCATTGTTCCACACCGTCCATGACATTGACTCACCCGTAGAAAGCGCTTCGGCCGCATCTTTCCTAGCCTCCAGTCCCCACGCTTCCGCTTCATCATACTCACGCCGCGAATCTTCGTAAACCTCCGGAATGGATGAGCCCGGAATAATATCGTGAAACTGATTCCGCATAATCGTCTTCCAGCCCTTATACAGCTTCTGCTGAGGATATTCCTTCCATCCTGCGCCGCTAATCCCATTCAATGATTGCAGCCACTCCGCATCCCGGTACAGGAGTTCCAGCTTCCGGTTCATCCGTTTGTTGTACGCTTGGCTTGTATAGGTTCCCCTGTGGTATTCCAGGTACAGCTCACCGTCCCATGTATGAACGTACTGGTCTGTCTTCTCTACGGTCTCCTGCAGCCTCGCGAAATAGTCTCCCGCCCGACCCGTTTTGACGTGAGGTAGGCCGGGAATTTCATTCAAGCGGCGCCGCATCTCCAGCATGTCACGGTTGACTCCGCCGCCGCCGTCACCGTAGCCATACGACAACAGGAGCTCACGATTCAAGCCTTTGTCACGGTACGTATCCCAAATTCCTTTGACGGAGTAAGGTTCGATCAATCCGTTGTAGGTATACCACCATACCGTCGAACCGGGAACCTCCGGCGTCGTCACGAAATGCGTCAGTACCTCGGAGCCGTCGATACCACGCCAAATGAAGGTGTCGTGCGGCATCCGGTTGTACTGGCTCCAGCTGATCTTTGTCGTCATGAATGTATCGATATTCGCTTTTTTCAAAATTTGCGGTAATGCCCAGCTGTAACCAAATACATCAGGCAACCATAAGTAACTACAGGTCACGCCGAATTCCTGTTGTAGGAAGCGGGTCCCGTACAGGATTTGCCGAACGAGTGATTCTCCGCTGGTTAAATTGCAATCAGCCTCCAACCACATGGCACCTCCCGCCTCCCAGCGCCCCTCCTTGACTCGCTGTTTGATGTCTTCGTAAATGTCCGGATAGTCTTCCTTGATGTATTCGTACAGTTGGGGTTGTGTTTGTAGAAACACGTATTCAGGGTACTTTTCCATCAACCTCAGGACGGTGGAAAAAGAGCGCGCCGCTTTTTCGCGGGTATGCGTCAGTCGCCATAACCACGCGACATCGATATGCGTATGGCCAATGCATTGCACTGCGACCTGACTCGTCTTCTCCCACGACGCCGCCGATTCGCGCAGCGCACCTGCTGCCTGCCGGATCGAATCATAAAACGCCTCCGATCCGGGCTTAGACCAATCGATCAGCTTAAAGGCGTAGTCCAGTGCCTGCAACAGCTCGAATCGTTCCGGCTGATGCTCTTCAAGTACCTTGACCGTATTCAATACACCCTGGCCCGTGAAGTAGAGGTCATCAGCAGCCTCGTCCAACACGGCCAGCTCCGCCTTCCTGATCTGATGCTCCTGCTCCTGCGGTATGCCGCCTCCCTCCAATCCGGACCACAACCGGAAGCAAAGATCAACTTCGCTTCCAGCCCAATCCTGTCGCATGAATACTTCTGTATGATTGGAATCAACGCCTTGATATGGAGAGCCGTTAACATAAAGCAGCGATTCAAAGCCCGAATTATGCCCCGGCCCCGTGCTCCCAAAATCGAATCGCCCGACTATCGTATGTTCCGACCATTCAGACGGGATCGTAACCCGTTGCCTTAGCCAAATGTACAGATCGCGCCCCGTCCAACGGTCACCGATTCTTATCATTGCATCGGAGCTCGAGGTTACCGGCGGCCTAGCGCCGTTCAGCTTGTCTGGATCGGGCGTGAACATCCACTCCTCAATCGGGCGCAAGTCCCGATAACGGTAACCATCTAACTCTTTTAAGCGTTGCTCCAGCTTTTCTTCAGTCCAAAACATGTTTTAAGTCCCCTCTTTATAGCACGTGTAATTATTCGAAAAAGAAAACTTCCAAGGTATGAAAAGCTCACTTCGAGCAATTTCACACCTTAAAAGTCGGAAAGGTCTATCTTAATTTTCAAATTCATCGTTTAACCTTTGACTGCAGAACTTGAGAACCCTTGAATGATATATTTTTGGCCAAGGAAGAAGACGATGAGTAGCGGCACAACTCCCGCCGTAGCGGCAGCCATCATCATGTTATAGTCCACTCCTGCTTCCAGCATGAAATTTTGCATGCCAAGTGGTACCGTAAACAGTTTTTTATCCAACAAGAAAATCAAGGCGTTCTCATAATCATTCCAAGTCCAAGTAAAGTCAATAATCGCGAAGGTCGCCAGCACCGGTTTGGAAAGTGGCAGAAACAATTGAAAGAAAATTCGAAAATGACCGGCTCCATCAATAAAAGCCGCTTCAGATATTTCATGGGGAATACTCATAAAAAATTGCCGAATCATGAAGACGCCGAACACCGTAAACAAACCCGGAAGAATGAGCGCCCAATGGGTATTATAAATTTTCATCCAATCAAACATGATAAATTTCGGTACAAAAAGTACCTGAGGTGGAATCATCATCAGACATAAATATAGTAAAAAGATAGCATCCCTCCCTTTAAACGGAATACGGCTAAAACCATACGCCGCTAAGGCAGCGAGCAATGGAGCTCCAATCATCAAAATTATAGAAATCTTCAAGGAGTTGAAATAGAAAAGTGTAAATCCGTCTCCCGTCATCCATACCTTAAAGTGGTTGGTCCATACTGGATCGTGCGGAATCCATTGAATCGGATAAGTGAAAACATCCTTCGGTTTTTTAAACGAGGTGCTGATCATCCAGATCATTGGCGATAGCAGCAGCAAACTAGCTAGCGCCATGATGATCGTATTAATGCTCTTAATCACCCGTTCTCTGATTATTTTGCTATTTCTCGTATCCATTTGTGCGTCTTCCCCTCTGTTAATAATGGACCCATCTTTTCTGGCCAACCCACTGAATAAGCGTGATGCAAAGGATGATCAGGAACATGGTCCATGAGACAGCCGACGCGTAACCCATTTCATAGAAGCTGAAGGCTTTTTTATATGCGAAAATAGAGAAAACCGTCGTACTATTGCCAGGCCCTCCTTGGGTTATCGCATAAATCATGCCAAACCCCTTGATAGAGCCAATAAAACCAGTGATCATCAAGAAAAAAGTCGTCGGACTAACTAATGGAAATATAATTAGGCGTAGTAACTGCCCAAATGTTGCTCCATCCATCTTGGCAGCTTCTAACTGCTCGGAAGATAACTCTTGCATTGCTGCCAAATAAATGATCATGTTGTAGCCAATCCCGCCAGCGGTCATCATGATCAGCACTGCATACATCGCTGTATCAGGCGAAGCGAACCATAATGGAGGATCAGCTACACCTATGGACCGCAGGAATGCGTTAATTGGTCCTTTACTAGGTTGAAACAGCACCATCCAGACGAAAGCGATGGCGATACCGCTGGTAAAATACGGAGCGAAAAAAAACGCCCGTAATGTTTTCTGCAAATAGGTACGATTATTGAGCATGACTGCAATTAGAAATCCGATCAATATAGAAATTGGTACTGGAATTAGCACCATTAAGGTGTTTTTTACCGATACAACAAATAAATCGTCTCTCACCATCATCCTGAAATTATCCAATCCAACGAAGTGCGGGGATTGCCCACTAGCGAATACCCAATCCGTAAACATTAAATAAAAGGAGAACAGGGCTGGAATGAGCATAAACACTATCATTCCGATTAGATTGGGAGCGATAAACACATAACCAATCAGCCTCTGCCGCTTCATCCAACTCACGATCGGTCACCGCCTTTCTGTCTAATAATGTAGCTTGTAGCATTATGCAACTTGCGGCCACAGATGGGTACGGTCCTAACCATACCCATCTCTCTTTGGCCTGACGGTGCTATTTGGATAACGCTTTCAAATTATCGTTGTGTACCCGTGCTAATTCCGTCGCGCCTTCCTCTGGCGTTAGCTTCTGGGTAAATACTTTGTCATAGACTGCTTGCTGCTCCGTTCCTGTCTTCCGGTCCAGTCGGCTTAAGCCAAGCGGCAAATCGCCGAACATGACCCGCTTGATTGAATCCAGATCATAAGTATCTTCCACGCCTTTGAACATAAGCGCGACAGCCTCATCGACCGGGAAGTCCTTGGAGGAAGGTACTCTTCCGCCTGCCGCCATCGGCAGCATTCCACCATCTGCATACCATTGGATAAACTTCCAGGCAGCTTCCTGATGCTTGGTGCTGGGATTAATGGAAATCACGTCACCTAAGCCGCCGGCGTTAATATAATCGCTCTGATCCTTATTCACCTTGGGCGCTGGAGCAGCCGCCACCTTGAATGTCCGCGGAAACTCCTGCACATTGTTCGTCGTGCGGAAAATCTGGTTTGTAGAGAACAGCATTGCTGTTTCTCCCTTCACAAACATTTGGTCCAAGGCAGGCTTCGAAGTGATCTGCTCTGTATGAGGCATCAAACTCTTATCGGTGAACATCATGTCCGAATATACCTGAAGCGTCTTAACCGTCAGCGGGTTGTCAAAAGCGGAGGTTCCATCGGCCTTTGTCAGCTGTAAGCTTTGCTTCTGCAAGGAACCGTTGATGGGTACATTGAAGTAATAATCGCTTTGCGCTAATCCCCAGATGTTGTCACCCTTCAGCTTGGCGGCATAATCTCTGAACTCATCCAGCCCCCATTCCGTCGGAATTGGTAGTCCCTTGGCATCAAGCATATCCTTGTTCAGCCAAACAAAGGACAAGCCCTTCTGGGTGGGTAGACCGTAATACTTATCGTCTACCTTCCATAACGCAGCTCCTTCCCCCATTTTATCGTCCACGTTGTAGTCGGAGAACTTGCTGAGATCAAGGGCGTTACCCGCTTTGATCCGCTTCTCATAAAGGCTAAAATCATAGTTTACGTACATGTCCACGGGCTGACTAGAGATAAGCGCCGTATCCAGCTTCAGGTTACCCGCATCGTCATTAACGAAACGTACATATTCCACCTGAATGTCCGGATTTTGCTTATTCCAGTTGTCTACAACTTCCTGAGGGCCATTCTCGGATGGTACAGCTCCCCACAGAGTAAGCTTGATCGGGTCACTGCTGGTCGTACTTGCCTCAGAGGAAGTCGTTCCCTCCGCTTGATTGCCGTTCCCTTTTCCACCGCAACCGGCAAGTGCCAGTGGCACTGCTACAAGTAGCGCCAGCCCTACAATCATCCATCTTCTGTTTCTCATCTTTCTTGCAACCTCCCTTATATTGGCTGTTTGATTCACCCCAACTATACCAAGCCGTCCCTTATCTCATAAGAGCTGAAACTTGCAGATTAATAGTACAAAACTTAGATGTTATTCTCCCGCCTAAAAGAGCTAGGCGTTTGCCCAACCATACGCTTGAACACCTTAATGAAGTACGCATCATCGGCAAAACCCGTTTGAAGAGCAATCTGCTCCACATTTAACTTGGAATGAAGCAGCAAACGCTTCGCCTGCTCGATCCGGATATTTTGCAAATAAACGATCGGCGTCTGCCCGGTTTTTTTGCCAAACACGGTGCTTAAATAATCCACGTTAATGGAGACCAACCTGGCTAAATCCGCAACCTTGATATTTTCCTTGAAATGCTCCAGCATATATTGAATCACCCGATTCACCTCGGGATGGTCTGTATAACTAACATTTTCCTCCTTTATTTCCCGGAGCAACTTACGTATGGCTTGCTGTACATAGACAAGCAGTGACTCATGACTGATGGTCGAATTTAGTTCCTGACGTTCCTCCGATTGTCGTCCTGCAAGCATGGCCAGCATATGAAGAAGATGGGCAGCCAGCATTTTCACCTCAATATGAGAGAACGAAGAGGCTTCCATGCTATCCCACATTTGAGCTACCACATCAGCGCATTTGAGTTCGTCACGTTCTTCAAAGTAGCGGATCAACTCGGCTTCCAGCTCCGCGATAGACGACAGCCTGTGTCGCTCTTTCACCGGGCCTTCCTTACAGCCGTACCAATCTATGTTCAACTGATTGAGCGCAGAGCGCCAATCCTGGGACAGCTGGTTCAGATTGCTGCCGGCAGTCAGTCCAATGGAACCGTTCGAATTATTCCTACTCACATGCTCTGCCTTCTTCTGGAAGCTCCAGCAAAAGAATGTTGTCTGTCCCCCCTCATAGAAGGTTTGAACCAACAGATACTTCTCAGTTTGAATACTTGTCTGTTCCAGAGCAGAAGGGGTAGCTCCGCTCAACATTGTAACAATATCAAGGCTCAAACTGCGGAATTTCTCTGCTGCCGCTATCGTTCCGGCCTGATCTATATCAGTCAACGCGACCATTCCCCGAATGCCTGACCAGATACGATGATAATGAGGATAAAGCGCCTCTCCAGCCATGCTGAGTTCCTCAAGCAATGATTCCTTAATCCGCGCCAAGTTCTCGAGTAGAACTTCATCATTTAAGGACAGTTTTAACAGATAGTTAAAAGCTCCGTATTGGAGAGCATCCCGAGCATAATCAAAGTGGCCCATGGCCGTCAGCATAATAAAACGGCTGTGAATTCCTGCCTTACGTGTTTCCTTTAAAAGTTCAATCCCGTCCATTCCCGGCATGACAATGTCAGCAATCACAACGTCGGGCTTATATTCCAGAATAGCCGCAAGAGCTTCCTTGCCGTTTCCTGCCTCACCTACAACACAAAATCCGTGACGTTCCCAATCCACTGTTTCCCGGATGGCTTCTCGAACAAATGCTTCATCTTCCACCAGTAAAATCGTCCACATGCCCACCGTCTCCTTCCTGTGAATAAGGCGTTGCAATCAGCAAAGGTAGCCTGATTCGGACCAAGGTCCCTTCCGCACCGGATATAAATTCCATGGAGCCCTCCTGCTTAAAAAGCAATTGCAGCCTTTCTCTCAGATTGCTCAGTCCGATGCCGTGACCGCTTCGTCTTCCCGGATTGAGAGCGGCCGCTTCCATACCGATACCATTATCCTCCACCTCCAGAATAAGCTCGCTTCCCTCCGCTCTGACCCTCACCCAAATCGTGCCGCACCCGTCAGCTGCATCAAAGGCATGGACGATGGAATTCTCCACCAAAGGTTGAAGACTAAGCTTGGGAACCAAAGCATGTTGAACCGACTCATCCATTTCATAAAGAATGACAAAATGACCCCGGAAGCGAAACGCCTGTATGGATTCATAGGAGCGCAACAGCCTTATTTCTTCTTTGAGGGGAATCAATTCAATTTCCGAATTTAAGCTTGCCTCCAGTATTAGCCCCAAAGAGGCGCAAATGTCTGCAATCTCCTTCTGCTTTTCTTTTTTGGCAATCCATTTGACCGTATTCAAGGTATTCAACAAAAAATGTGGATTCATTTGAGAGAGCAGCATTTGGAACCGAACCGCCTGCTTTTGCCGTTCTTCTAGCTTAAGCTTGTTAATAAGCGCAACTATATCATCAATCATCCGGTTGAAGCTTTCACCAAGTGAACGCACTTCGTCTGTTGCATCCTTGCCAATAGAAATTTTGACATTCAGCTTCTTGTCCAGTGCTTCCTCCATGCTGCGCTCCAGGACATACAACGGCTCCGTCATTCGGGCAGACAGAATGATGGTCACCAGCACGAAGACGATGACGAGAATGGTCAAAAAGAGGAGAACGATAAACCTTAATTGCCGGATTTCCTGCTGCAGATCGCTTAGTGGCATTTGACTGACCACATACCAGTCTAGCTCCTCAAGATAGCTGTAATTGACGAGAGAAGAGGAGTGTTTATCCTCGTAATGTCCTTCCTGTGCCTGTAGAGACATAATTCTCTGCATCATCTCCGTGCTGAAGGCTGTTTTCTTGCTATGTAGAACGGTCTCTCCTTGTCCAGTAAAGATGGTCAAATCCTGGTTGACCGGACTATCCTTTAATGTGCTGCGGAACCATTCTTGGATGTTGATGCTGATCTGCGCCAGTCCGAAATTTCCCCGTAGTTGGTCATCGAGAACGGTGTAAAGGCTTAGAAACTTACTTCCTTTACTACCATTCACATCATTCCAATCATCCGCCACCCAGCGATATGAATGAGCTCCGCTTTGCAGCTTCCTCTGCCAGTCTTGTAAATCTTTCAGCTCATTAGTCAACCGGCCATTAGGAGCATAGGAGGTATATACATTGCCCTTAAGGTCTATGAATCTAAAATACAGGTCAGTCTGGTGGAAGAAAAAGCTGTTGTTAATTCCAAACATTTTACTTTCGATCACTTTCTTTCGGTCAAGGGCATCATACTTGTCCGGATCATGCATAATCTGGATCAAACTCTCGTCCTGGCTCAGCATGATATTTGCCTTATAGGCGAATGCCATCATATCCGTCAAGGACACATGAACCTGCTGCATACGCTCGGACATTCGATCCATCATATCCTTCTGACGAATCGCTTCAAAATGCTGGAACAAATAAAAGATAGCGACACACAAAGGAACCATCAGAAGGGTGATATAAGCTATGATAAGCCTGTGCTTCAGAGTGTTTGGAATAAAATTGCGCCAGTTTGGCATTGAGTAGGATCCACTCCCCAAAAAGTAATAGTATGTTCTCATGTTACGAAGAGTGACGGAGGCATATATTCATGCAATCAAATAATTGCCTGATTACTCGAATAGGCAAAAAAAACCTCTTGTTTAAGAGGTTTTTTTGCCAAAACCAAAGCGAGCTTTGGTTTATTGTTGTTCATCTATTCGATTATATCACGTGTAAAAACGAGGCAAGTAGTTATAAAACTTGTAGATTCATATAACGATTCTTAGGAGTTGAAACTGCTTCCTATACCTATATATCGATTATTCGTATACGCGAATCTCCACAATCTCTGCATACGGGCAACCGTTGGTCGAGTCAACCACTATGCGGAGCCGGTTGGAGATAATAGGCCGATCCAGTGTATGCACCATTTTACGTTTCCGATTGTTTCGACCTTCGGCAACGGTGATCCAGTTGCCGTTCATATAAGCCTGCACACGGTAATCCTTGACCAGCTCGGGAATTGTCACGAACGACGTACGGTGATGATGAAGATTAATCAAATCCTCGTTCACGTCGTCATTAAATGTAAGATGAATCGTGCAGATATTTACTGGTGTCGACCAACTCAGCTCCAGCCACTCCGGTGTGTCTTCCCGTAGCAAGGCTGACGACCACAGATGAGGACCAGCAAACGGCCGATGATATCCGTCGATCGCCTTATCTGGTGCGAATGCTTGTGTCATAGAAAGAAGACGGAAGCAGATCGGTTTGCGGACAAACGGGCGCATATTCCACTCTACCACCGGCTGAGCTGGCTGTTGATCCCCCAGTTCCGGGGATACGACAGGTTGCGGTCCTTTCTCGAACACAAGCACCCCAAATTGCGGCTCATCGGACAGATGTAAGACAATCTCTTCATTCGCTTTGACAATGAGGAAAGCATTTTGTGGAGTATCGGGTTTCCAATGGAGGAGCAGCCTCACCCACTGCCCTACACCTTTCATTACCGGAGTCGAAGTAGTCGTCTGTATCGTATGCGGGATACAATTCTCACCTCGTCCGGTATCCCAAAGCTCCAGTTCCAATGTCGTATTCTCAGCCGCATCAACGAGCAACTCGATCCCATTCAGCTCCGGGTCGACCGGCAAGAGCAAGCCGATATCGGAAGCTAGTCGATAGGATTCAGTCGGCTTCTCCACAGCTAATTGCGTCAACGTGCTTGAAGCCGCTGATTTGGCACTCCGCGCCAAATCGATCGAATCTTCATTACGGAAACCGATGATAGACGCATCCTGACGAAGCAGTGTTTGCTGAAGTTCTCGCAAATGGGTCCGGTAGAACTCGCGTGGAGAAACTCCTTTCTCCGCGCATAATGCAGCACCGGTTCCAGCAGCCTCGCCAATAACGGCGCATGTCGCCATAACACGAGTCGTTCCGAATGCCACATGCGATGCGCTGATATTGCGGCCGGCCATGATCAGATTGTTCACGTTGACGGAATACAAGGACCGGAATGGTATGTGATAGACCCCATCCGCATGTAAATGCTTGGAGCCGCTTTCCGTTGAATACATCCCTTGCGGAGGATGCAAATCGATGGACCATCCGCCGAAGGCCACACTGTCTTCAAACTCGCGCTGCGCCACGATATCATTTTGGTTAAGTACATAATCACCAATAAAGCGGCGGTACTCACGTTTTCCCGGGATGGAGCCCACCCACTCTAACGTCATATTGTCGGCATCGAAGTTGCCGGAGTTTTTAATATAGTCCCATATACCATAGATCACCGCCCATAACTCGTCACGGATCCGCTCATTGTCGTGAACCGTATCCAATTCCCCGCCCCATTCGATCCACCAATAAGCGCATCCATTATCACCGCTGCGGATGACGCGCTTCAGGGGAATGGATGTCTCAGTTATATCCTTCGCAAAACTTGGCGGTATAAACTGAACAGGATGGCCCGCATCCTTCGTATAGAAGAACATCGTACTTCCCAGGGTAATATCATCTGCAACGGACGGTGCCCAATCCTCATTGTACTCGTCCCTTGCCTCGCGGCCGATGCGGTGCTTGGCCCCGGCCAGAAATCCGATCAGTCCATCACCTGTACAGTCTAGGAACATGTTGCTTTCAAAGCGGATACGCCGCTCTGAACCCATCATCCAGCCGGTAACTGAACGGATGACCCTGCTATCCGCGTCTCCTTCGGCTTCCACTTCATGGACATCGGTATTCAAGAACAAGCGGATATTGGGCTCCGCTCGCACAGTCTCGAGCACAATCATATCCCAAATATACGGATTCCCGTCGATATTTCGGTACTGATTTTCTATGAACATTTCGCCCATAATACCAGTCTCTCGCGCATATCGGTTCGTTCCGTGGGCGGTCGCTCCACAAACCCATACGCGAACCTCACTGCTTGAGTTTCCACCTAGCACCGGACGATTCTGAATAAGCGATACAGTCCTGCCCAACCGAGCTGCAGCGACAGCGGCACTCACTCCCGCCAAGCCGCCGCCGACAACCGTAATATCGGAAGTTATAACTTCCTGCCTCATGATTGAACATCTCCTTATAATAACTTTGAATATCCTTGATTTCATGATATACTTACACATTCCCAAATTCCATGCATCATGTTACGATATCCTATATACTTTATTTCATTTGATGGTGGCGATAAGATGAGAAGCGACTTTTCGATCCGGCTCGAGACGCACCTTCATTGGATCAAGAAAGAAACATTTGCTCTCGACCGGGATATTTATTCCTACTGGACAATGTTCGCTGTGGAAGAAGGTAGGTTCGCTTACCGCATAGAAGAACAAGAAGGCGAAGCCGGGGTTGGTAGCTTGGTGGTCTGCCCACCAAATACCTGGTTTCATAGAAGAACACTTGAACCTTTGACGTTTCACTTTATTCATTTCACGTGGGATTCGGAGCCTTCTCTTGAGGAGAGGCGGTCATTGACCGGTAAGCTGATGATCACGGACATTGAACGGCTGTTTTCCGACTACCGTTACTTGCGATTGCTTGCGTTGGAACAGGATGAAGCTGCAATGGAGCGAAAACAACATCTGGTAAGCGATATATGGCGTTTATTCGAACTGGAGAGGAATGTACCGAAGGAATTAGGGTTACATGGGATGCTGGCTGATGTGGAGATGCGGAAGGCTGCCCAATTCATTGCAGCCAATGCGTTCGGTCCAATCGATATGAAGGACTTGGCGTTCTCACTGCAGCTTACCCCGGTGCAGTTGACGAGACGTTTTCGCGCGGCTTACGGAATGACTCCTTCCGATTATACGACTCGACTCCGCTTGGACAAGGCTAGCAAATTACTACTGGAAACAGAGCTTAGTATCGACAAAATCGCGCAACTGTGTGGATACGAGAATGGCTTCTATTTGAGCCGCATATTCCGGAACAAGCGGGGGATGCCCCCTTCACAGTATCGCAACATGCCTCGCGTCTAGCTTCAGATCTAACAACTGGCTATATAACAAAAAAGCTTGTAAAGCTGGGAATCCAGCTTTACAGGCTTTTTGGCTTTACTCTAGAAAAAATTGCATTGTCCGATCTGAATATCTGGGATAATGTTAAGGACAGCCTTCTTTTAAATATCCAATGACTTAAATCGATCCCAACTCTGCTGTAAATTTTGCTCAGCCCACTGAAGATGGTTTGGATCGCTATATTGGCGGTAGGTACATTCTATATGTAAAATGAGGTCAAGATATAAATCATACATCATCAACCGTTTCTTCTGAGCTGTAGTCATCTCTTGTATACCATACCCTTGCATAAATGCAGGGCAGTTAGCCGAAGTTCGGAAGTAATATTCCATTAGCGGATCGCCCCAAAGCGCTCGCTCGCAATCGATTAATCCGGATATGTCCCCATCATCTACGAAGACATTTCCATCCCACAAATCCCAGTGTACCAAACAAGGGATCGTTACTTCTTCTAGGCTGGAAGAATGCCGCTCAATAGCTGCCATTACGTCCTCCGCTGCTGCTGGAAGTGAAACATTAGCATCCTTAGCGTCAGCAAGTAAACCTGCTACCATCGCCATAAATACATGAGTCCAATTCTCTCCATGTTGTTCTTCCAAAGAAAAATATCCAAAACGTTCTCCCTTAATCTCATTGATCAATCGATTCAGTCTACCTAGTTCTAGCTCTATCTTTTCTCTTTGCTCTGGGGAAAGAGCTTCCTTCACTTTGTTGTACGGCTCCCCAGATAGATACTCCATAATAAAGTATTCTCCTTCAATAACAGAACAACTGTCATCGTAAAAGAGTACTTCAGGAACAGGTATTCCTCCCGTCTGCTGGATTAACTTAAGGACATCAACCTCAGCTCTCATCACATTATGCTCATAACGCATAACTCCAGTCGATGAATTCAAGGGTGCCACTTTCAGTACCACTTTCTTCCCAGTATCCAGAACAATCGAATAAGCTGAGTTAAACCAACCATCCTTCAATTCATGAACTGACGATATACCGGCATGCTCACCAAAAGCAGCCTTAATTACAACGCTCAATTCATTCTCATCCAAAACAAGTTTAATCCCACTGTCCATTTGATAATCCCCCTCATCAAAAAAAGTACCCGCAAAGCTACAATAGCCAAAGCGAGTACTTTCTGTCATCGTGTATGCTATACGAATAAGACTGTGTTTACTTTATACTTCGGTGCCCTCAAGAATCATAACTCCTCGACCTGCTAACGAAACGGTTCCCGAAACCACTTCACCGCTGAGCAGATCTTTCTTCTCTTCACGGCCAATTTCCACTATTGCTGTCTCAGCATTATGATTCAACAGGAATAAATAAGCAACCCCATCTTTCACACGCTGTGTCACTTCCACACCTGACGGTGCTTTGACGAGAGGCTTAATCCCTTTCTCCTCACATAGGTTAGCGAGAAATCCTTGCAAGAATGAAGCTTCAGGACTACTAGCTACATAATATGCACGGCCAGCACCAAATTGATTTACCGTAAGAACAGGGCGACCTTGATAGAAGTCGCTACCATATTCCGCCAGCACTTCAGCACCCTCACTATGAATCAGATCACATAAGATACCACATTCATAAGCACCTTGAAGTGCTCCCCATGATTGGTTCAGTACCATAGAATTCTTCTGATCCGGGAATAGAGCATCGATTTCTTCTGCCCAAATACCTAGCAAAGAACGCAGTTCTCCTGGATATCCGCCCAACGTTACCAGATCACTCTCATTAACAATTCCGCTGAAGAAGGTTGTTACAAAGGTTCCGCCCGCTGCGACAAATTTCTCTACCTTCTCTGCAAAACCTGGTTTCACCATATATAGAACAGGTGCAATGACGATCTCATACTTGCTGAGGTCCTCCTCTACGCCGATCATGTCGCTCTCTATATTCAATTCAAATAGAGCATCGTAATACTTATGCACTTCATTCACATAATTCAGCGCAATAGTAGGTCCGCTTGAGAGCTCGGTCGCCCAACGATTCTCCCAGTCAAAAATGATTCCAATCTTGGATTTGATTCGGGCATCAAGGATCGAATCCGACAACTGGGTCAACTCTTGACCTAATTCTGCACATTCACGGAATACGCGAGTATGTTCATGACCAACATGCTCAATTAACGCACCATGGTATTTTTCACACGCCCCAATCGAACGACGCAATTGAAAGAACATGACTGTATCCGCACCCCGAGCCACTGCTTGATAACTCCACAAACGCATAACACCTGGGCGTTTCAAAGAGTTATAGGCTTGCCAGTTTTGCTGGCTTGGTGTTTGCTCCATCAGCATGAATGGTTGCCCATTCTTAATTCCCCGCATGAGATCATGTGTCATTGCCGTAAAGCTAACGGGTGTATCAAGCGATGGGTAATTGTCCCAAGAGACCACATCTAAGTATTTCGCCCATTCAAAATAATCTAGCTCTGGATAGGTTCCCATCAGATTCGTTGTCACAGGAATGTCAGGTGTATGCTTCTTCAACTCATCATATTCCAATTTGTAACAATCCAAGAGGCTCTGTGACATGAAGCGGCGATAATCCAAAGAGATGCCTTGGAAGTTCGTGCGACTGCCACCCCACTCTTCGCTCAGTTCATTAGGAGGCACGATTTCATCCCAACTATAGAACGTATGTCCCCAGAAACGGGTATTCCACGCCTTGTTCAACTTCTCTAAACTACCATACCGCTCTTGCAGCCATACACGGAACTCGGCAGCACATTGCTCACAGTAACAATATCCTCCGTACTCATTGGAGATATGCCAAATTAACAAACCTGGGTGATCCTTATATCTTTCCGCCAGTTTTCCCGCCAATTTCGCTGAATATTTTCTATAGGTAGGACTGTTTGGACAAGAATTATGGCGTCCGCCAAATGCCCGTTTTCTACCTTGTACATCTACCCGAAGCACATCCGGGTGACGATGTGCCATCCATGCTGGGTGTGCACCTGTACCGGTAGCCAAACAAACATAGACCCCATCTTGATATAACCGATCCATCGTTGCATCTAAAAATGAGAAGTCATAAGTTTCTTCATCTGGTTGAACCATAGCCCAGGAGAACACATTGATTGTCGCTACATCAACACCTGCCAGCTTGAACATCCGGCTGTCCTCTTGCCAAACTTCGGCATCCCATTGTTCTGGATTATAGTCGCCACCATACCATATTTTTGGTAATTTATTATTAATCACTGCTAACACTTCCTTTATGGAGTATAATTATATTACCATTTTATAATTAATAAACCCCATATTATATATAATATTATCGACCTTATATATAATAATATGGAACTAAATAGAGGAGACCACAAGATGAAGGCATTACGTAGATTCGTATTTTCTCCTACGGGTAACCCCGGACTTCCACTTATTGTAGAAAGTATCGGCTATAACCCTAATCAAGAGAAGATCTCAAGACCCCAAGGTTACCCATGGTACCACTGGATTCAGGCCGAAGTTGGAGAAGGAGTCCTGACATATGGTGATAAACGAGTGCATCTCTCACCTGGCAGCGGTGTACTGCTATCGCCGGGATTACCTCATGCCTATGAATCTTCCTCAGACAACATATGGGGTACATTTTACTTAACCTTTGGCGGTAACTCGTCCGCTACTATTCTGTCTTCATTCGGAATAAACGATCCCGCCTTCTTTCAATGGGAAGCTAGTTCACCATTTGGCTCACTTCTTAGTCTAATGCTGTCGAGAATAAATGATCGCTCCGACTTGTTTGGACTTGAGATCTCTGTAGATACTTATCGTTTCCTTGGTCAATTGAGTAAGCTAAGTCAAGGAAATAACATATCCATTTCTCGTAATATGGAAAAATTAGCCCCTCTACTGAAGTGGATGGAGGAGCACTACAATAATCCCGATATCGGATTAGACAACCTTGCCGAAGTACTTGGTATTTCAAGCCGTCATTTGAGTAAATTGTTCCAACCGACATTTGGCTTGTCCCCATATGCTTATTTTGTGCAAATGCGCATTCACAAAGCTAAAGAACTGCTTGCAGGTGATCCTTTATCTACAGTTGCTTCTATTGCCGTTGTGACAGGATTCCGCGATACAAGTCATTTTGTCGCTACGTTCCGTAAGCATACAGGGATGACGCCGCAGCAATTCAGGAGACTTCATTAGTTCAATAAAGGAGCCACCCTATGCATGTAGGAGTGTGCTAATATAATAAATTTCATTCGGCTCCGTCCAGAAACGTTTTCCTTCAGAGATAACGGATCCGTCCGGACTTATAATATCTAGTTTCATTTCACCACAACGAACACAGCACCAACCACGATGAGAAGTCGTTAACACCGCTGTGGCTAGTTGTCCTTGTTCCCAGGTTATTTCAACCTCAAACCCTCCCCTTGCTCTCAAACCACTAACCTTACCTTTTGGCCAGGCCTCAGGAAGTGCCGGGAGTAAATCGATACCGTCCAAATGGCTCTGTAATAACATTTCTGCCACACCAGCTGTCCCACCAAAGTTACCATCGATTTGAAAAGGGGGGTGATCGTCAAAAAGATTAGGATACGTCGAACGAGCCAATAGTGTACGCATAAAGTGATGAGCTGACTTCCCATCTCCTAGTCGAGCATACAAGTTGATAAGCCAAGCGCAACTCCATCCCGTATGTCCACCACCTTGGCTAATGCGACTTTGAAGTGTTTTACGAGCTGCTTCCATAAGTTCAGGCGTATTCGTTGGCGTAATTGAATTACCTGGATACAGTCCATACAGATGAGAAACGTGTCTATGACCCGGTTCAACTTCTGCAAAGGGTTTGTTCCATTCCTGAAGACGCCCATCATCTCCAATCTCTGGCCGAGCCAAACAAGCCTCCGCTTGGACAACTTCCTGTATCCAAGATTCATCTATACCTAATATTTCAGCAGCTTGGACGCAATGTCTGAATATCTCAGCGATCAGGGCCATATCCATCGTGGATGCAGCGGATACACTACATGGCTCTCCCTCTGGCGTAAGGAATTTATTCTCCGGTGAAATCGAAGGTGCCGTAACAAGAATACCTTCTGGCGTAGGGACTAGCCAATCCAAGCAAAACTGCGCTGCCCCCTTCATTAATGGATAAGCGGTTTCCCTCAAATACTCCACATCACGTCCAAATTCATAATGTTCCCACACATGGCGACACAGCCAAACTCCACCCATTGGCCAGAATGCCCAGCTTGCCTCACCATCACTTGGAATAGCCGATCTCCATAGATCGATATTATGGTGCGTTACCCAACCCCCACAATCATAATGAATACGAGCAGTTCTTGCACCTGTCACGCTTAGATCCTTAACCAGCTGAATTAATGGCTCATGACACTCACTTAAATTGCATATCTCAGCAGGCCAATAGTTCATTTGGGTATTAATATTCGTCGTATAATTACTATTCCATGGAGGCTGTATATGATAATTCCATATTCCTTGTAAGTTGGCTGGCTGCGTGCCTGGTCTGGAACTAGCCATAAGCAAGTACCGACCATACTGAAAATACAATGACTCAAGCCCAGGATCTACATCACCAGTCCGATATGCTGCTAGTCGCTCGTCTGTCGGGAGCGATTCATTCCTTGAATTACCTAAATCAAGGCTCACCCGCCGAAACAGTTGTTGATGATCTTGGATATGTCTACTACGTAAATTGACATAACCTATTTGTACAGCTGCATCCAACTGTGCGCTACATGTATTTGAAAGTGACTCTCCGCTCTGTTCCGGCATCACATCGTATCCCGCAAAATTCGTTGCCGCTGCGAGCAGAAAGGTTGCCTTTTTTGCTCCATTAACTGTAAGTTTATTTCCTTCCACGACCTTTACTTCCCCTTCATCAATCAACACACGCAAATGAATTTCAAAGATTAGACCCAAACCTTCTTCGTAAAGTATAGATTGTGGATGATTTCCAAGATAATTATCAGCTATGTGGCTCGGGCATTGTCCTCGGAGCACAATGGTATCAGTCAGCTCATTTACGAAGGTCAAGTGTTTCAACGGTGAGTCCAGTGACAAACTTAACTCTAATGGACTCTGTCCTGATGCTGCAATTTGAACAGCTAAGATTTGATCGGGTGCACTAACAAAAACTTCTCTTGTACAATTTGTCCCACCAACATTGTATTGTACGCTTGAGATACCTGTATCAAGATCAAGCTCTCGATAATAAGAATTGTAAGAGTTCTTGCCTTGTTGTTGGATTAACAAATTACCTAGTGGTTGATACGACTCACTCCGGCTACCCAACATGTTCCTCTCGATCAAAGCTTCCGCTTCTCTATATTTCCCGGAAAATATAAGCTCGCGCACCTTCTTTAAGTGCCGAAGGGCCTCATAATTTTGCCCATCACGGGGAAATCCAGACCATAATGTATCTTCATTAAGAGCGATGATCTCACTGTTCACGCCACCGTATACCATCGCACCAATCCGCCCGTTTCCGACTGGCAGAGCCTCTTCCCAGCGGGAAGCGGGCTGATTATACCATAACTTCCACCTTGTGTTTCCATTGTTCATTCCCATCATTTGTTCAACCTCCACTCCATGCAGCTTAGAAAGAAAAGGCCCGAATAAATTCACGGGCCTTTTCCTTGTTCTTGCTATTTAGATTCTTTGTAGAAACTATTATTTAATTATTTAATGTCTTTACCAGTAAACAATGATACTCTCGCTTTAACTAGCTGAGTATATTCAGCTTCCATTTGTTCTGCACCGGCTTTATCTAGATCAGCCAAGAAGCCGTCATAAATTTTGTCGAAGTCAGATGTTTTTGCAAGAACTGCTTCCGGAATTTTCTTGCGGATGATATCTTGCGTTTTCTTAGAGATAACTTGATAATCGCCGTCTGTTGGAACAGGCATGTTGTACAGCGCGCCCCATTCCTTAGCTTCAAAATCGCTTTCTTGCGGGAACAAATCTTTCCAAGTTGTAGCATTGTAAGCTTTCAATGATTCTTTTTCAGCATCTGAATAAAGCTCAACGATTTGTTCTGGGAAGTTGATTGTGTAGAAATTATCTGTGGAATCTTTAACCCCGTCACCATAACGTGCGCTAAATGCTGCATACAAGCCAGCTGGATTACCAAGACCTGTTTCCTTAGTGAAGTTAGCTGTATCGTTCATTCTTCTTTCTGTAATCTCAGCAGGAATTACCCGTTGACCGTTTTCAACATTGTAATGTTTGCCTTCGATCCCCCAGTTTCTGAGAACTTGACCTTCATCGGAAGCTAACCAGTCTAAGAACTTGATAGCACGAACTGGATCTTTACAAGCCGTCGTAATTGCGATACCGTATCCGTCAACCCCTGCAGGTTGGAAGGAATGGTCAACATAATCTTCGCTCAATGTAACAGGGAAATGGGCGTAAGTAGCATCGTTTTTGCCTGCAGATTTCAAGGCGTTTTCCCCGTCTGCATAACCCCATTCTTGGTCAATTAAACCAAGTACGCGGCCGCTGGCGATTTTTGCTTTATATTGGTCTTCCTTCTGTACGAAAGTATCCTTATCGAGCAATCCTTCATTGTACATATGGTTCAACCAGCGGAAATATTCTTTCTCTTCTGCGCGTTTGTAATGAAGCTTAGCTTCATAAGTTTCTGGATCGACATAGTATTCGCCGTCATCCGGAGCACCAGTTGCTATGAACGCCGGGTTGGTAACGGTGATCATGATTCTCCAGTCATCCGCACTTAAGGTGAGCGGAATCGTAGGCTGTCCGTCGATTGTAGGATGCTTAGCATAGTAATCTTTCAATACTTTCTCATAATCCGCTAATGTGCGAACTTGCGGATAACCGAGTTCTTTCAATACGCGATGTTGGATTTCAAAACCACCTGTCGCATCAAAATATTGGTTATCGACACCCATGTTCGTAACGATCGAATAGATGGATTGATCTTCATTACTGTATTTCAAACGATTCATGTTATCGCCAAAAATTTTCTTAATATTTGGAGCATATTTATCAATTAAATCAGTCATATCAACAATGAGTCCAGCATCGATCAGTTTGGACAGCTCGCCTTTAGCGAAGATTAAATCTGGAACATCACCACTTGCTGCCATCAAGGCAACTTTGCTCTCACCGCCACCAGCACCTACATCAAATTCAGCATCAATAGTTACGCCAGTTTTCTCGGTGATTACTTTACCGACATCATCCTGCATTCCGTTCCAGTTCGGGCTGGCATCCCCACCGAAGAAGGTAAAACTGATAGGGCTTGTGTCTTCCGCTGGTTGTTCGGTTTGGCTATTAGTGCCCGTATTTCCTGTGTTGCCTGTATTGCCTGCTGCCGCATTGTTTTTGTCATTGTTACCTGAGCTACCGCAACCGCCTACAAGCAAAGTACTTGCCAATAAAAGAGCAGCAAAAGTTTTAGGACCTTTCCACTTCATTTCTAGTTCCCCCTCATTATAAATAATAAACATATATTGTATAACAGGCTAACCTGTAAATACCTTACTAAAAACACAAAATATTGTTAATAAGAGCGCGTTTATTTTTAACTCTAGTACTTTCCCAGAAAGTAAGGGCTTTCAATGTTTGCTTTTATAAAAGAGTCTTACTGGATACCAGCCCGCCGTATTAATCGTTTAGTACGGCGGAACTGGTTCATTCTAAATCAATAACATTAAGCCTTCACGGCACCCAAAGTCATACCGGATACAAAATATCTTTGTAAGAATGGATATACAACTAGAATCGGGACCGTTACGACAATCGTAATCGCCATCTTGATTGATTCCGGCGATACCTGGGCCATCTGATTGGCCAAGTCGTTCGCGTTAGCCATTGCGGAACCTTGGTTCGTACTGGCCAGTACCTTCATCAATTCATATTGCAGTGTAGTGAGGTGAGGCTTATTTCCATTGTACAAATAAGTATCAAACCAGGAATTCCATTGCCCAACTGCCAGGAACAACGCAATCGTTGCCAATACCGGTTTACAGAGCGGAAGAATGATTTTGTAATAAATCATAAAATCATTGGCACCGTCGAGTTTTCCCGATTCTTGTAGGGCGTAAGGTAATCCATCGATAAACGATCTGATGATAAAGACGTTAAACGCGCTGACTGCACCAGGAAGAATGTAAATCCAGAACGTGCCGATCAGATCCAGATGCCGCATGAGCATGTAAGTAGGAACCAGCCCGCCAGAGAAATACATCGTCAGAGCCAAAAAGGTAGAAACGAATTTCCGCGATCTAAAATCCGGGCGGCTCAAGGTATAAGCAAGCATAGACGAGCTTATCAAGCCGAGTATGGTACCGGCAATCGTCCGAAACATCGTGATCTTAAACCCTTGCAACAAGCCGGTATAGCCGAAAATCGTTTTGTAGTTTTCCCAAGTAAACTCACGCGGCCATATATAAATGCCGCCCCGAACGGTATCCTTCGAATCATTAAACGAGATCGCCAGCACGTTCAAGAAAGGATACAACGTGATGATCAGTATGATTGCCATCAGAATGATGTTGCAGATGTCAAAAATTTTCTCGGATCTTGTTGCATTAAATGCTTTTGCTGCCACGTTTGTCCCCTCCTCTACATAATGCTTTCTTTGGTCGTTTTCTTCATGATGCCGTTCGCCGTAAACAACAGTATGATACTTACGACGGAGGTAAACATACTAATGGCTGTACCGTATGAGAAACGGCTGATATTAATACCGTATTTCAATGCATATAGATCCAACACTTCGGAATAATCCGTCACTAGCGCATTCTGCAACTGGAACTGTTTCTCGAAGCCGATACCGATCAAATGACCGATCGACATGATCAATAGGACAGAAATCGTAGTCCGAATTCCCGGAAGCGTAATATTCCACATTTGTTTGAAGCGACCTGCTCCGTCAACCCGAGCGGCTTCATATAGTTCCTTGTCGATTCCGGTGATCGCAGCCAAATAAATAATCGCGTTCCAGCCGGTTTCTTTCCACACATCGGAAGCGGTTACAATCCCCCAGAACCATTTCCCCTGAGCCATGAACTGAATAGGCTCCTTAATGATATGCAATGACATTAAGATATCGTTTACAATCCCGCCGTCAATCGAGAGTAGCTTCGTAATGATTCCTGCCACAACGACCCAGGATACAAAGTGAGGCAAATAAGATACCGTCTGAACGCTTCGTTTGAAAGCAGTACCTTTCAACTCGTTCAGGAACACCGCGAAAAAGATCGGCACGATAAATCCAAAGATGATGCCCAAGATACTCATGGCCAACGTGTTTCTTAAGACTAGGTAAAATCTTTCATCATGGAACAAGTCCACGAAGTTCTTCATTCCAACCCATTTCTGTTCCGAAAATGATTTGGACGGTTTATAGTTCTGGAATGCCATTGTCCAGCCCCAGACTGGTAAATAGTTAAATACGAACAACCAAATTACAAATGGTAAGGACATCAGGTATAAATATTTCTGCCGTACTATACTCTGCCAAAGTCCTTGTTTCCGCTTTTTCGGCGGTCTAGGGGTTACGCTTACATTTCTAGTATCGGGTTTCGCTGAGAGCGTTTCCATGTGTCCAATCCCCCCTTCTCTGCTATAACTCTATGATATAGCAGAGGGAGAATTCGAAATACCCAATAGATTTTAGAGAAAACCATATAATAATTAGACATTGACTGGAATCGTAAACAGAATTTCCGTCCCCTTACCATATTCACTGCTGATATTCAGGCCATGCTCCTCACCGTAGGATAAGACGAGTCTTTGATGGACATTGCGCAGCCCAATCCGATTGTTCCCTAGTTCATCCGGGCTTGAAACGGAATGCATAACCTCAGCAAGCCGCTCAGGTGACATGCCCAGACCGTTATCCCGAACCCTGACTTCCACGACTTCTCCCTTATGCTGAATATCTATTGTTACTTCCACTCCATCTTCTTTATCCTCCACCCCATGGACTACCGCATTTTCAGCCAAAGGTTGGATAATCAGTGGGGGAATCCGAATTTGATCTGATCCCAGATCGATATTTAGTTCATAATGCAGTCGGTCCTCGTAACGGAACTTCTGAATCTGTAGATAGGATCGCACCATTTCCAGCTCTTCCTTGAGCGATGTCTTCTCCCTGCCTACCTCCAGATTTTTGCGCATTAATTGTCCCAGCAATCGGACGACATTCGCAATCTCCTTCTCCCCTTTTAGGTGGGCATTCATCCGAATAGACTCCAAGGCATTAAATAGAAAATGCGGATTGATCTGACTGGCCATCATCTTCAGTTTAATTTCACGCTGGGCCAACTCCAGAGCTGTATTCTGTTCGGTTTTCTCTACAACTTGATTCATTAACTTACGGATACTTTCGACCATATAGTTGAACTGCCGAGATAATTGTCCGATCTCATCATTGCCATCGATCCTGGATACAACATTCAGATCTCCAAGGGCCAGCCGATTCAAATGTCTGCTCATTCGTAGCAACCGGTTGGTTGTGAGGAAAGAGACTATAGATACAAAAGCCAAAGCGAATAAAAGTACAAGTAAAATAATGATGAGTCCGATCAGGCTGACTCGATTAGCATCTTCAACAATATCATTCGTACTGAAGACCGAAACAATTTTTAATCCGTTAATGCTAGCATCAGGAACAAGCTCATCCACGATCATATAGGAGTTTTCTCCATTAATTTTTACCTTGTGGCTTCCATTCTCCTGTTGGCTTAAATCAATTCCATAGTCAAGTGTTTCGAGCGTCTTGCCAACGAACGCAGGATTTTTTGCGGCCACTACATATCCTTGATCATCGGCAATCAAAGTTTCAAACGGTTCCTGACGCAGCATCCGATTGAGCTCTTCTTGATCTAGCGACACGATTAATATTCCGCTTGTTCGGCGGGCAGGAAATGGCATTTGTCTCACCAGACTGAGCTTTTGTATGGGAATGATTTCATCATCATTGATATAAGCCCAGATCACGTTTTTCGTTTTCATCGCTTGTTGGTACCATGGCGTTTCTTTCGTTTGATCATCTATGGGAATGAGTTCCGTGTTATTAATCAAAGTCGGATTCTCGTAATAGAATCGGACTCCGGCTATTTCTCTATAGGTACGTTTAAAACGTGGAAACTCATCATACTCCAAATAAGCCTTTGTCAGTTCGAGCACACTCTCATAACGTGTGGTAACCATCCTCTCCAGATCCTTATCCAGCATTAAGGTATTCGAGACATCCATCGGGATACGCAGCATATTTCCAAGCTGAGTTTTGATTTTCTCTACGTTATTCTTTGTCTGATCAATGGCACGGTCCATAGCTTGGTCACGAAAATAATTCACAACCCCGCCACCCACAATCATTACCGGGATCATCACGACTAGGATATAACTGATGATCAGCTTATGCTTCAGCTTAAGATTGTTCGTTCTCCTTATCATTCGTTTGAACATTTTGAAGCCTCCCCCTTACCTCTAACCTTACTCTTATACCGCACCATCATTTTCTGAAAAAGCGAAATATCCCCTTACCTAAGCAGAGGGGATATTCGGGCACCGTTTTGCACGGTATAGTAGTATATTAGATTACTTGTCCTGACAGGGCAATCACATTTATTTCAGCGATATTTGAAGCTCGATTGTTCCTGTGAACGGAGCAACTTCGATTAATCCATGTTCAGATAGGTTAGCACCTTGTACAGAAGCGATGGATTCGGTACCATGTAGCGATACCTTAAACGGTTTGCCTGCACCTTCAGCGCGAAGAGTCACATGGGAACCCTCACGAGTAACGCTAACTTCCAGCTCTGTTTCCCCCTTCACATTCCGAACCTTACGGGTTACAGAAGCTCCATCTTGAAGCTGGAACAATTTCAATTCAACTTGATCAGCGAAATCATAATCAGGACGCGAGTCATTCGCTCCTACAGCAAGAATCGAATTCTCACGAACGAACAATGGCAAGCTCAAGAAATCATAATTCTCTTTGCGCCATTTGCCTCCTACTACTGTCTCACCAGTCAGAAGGTGAGTCCATTGTCCTTCTGGCAAGAAGTATGTGACATCTCCTTGTTCACTAAATACAGGGGCAACAAGTATGGAATCACCTAACATATATTGACGATCTAACGATTCCGTTGCCGGATCGTTAGGGAACTCCAGCAACATGGCGCGCATCGTCGGAATCCCTTGCTCAGTCGCTTGCACAGCAGTGTCATATAGATATGGCATTAGGCTACATTTGAGCTTCGTGAACAATCTTGTAACATCAACGGCTTCCTCATCATATGCCCAAGGTACTCGATAGGATGTGCTACCATGCAGACGGCTGTGGCTAGACAATAGTCCAAATGCAAGCCAACGTTTAAATACATGAGCTGGTGCCGTGTTCTCGAAGCCGCCGATATCGTGACTCCAGAATCCAAATCCAGCCAAACCAAGAGACAATCCACCTCTCAGGCTTTCTGCCATCGATTCATAATCTGCGTAACAGTCTCCTCCCCAGTGTACCGGGAATTTCTGTCCGCCTACGGTAGCGGAACGGGCAAACAATGCCGCCTCATGCTTACCGATTTTTTCCTCTAATACCTCAAAGACAACCTTATTGTACAGATACGTATAGTAGTTGTGCATCTTAACTGGATCAGATCCATCATGATAGACAACATCTGTTGGAATTCTTTCACCAAAGTCAGTCTTGAAGCTATCAACGCCCATATCAACTAGTTCACGTAAATATCCACCAAACCATTCACATGCAGCCGGATTAGTGAAATCAACTAGCGCCATGCCTGGTTGCCACATGTTCCATTGCCATACGTCGCCATTTGCTTTTTTCACGAAATATCCATGACGTTTCCCCTCTTCAAACATCCGGGAGCGTTGAGCAATATATGGATTGATCCAGACACAAATCTTAAGACCTTTCGCTTTCAGGCGTGATAGCATTCCAACCGGATCTGGGAACACTTTCTCGTCCCATTTGAAATCTGTCCATTGGAATTCTCGCATCCAGAAGCAGTCGAAATGGAACACATGTAGCGGAAGATTTCTTTCAGCCATCCCATCTACAAATGAGTTTACTGTAGCTTCATCATAATTTGTTGTGAACGAAGTCGATAGCCACAGACCAAATGTCCACGCTGGTGGTAGTGAAGGTTTACCTGTTAGACCTGTATATTTATTTAGTACATCCTTTGGCTCTGGTCCATCGATAATGAAGTACTCTAATGATTCACCTGGCACACTGAATTGTACTTTCTTTACTTTTTCAGAGGCAACTTCAAAGGATACCGCGCCCGGATCATTTACAAAAACACCATAACCTTTGTTTGTTATATAGAAAGGAATATTTTTGTACGATTGCTCGGAGCTTGTACCGCCATCCTTATTCCAAATATCAACGATTTGTCCATTTTTCGTAAAGGAAGTAAAACGTTCTCCTAGGCCATATACCAACTCACCCACGCTAAGATCCAATTCTTCGCGCATGTAAGTGTTACCGCCCGTTTCCGTCACATGTGCCATCGATTTGAAACCACTGCCCGTAATCCGCTCTGTTCCACGGAAGAAATCGACGGACCAATGTGTTCCTTTAGAGATACGCACACTTAGATCACCGGTCTTCATCTCAGCATATTCATCGTTCTCCGTTATTTCGACATGCTCGCCACCTTGTGTCAATTCAAATGCTGGACCGTGATCAATCACGCCGGCAAAATGAATCATCTTAACGCCAATGACGCCTGGCGCCGGAGAATGAAATTGCACTGTAAGCAAAGTTCCATTTATCGTATCTGCTCTTCCATGAAGAGGCGTTCCAGATACATAAGCTGTTAGCGTATGATCCTGAACGGTAACATCATGAGGTTGAACAGCGCTTAGAAGAGTGTACTCGTCGCGAATCATCCAGTTTCCATCAGTAAATTTCATATATAAAATCCACCTTTCAAATTTTCTCATGTTGTGATAATGATCAATTCGTCTTATACTTGCATTATACTGATTACAATAATCTAAAACTAACATAATTACATGTTTTTATAACACAATATTGATGAGGTGAATGAATTGGATCAAGCTACTCGCCGTTCTTTAAAAGAAAGCCGTAATCATGGAGACGAGCGTCTCCCGTTTGGCAACTACTGGCTCAATTTAAGGCCGGAAGAACAGGTGTTTGACTGTCATTGGCACGATGAAGCTGAGTTCTTCTACTGCATTGAAGGCGAGACGCTATTTCAAGTCGATACAGACTACTTCCCCGTTCACGCCGGAGAAGCCGTGTTTATTGATGGCGGTGACATCCATGCGGCTCATCCCCTCGGAAATGAAGGTTGCTCTTTCTTTTCTTTTGTATTCGACAGTAACTTCTTATCAAGTGCACATTATGATGCTGTTCAGGAAAATTTGGTACTTCCTCTTCAGGAGCGTAAGTCAACCTTTCCTAGACACATCAAGCGTGAACATGATTATGAGCTTTCGCTTCTCGATCACATTGCAACGATCATGACCAATTGCCAAGAGGAGTTTCCTGGATTTGAAGGTGCAGTCAAAGGACACCTCTATTTGATGCTATCCGAGATTACCCGTCAGCAAATTTCCTGTAATCGTATTTCCAACAATCGAATTCAGTCCTCGAAGATTGAACGACTCAAGACGGTTATCCTCTATATCCAGCAAAATTATGAACATCCAATCCGACTTTCAGAGCTTGCAGACCTTATTCCGATGAGCGAAGGCCAGTTCTGCCGATTCTTCAAATCGATGACACGGCAAACGCCGATCGATTATATCAATGCCTATCGGATCCGTCAGGCTGTCGAACTATTAAGACAACCTGACAAGAAAATCTCCGATATTGCATTAGAAGTAGGCTACGACAACATCAGTTATTTCATTCGTGTATTCCGAAAAACGATGAATTCATCGCCTTCCGAATTCCGCAAAAATTTATTAGAACAAGTGCACATCTAGACCAAACGGAACCAACTTATTTGAACTTCACCATTTAGCGTCAAAAAGACATTGTGCCGACCGGACAATCCCTCCACAGGGAGGGATACCGTCGTCCAGGCCTGACGTCCACCTGTAGGTGGAACGATGCACTTTCCAACCGTTTGACCTTTGTGGTCATTTACATCCAAAGTGATGATTATTTCTCCACCAGGGATATGCCCTGATACTCTTGCCTCAAACTTAGATGCCCCGTTTCCAAAATCAACATCATGGAATGAAATCCAGCCTTCACCGTTCACCGTACGTACACTTTCTCCACCCTCACGGCATTCATCGATATAGACCTGATGATAATCGTCGTAATTAACAGCTCTAACTTCATCGCCCAAATAACGTGGTGGAATGACTTCCCCCTCAACACTCAATGTAGTCTTCGCAGTAATATCCTTAGAAGAACTGCCTAGCATCAAAGTATAGTTTCCACTCTCAACACAATATCTACCCCTAGTTACATCCCAAAATTCCAGATCTGAAGCTTTTAACTCGAATACTACGGTTTCTTCTTCTCCAGCTTGGAGATGCAAACGTCTAAACCCTCTCAGTGTCTTTCGCGGCCGTTCTACTCGTGAAGCATCCGCACTAACATACAACTGAACTACTTCATCTCCAGCTAACTTACTTGCATTCCTTACGTTTACAGACACCTCTACACTCTCATCAGAGTTAATCAAAGTTCGATCCAGCGACACTCCACTATATTGAAAACTGCTATAACTTAAGCCGTGACCAAATGGATATAGTACTTCTCCGTCAAAATATTGATAGGTTCTCTTGCCCTTGATAATATCGTAATCCATCAGATCTGGGAGCTGCGACACCGACTTATACCAAGTCATGTTCAATCTTCCGGCCGGGTTGTAATCTCCAAATAACACATCAGCCACCGCGTGACCCAGCTCTTGGCCTGCATGTGACGTATATATAATAGAAGGAATATGCTCATTCTCCCAATTCACTGCAAATGGGTAGCTGCCAACAATCACAACCACTGTATTCGGATTAGCTTCATATACGGCCCGAATCAGTTTCTGTTGGTAACTAGGAAGCGTAATGTCAGGGCGGTCCGTCGTCTCCTTACCATTAATGAAGGGATTATTCCCGACGATCACGATAGCATGCTCCGAAGATTTTGCCGCTTGAACCGCTTCCCTTATTCCGTCTTGGACCACTTCTATAATGAACTCATTTTCAGTAGCCACTGAGGTTACACTTTCTCCGCCCCTAATCAATTGTTGCTCCTCATTCAGAACAATAGGCTTGCCTTCCCAAGATTTCATAGAGAAGGAACCGTTATTAGACTCATCAAACCCAAAGACTTCTTTAACAAACCAACCTTTGGCATACTCAGCGGTTGCAGTCAAATCACCTTCATCAGTCTCCGTAACGAACTTTCCTAGACTTAATGACCGTAATGTTACACTTCCCCAACCCCAATCAGTTCGTTCAAAAACCTCTGCGTCTTGAATATCCAGTCGATCAGCTATAAGTGCCGCTTTTTCGCCAGAACCTGATATGCCTACATACTTACCGGTTGCCTTGGACCGAATAATAATGCAATCCAGCCCACTGTTGAAATGAACTGACTTCTCATCTACTTTCTGCTTAATTCCCTGAAGCGGAGTCACTCGGTATGCTGGCGTACCGCTATACCAATCTGTGAGCGCTTCATCTGCCAACGGACCAATTACAGCTACAGGTGAAGCCTCATGTCGTAACGGCAATAAGCCGTCATTTTTTAATAACACGATCGATTCGCGTGCTGCTGTTAATGACATTGCTGCATGTTCAGGAGCACAAAGTTTGGATTCAGGCACATGACTATAAGGATTAACCTCAGCAGGATCAAATTCACCAAGCCGGAAACGCACACGAAATGTATTGCGTAACGCGTGATCCAAATCTCCTTCTTCTAGTAAACCCTGCTCTAGTGCATCACGAATGGCCCGCAAAGAAATATCCTGATCATCCGTAATACTGTCTATCCCTGCTTTGATCGAGCCCGCAACCGCTTCTGCATAAGACTGTAAATAGCCGTGATCCATAACGGTTCCAAGTACGTCCCCTGCATCACCAACCACAAATCCATCCATGCCCCATCTGCCCTTAACGATCTCGTTCACTTCATGGTTCAGGTTACAAGGTGTTCCGTTGATTCCGTTATAAGCCGTCATCATCGATCCGGCTCCGCCCTCGCGAAATGCTGGCTCGAATGCCTTCAAGTAATACTCCCACTTATTCCGTGGATCGATACTTACTGAAGCGCTTCCCCGGTCGATTTCATTGTTGTTCCCGTAGAAATGCTTCAAAGTAGCAACCGTTTTGTAGTAAAACGGATGATCTCCTTGCATGCCTTTCACAAGCTCAGTTGACAATCTCCCTGTTAAATGAGGGTCCTCGCCATAAGCTTCTTCTGTCCGCCCCCAACGTGGATCACGCTCCATATCTACGGTTGGTGCCCAAACAGTGAGTCCATTGATAGCCGGATCACGCTGGAAGTATATCCGCGCTTCATCACCGATCACCGAACCGATGTTGTGCATAAGCTCAGGATTCCAAGTACACGCGAGTCCTGTATTCTGTGGGAAGACAGTAGCTTCACCAAGCCAGGCAATGCCATGAGCGCCCTCTGTACCGTGTTTGTATTTCTTCACACCTAGCCTAGGAATTTCGGCCTGATATTGACACATTAACTCTATTTTTTCTTCCAGTGTAAAACGAGAGATCAAATCATTCACTCGATCTTCTAGCGGTAAGTTGTGATTCTGATAAGGATAATTGTTATTCGCATCCGTCATATAAATACCTCATCTCATTATAGTTATAATTTTGTAAGCGCTATTAAAATTCACCCAAGATTATCATAGCGTGCCAACAGCAGCCTTCCTACACCGATAATTAGTCCTATTTTCATATAAAAATATAGAAAAAACAGAACAAGAACTTAAATGAGTGCTAGCTGTGGACGCTACGTGTACGAAATGCTGTTTCAATCGCTGTTGTCTCCAAATTTATTATTATTCCATTTAGGCTCAAAACCAAAATCGGTGCCTGACAAAATAAAACGGGAAGTAACGTTACGTTTTGGAGGATGTTACCATCGCTGTTAAATGAGAATTTCCTAGATTATATGGTTGTAGTGGTTGAAATTCTCATTTAAAGGCGAACGATCCGCTTGTCCACATTCCTCCAAAACTCCACTGATACGCGGTTTTTTTGTCAAACACCGATTCAAGGATGAGCCTCCTTTTACAGCAGACAAATAAATAAAGGGCATCCCCAGCCATCTTATGACTTTTTGGGATACCCTATTAAAATCCTCAACAACTTTAAACGTGCCCTACAACTTCTTTTCGATATGCTGAAGGTGACGTTCCTACATATTTCCTGAATTTGCTGTGGAAATAATCCACATTCGTATAGCCTACTTTCTCAGCTACTTGATATACTTTGTAGCCCTCTTCCAAGAAGCCTTTGGCTTTCTCAATCCGCACTTTATCGAGGTAAGTATTGAAGTATTCCCCTGTCTCATTCTTGAACAATTTCCCTAAATAAGCACTGTTATAATTAAAGACACCTGACAACGTCTCCAGCTTAAGGTTATCACCGAAGTTTCGATGAATGAGATCGAGCATGATTTTCACTTCGCGGTGCGAGCCACCGTCACTCAAATGACTCATCATTTGCATCAGGAAGAAATCTATCTTTTCAAACAATCCTTGAATGGTCCGCACTTGATAAATTTCAGCCAGATAATCACCATACTCTATGCTACGATCCTGGAGTTCAGGATACTGTTTCGACGCTTTATTAAGAATAGAGGTCAATATCTCTGAGAAACGACGTTTAATCTCCAATTCACTATAGCCCTCTGAAACAAAGAACTTCCCCGTTCGGCGCACTAGCGATTTCATCGTCTCCAGATTTCCGATGTCAATCGCGTAATAGATTTGATCACTCAGTGAATGAGTATGTAACTCGCCAGAATCCTCGCTATTGCATTCTATATTGGATGAATCCAAGCACAATACGTTCCCATTATCTAAAAAAAAATGATGTTTAATCAGCTCTCGTGCGTCCACGTAGGACTGACCAATCTCATGTAAAGTACTCACTTTGCGTCCCAATGCAACGCTGAAATAAACCCCAAAATCAATCAATTGGGAATCAATCCATTTGTAGAGTTGATCCAATTCCACACTAAGAAGGGGTTCCTTCAATAATATACCGATCTGTGCATGGATATAGAACACCCAACCGCGTCCTGTATCCTCGAACTTATCCATGAGCTTTCTCTTGAGCAACGCTGAAAGCTTCGTATCACTTTCATCTTGAGGGTGCACGGAAATCAACAACACCTGATAGTTTCTCCATACTAACCCTAGTTCCTCCGCTTTCTTATTAAGAATAGTGGAGTCCTCTCCCTCATTGGAGGTTTCTGTTAATACCGATTGAATTAGTGCTTCGCGTGTCCATACTTTAGTGACATGTTTCCATTGCTCAGATATTTTTTCGCTATCAATTTGTTGTTTTATATCTTTTAAATAAGTGATTAGCTCATCTTCATCCACCGGTTTTAGTAGATAACCATCAACCTGGTGAGCAATGGCTTGTTTGGCATAGTCAAAATCAGCGTAACCACTTAAGATCAATATGTGTAAATGTTCATCGATCTCCCGTAGTTTTTGAATCAGCTTCAGACCGTCCATTCCGGGCATACGGATATCAGCTAACACCAAATCAGGGACATGCAAATCATATTTAATTAAGGCTTCGTTTCCGTTCGCCGCCGTATCCACAACGGTATAGCCAAGAGAATCCCAATCGATAAAAGCCTTTAATCCTTCTCTTAGTTTTGGCTCATCATCAACTATCAGCACTTTTATCATTTGATATTCCTCCTGCCGGAAAAATTTTGATCCTACCTACATTCCAGCGACACATTGTGCAAATAAAGTTCATAATAAAGCGTTTTCACATTAATTATACCGCACCACCATTTTCTAACAAACATTATCTTGTTCATTTGTTGCACTATTTTGATGTATTAAGTACGAACACAGCTCTCCTTGGTTAATGTTTCATTACCAGGAGAGCTGTAACTATCTACGCAGTTTCCTGCACCTTATCCTTTTCTTGAAACTGTATCCGATATAGCCCCGCGTACATACCTTCTTGTTCCATTAGGTCATCATGGGTACCTTCTTCAACGATTTCTCCTCGATCTAACACGATAATTCTAGAGGCATTCCGTACCGTAGACAATCGATGTGCAATGACTACAGTCGTCCGTTCGCGCATGAGCAGGTCTAACGAATGTTGCACAAGCTCTTCCGATTCGTTGTCTAATGCTGATGTTGCTTCATCTAATAATAGCAGCGGGGCCTTACGTAGGAAAGCGCGCGCAATAGCCAATCGTTGACGTTGTCCTCCTGATAGAGTAGACCCATGTTCCCCGAGTACCGTGTCGTATCCATCAGGTAACTTAGCAATAAATTCTTCGGCCCCTGCAAGCCTTGCCGCTTCTATTATTTCTTCATCAGTCGCTCCGTCAGCGCCAAAGATAAGATTATCACGTATTGTACCCGAGAAGAGGTAAGGGATTTGTGGGACATAAGTCGTAAATTCACGAGTACTCTCCAGGTGTTCATGAAGAGGAGAACCAAACAGGGATACACTTCCTTGATCCGGTTCATATAATCCACAGCATAACCTGATTAATGTTGACTTACCTGAACCACTTGGCCCTACTACCGCAACTGTCTCCCCAGGAACAACGCGTAAGTTAAGCCCTTTAAATAATGGGGTATCTACTCCGTCACTTGAACGATGATTGAAGTAAACATGATTCATACTTAAAGCCTCTTTGTCAGAAAGTAGGTGGGATTCAGCCGCCTCAGGAGACTTCTCCTCACGCTCGCTTGGCATATCTAGGACAGCGAATACACGATCCGATGCTCCAAGTGACTCTTGTACTCCCCCCCATGTTTGCGACATATGGACAAAAGGCCACTGTACCCGACCCATAAGTATAATGAATGCCAGCACCCCACCTGCCGTCGTGCCCCCATGTAGGGAAGAATAAGCAATCAACCCTGCACAAGCAACCATTACGGTATTATTAACAAAGGCAGACGTTTGCCATAGAAGACCAGAAAGTATCGTTCTTTTACGTTGAAGTACATTTAGTTGTTCACGTTTCTCTACATATCGATTCAGTAGAGGACCTTCCAAACCAAACGCCCGAACGACCTTCATACCTTGCAGTACTTCCTGCAATAACGCTCGAAGTTCTGCTTCCTTCATCAGGATATCACCTGATAAAACTCTTAATCTTCGATCGAAGAAACGTCCTGAAAGAAACACGACTGGGCCTGAGCCTAGCGCGAGCAGCGAGATCCATATGTCCATACGGGCCAAATATAGAAAGGAGACAAAACATAGTAGAATGTTATATGCCAGATCGTATACAACACTACCTACCATATCCATAGCCTTATCTGCATCTTTATTGTTTCGAGAGGATAGGTCCCCCGAATGCATGGATTGAAGTACACGAAAAGGAAGTCGATTACTTTTATCAAACAGGCTGGCCCTAAGATCCCAAACCATGCGGAACTGGACAACGAACCGAAGGTAATGTTGCAGCATAAGGCAAACCAAGACGAGTAAGCATACGATCCCGCAAATCATCGTTAGTCGTAGTAGGGCGCTCATATCTGCACTCGTAATCGTATCTATAAATAACTGCTGAACGGTAGCGAACCCTACATCCATGACTAACTTCGCAATCAGAAGCATCATGGCGACAATGAAACCCATGCGGTATGGGCGTACAAATTGTAATAGTCTCCCTAACACATTTCGAAATGACTGGCGATTTGGAGTACTCGTATTCATGCTCCTACCTCTTCTCTCTGAGACTGGAGAGTGCCCTTATCTAAACTTTTAGAGACCATATCCATATAATTTCCTTCTAGTATCATCAGTTCATTATGAGTACCAGACTCAACAACTTCTCCATTTTCTAGATAATAAATAAGGTCAGCATCCCGAATCGTCGACAAACGATGTGCTACAACAACCGTTGTCCTGTCATGCATTAGCTCTTTCAAAGCTTGCTGGACGAGTTCCTCATTATGACTATCGAGCGCAGCCGTTGGTTCATCTAATAGCAATAATCTGGGTTCACGTACGAATGCTCTAGCGATAGACATCCTTTGTCGTTCACCACCAGACAAGGTCAGTCCTCGCTCGCCAATAATCGTCTCATACTGCTGTAGTGTCGACATAATGAAATCATGAATTCCCGCAGCTCGTGCAGCATTCATAACATCCTCCCGGGTTGCGCCAAGTCTACCCCAAGCAATATTTTCAAACAACGTACCCGTGAATAGATAAGGATCTTGTGATACATAAGCAATTTCGTTACGCCAATCCTTGGGACGAATGTCTCGAAGCGAAATATCACCGCAATATATACTTCCTTCATTTGGTTCATAAGCAGCCATTAATAGGTTCAGAATGGTGCTTTTACCGCTACCACTAGGACCCGCAATTGCCGTGACTTTTCCAGACTTAATCTCTAATGAGAGCCCTTTCAAGACATCCGCTCCTTCCCCATAACGGAAGCCTACTTGCTCAAATTTAATAGAAGGAAATTTGTCTTGATTCACATGGGTGTAATTCTGATCTTGCGATGGTATACTGCTCCCTTCCTCTTCCAGATCCAGAATGCTAAACAAACGATTTCCTTGTGCCATAGAGGATTGTAATTCAGTCCAAAGATTGGAGAGACGAGCGACAGGCTGAGAAATTTGCTCAAAGCTAATGAGAAAGGCCGCTACTGCTCCTACATCAAGGGTACCTTTGATCACAAGATAACCACCAAATGATAGGACATATAACAAACCACCAAGAATCACCGCAAAGGGTAAATTATATCCCACCGCTTCAACACGGGTAACCCGGAAATGAATTCGAAGATGCTCCTGAGCACGCTTCATAAATTGTTCCTTCAGTTTGCCTGCCAATGAAAAAGAGCGTACTACTTCTGCTCCCTGAATGGCGTCTTGAATAAATGTCTGCTGCTCCGTTGCAACTTTCTGTCTCTCCTCATGCATAGCTCGAAGCTTACGCGTGAAGGGAACCATAATTAGAGGAATCGTAGCACAAATGAGGATCGTTCCTAAAGTCAACATGTACTGAAGCGATACTAAATACGTAAGCATAAAAACGATTTTCAGGATATTTTCGATCATATCAATCGTCTTCTCGTTTATCCCCATTTGTGCCGCTGGTGCTGAATCATTGATCCGGCTAATCAAATCCGCCGAGTGGTGCTGCTCTAAGTTCTCCATTCGGACCTTCATAAGCTTAGATAATACGGAGGCTTGTAGTTTAGCTACCGATTTGTATTCCAGGACACCGGATACATAGGTTTTGGCGAAATTACCAGCTCCATCAACAACAACGACTCCGATCGCAAAAATTCCCCCTGAGATGAGTCCCGCCATATTTCCATCGACCGTCGCATTCACAATCCGTCGTAAAGATTCTGCTAAGGCAACACTAGTCAGAGACAGAACAGCAACGATGATACAAAGAATGAAATAACGGCCCCAGTAGGGCTTGCCTAAGCTAATTAAACGCTTTAAAGTTTCAAATGCAGTAGGTTTATTCCCTTCGTGGCTCTTCATACTATTCATCCAGCAGGACTTTGGACGTTAACGCCAGAAGCTCCCGCAGTCTTTCTGTCTTCAAGTGGTAATACATCCGATGATCCGATCGCTTCATTTCTAAAAGGTCCAGAAAGAACAAGAAGTTGGCATGATAATTCACCGCGGCCGGTGTAATGCCTAGTTCAGCTGCAAGCTCTGCTCCATACCGAGGTTGTACCCGCAATAATGAGACAAAATCCATTCGTCTCTTATCCGAGAGAGCTTTAAAGAATAACTCTACCTTCTCACGATCGGCGTCAGGTCCAAATACACGATCGTTATGGATCCCAAAAATAACCCAGGCATGTTGACCGTTATTGGAATAAATCAAATGATTCGACACTTGTGATAAAAAACTAATATGAAAAATGGTCGGTAAATCATAGAGTGCCGGCTCACTCTTGTTCGTTTCTCGGATAAAAGTCTCTGGTTCTTCTTTGAAAGAGTCACCATAGTGAAGGGCCGATGCCTCCGACAGATCCTTAATCCGTTTCGCCCAAGGTTTATATGCATCTTGGTAAAACTGCCGGATCACCTGCATATAGCGATGTTTGGCTTCAAGTGGATGGGTAAGGCATTCCAGAAGTGGTTCGAAGGCTCCGGCAACTTCCGGATGTGGTTCTGTTGCTTTTACCAACTCAATAAGTGCTGGTAGGTCTCGCTGAACTTCCTTCCAATACTCCCAATCTCGTCCTTGTAGCAGCTCATCCATCTTATCGTGATACACACCATAGACCATTCCTGCCATAATTTTGTCTGCCGGAATCTGATCCAGCTCTGCAATCCATTCTTCAGCAGATTGGATCTTTGGACAATCACAGATGGATAAGTAGAAACCAAAATCAAGTGCTTTATGTAGAAAGTTATATTTGAAGAAAAACTCTAGCTCTCGGAGTGCATGTGGCGATAGCTGCTCCCTAGCCTCTTGATGGAAGTCAGTTGCGAGTGGGTCCAATTCAAACTTATATTCTTTGGCCACCTCTTCCATTTGTTCTTCACAAGCAACCATACCCATAGCTATAATCAGTTCCAGCGCCTCGTTGTAGGCAAATGATATATTTTTCGTAAGCATGTCTTTCATTTCTATTTCACCATCTTCCGTTAAGTTTTCACTATATATTAGTGTAATATCACAACATTTAATTTTTACTTAATGTTAAAATAACCCTTTTATTTCGAGTTGTCAATCGGTCATATCAAAAAGAGCCGACTCTTGTTAAGAATCGGCTCCTTATATGATTAATCCAAACTATAAAATTATAGAACTATAATGCTCGTACCCCATCTTTCACAGGGATGCCGAAGTTAGGTGTGCCATCTTCATTCCACTCTATAACCTGCGCTCTAGTATGACGATTAGGGTCGTACAGTGGATCGCCAGTAATTTCTTTATAATTACGTGCATGATAGATCATCACATCAAGGCCATCCTCGGATACCGTAAAGCTATTATGACCCGGTCCATATTGCCCTGTCTCCTCATTCGTTTGGAATACAGGTTGCGGAGATTTCACCCATGAACGTGAATCTAGTAAATCAGCGTCTTCATTAGCTGTTAGGAGCCCCATGCAATAGTTATGATCGGTAGCACTAGCGGAAAAACTCATAAAGATACGGCCATTCCGCTTCAATATCGCCGCGCCTTCATTGACTTTGAAACCGATGATCTCCCAATCGTACTCAGGTGTAGAGATCATGACTTGTTTCCCAATCAACGTCCACGGGTTGCTCATCTCTGATATATATAGATTGGAGTTACCCTCAATATTGGGGTCCTTCTGCGCCCAAACATAATATAATACTCCCCGGTGCTCAAACGTGGTAGCATCCAGTGCAAAGGATTCCCACTGCGTAAGTATTTGGCCCTTCTCCTCCCAAACACCTTCAAGTGGATTAGGTGAAGCATTCTCCAGCACAAACATCCGGTGATCAAAAAGTCCTTCCTTGGTCTCCGTGGTTCTAGCCGCAGCGAAATAAATGTACCATTTTCCATCAATATAATGGATTTCTGGAGCCCAGATGTTGGCGCTTAGCGGCCCGGATTCGTATTTCCGCCATGCGACAACAGTCTCTGCCTCTTTCAAACCTTCAAGCGTAACGGCCCTGCGAACCTCAATCCGATCATATTCTGGTACAGAAGCCGTAAAGTAATAATAACCATCACTATGTTTGTAGACCCACGGGTCTGCTCGCTGCTCCACCAGCGGATTAATATATTCTCTATTTATGTTCATATTGGTTTCTCCTTTGATATCATCAAAAATGACTATTTCTAAGTTGCTAGCTCCATCTCGAGGCTAGAGGAAAGGGGCAGCCGGAATCTTGAAGTCGAGCTCTGACTGCAACTAGACAGCCACAATAGCGGCAAGTCGTACCGTATTGTAGAGCAGGACAACTTAAACAGGTATCCATTCTGTCATTGTACTCCTGATCAGACACTGCCTCTCTGCCCTTCATTGCGATGGCAATTAGCCGTTCAAGCTTTTCCGGTGATACCTTGACGCTATCCGTACAGCCTTTGCAACCCTCGAGTCGTTCCATATCCCTTCACCCCAATCCTTATTCCAATGTCAACACGACAACGGAAGCTGGAGGCATTTCAAATTGAAGATGTCCATTCTGCAGTGTTACTCCTTCAAAATTAACCGGTGCAACCCGTTCAGGCTGTTCAAATGTGTTGTGCTCATTTAAGGAAGTATGGGTTAGGATTCTACCTGAAACCTTCTTGCCTTCAGCTCCATCGATATGACAGCTAACGGTTGTGTTCTCCGCATGGTGCAAATTACATGCAGATAAATGAATGGCTCCGTCTGTATTAATGGATGCTGACACACTTAATTGCGGAATCGACTGTGCACCATACGTGTATAACGGACTCTCAAAAGCTACATCCAGCAATTCAGCATCCTGATGAACCTTATACATCTCGAACACGTGATAGGTTGGTGTTAGAAGCATGTTGTCTCCTTCGGTCAGGACCATTGCCTGCAAGACATTCACAACCTGAGCGATGTTCGCCATCTTCACGCGCTTGCTATATTTTTGGAAAATATTAAGGTTAATCCCTGCAATAAGAGCATCTCGAAGGGTATTCTGCTGATATAGAAACCCAGGGTTCGTTCCCGGCTCTACATCAAACCAAGTTCCCCATTCGTCGACAATGAGTCCTACTCTACCCTCTGGATCATACTTATCCATAATTTTCGAATGTTTGACGATCAATTCTTCCATATAGAGTGTATTTTTCATGGTTGAAAACCACTCGTTTGTTTCGAAATCCGTTGAGGAACCTTTTGAGCCCAACCAATTCCCCGTTGGTAAAGTGTAATAATGCAAGCTGAGGCCATCCATCAGCCCTCCTGCTTCACGCATCATCACTTCTGTCCAGTGATAATCATCGGTATTCGCACCACAGGCGATCTTATACACTTTGTTGTCGCCATAATTTCGAACATAAGTTGAGTAATGTCGGTAAAGATCAGCATAATACTCAGGGCGCATATTCCCGCCGCAACCCCAGTTTTCATTGCCTACCCCAAAGAATTGTAAACTCCACGGTTTATCCTGGCCATTCTCTTTGCGTAGATTAGCCATCGGAGATTCTCCGTCGAAGGTCATATATTCGACCCACTGCTGCATTTCTCGTACCGTGCCGCTACCGACATTACCGCTAATATAGGGTTCCGTCTCAAGCAATTCACATAGCCGCAAAAATTCATGTGTGCCGAAATGATTGTTTTCCTCCACTCCGCCCCAATTATTATTGATCATCCGCGCCCGCTCCGAGGCAGGGCCTATGCCATCCATCCAGTGATATTCATCCGCAAAACAGCCACCCGGCCAGCGAAGTACTGGTATATGTAATTTCTTGAGTGCCTCCAGTACATCGATGCGGATTCCTTCTATATTCGGAATGGGTGAATCTTTGCCAACCCATATCCCTTCGTATATGCATCTGCCTAGATGCTCGGCAAATTGACCGTACAAGTAACGGCTAATCGTACCTTTTTTCTCATGAGCATTCAATTTCATTTCTACCATTTCAGTTGACCTCGCTCTCCACTCATATATTTATATAATTCGCTTAACCTTTCACCGCACCAGCCGTCATCCCATCAATAAAGTACTTCTGAAAAGCGATGAATAAAATAAAGATAGGGACGATGGAGAAAAATGAACCTACGATCAATAGATCGTAATTATTTCCGTAAGGAGTGAGTAATGTTTTGAGTCCAATAGGGAGCGTAAACTTACTGCCACTACTTAGCACCATAAACGGCCAAAGGAAGTTATTCCAACTGTTCATCCCGTTTAGAATGGCCATAGCAGCAAATGACGGCTTCATGACGGGCAAAATTAATTTTAAGTAAATGCCATATTCTGAAGCTCCATCTACTCTGCCTGCAGAAATAATTTCCTTCGGAATTCCTCTTAAATACTGTCTAAAGAAGAAGATCGTTGCGGCACTAGCAATCCCAGGTAGAACTATTGCAGAATATGAATTCATCAGACCGATATTATTAGTTAATGTATATAGTGGTAACAGCAAAATTTCAAACGGTACCATCATAATTAGCAATACACAGATGAACAAGAGATTTTTACCTTTGAATTCATAGGCCGAAAATCCATATGCCACCGTGGCACTAACGAATAGCGTTAAGGTTACTTGAACTATTGTTAATAGAACTGAATTAAAAAACCATGTGAAATAGGCATGATCTCCAGTAAACAAAAAAACGAAATTATTAAAACTCATAGCTGAAAGATCAAAATTCAAATTTAATCCATTTCGAATCAAATCGGCCCCAGGTTTAAATGATGCTATCGTAATCGCGTAAAAAGGAACCAGTATAAGGAAACCCACTATAGCAAAGAAGATGAAGAGGACTATTTTAAGCGCAATATTCTTATTCATATTTAATCCTCCTTCTTAAACATGCCCGAGAATGCTAATTGTGTTAAATTGATTACCATCGTAATGGCTAGTAACACAATGCCAACAGCCGCGGCATATCCAAGATTATTCTTCTCAATCCCCTGCCGATACAAGTAACCGACAATAGTGAGACCGATATTTTTAGGCGAATTGTTACCATTCCACAACATCATACTCTCGATAAACATGGCTAAACCTGCGTAAATACTAATCGTTAATACATAGATCGTTGTAGGTTTTAATAAAGGCATTGTGATTCTTGTGAATTTTTGAAAAGGGGATGCCCCATCAATCGAAGCAGCTTCGTAGTAATCTTCTGGGATGTTTTGTAATCCGGATAAGAAATACAACATATTAACTCCGGTCCATCTCCATGTCGCCAATGCAATCAGAGCAATATACCCAGTAAACTGCCCCTTTAAAAATTTCATCGGTTCCATTCCAAACAGTCCTAAAAAGCTGTTGATCAGAGACCCTTCCATTTCGCCGAACATCAGTCTAAAAATCGTACCCGCTACGACAACAGAAGTCAGTGCTGGAAAGAAGAACGTAGATTTGAAGAATTCTCTCCCCCACATAAACTTGTTATTAATCAAAACAGCAAACAACATAGGAAACGGTATTAGAATGGCCAATGTCATGACCATGTAGATCACGCTGTTCGTGACAGCTTTCAAAAAGACACCATCGCCCATTAATTTTGTGTAGTTATCCGTACCAATCCACTGCGCTCCTTGACCTAGCGTGGTTTTTTGAAAGCTCATTGAAAATGAATTGCCTAGTGGATAGAGCCAAAATATGATGAAAACCAAGATGAACGGCAGCACGAATACATAAGGAGCGACCTTTTGTGAGTATAAGAATTTTTTTAGCATCACTCTACTCCTTTTTTTTAAAATAGAGAGCTACCCAATTCAGAGTAGCTCATCATTTTATCATCTTAATTCTAAATTATTTAAGATCTTGTACGATCTGCTCCTGAGCTGCATTTAATGCTTCCGTAACGTCCTTACCATCTTCAAAGATTTCATTCAATGTAACTGTGCAAAGAACATTGTTAATTGTAGGGGAAGCGGAAGTAGACTTAATCAACATGATTTCATCTTTCACTTCATTCAAGACATCAAATGGATTGTTGACAAAATACTTCACGAATTGATTTTCTGGATTATGTGTTACATCTTTCATGTCCCAAACAGACATATTGATCGGGTCAAATCCAAGTGTGTTCCAAATTTCAATGTTTGCATCCAATGATAATTTGGCATAAGCGATAAATTCTTTCGCCAATTGAATATCTTTGGCCGTTTTAGTTACAACAGTCGCAGTTCCGCCACCACCATATGATCTTGGCATTCCTTTTTCAAAGACGGGTAGGGGAGCGATCGCGATCTTTCCTGACAAATCAGCCATATAGTTTGTGTATCTGGACATCTGCCACAAAGGCATAAATGCAGTTACATAATTTCCAGCGTTATATTCACCATAAGCTTCCTCCGTATCTGGCTGTCCTCCTGCAATGGTAGAAATAACATTGTTGTCTTTCAAATCTTTTAACATCGTCAAAGCTTTGATCATTTCTGGGGAGTTAACTTTCGGATTTCCGGCATCATCAGTAAGATCTGCTCCTTGTTGTGCTAGAAGTAATGATTCTTGCCATACTGCACTTGTATCCGCTGTTCCCATATATTTTCCGGTTTTTTCATATACTTGAATTCCGGCTTTTTTGAAATCATCCCATGTTACGATATCTTTATAATTGACTCCTGCTTCGTCTAAAATCTCAGTGTTATAGAATGCAACAGTTGCTCCTACATGAGTGGACAACCCGTATACAGTTCCTTCTTTGCTATAAAGATCCAACTGAGATTGAACGATCGAGTCTTTGTATTGCTCTACTACATCATTTAACGGTTCTAATTGTGGCGTCCCAGCTAAAAAGTCTGGATATTTTCCAAGTTCAATATCTGAAATATCAGGAGCACCTACACCCGTTTGAAGGGCAATCGACAATTTATTGTGCATATCATCATATGGCATAACGGTAACATTCAACTTAATTTGGCGATCAGGATTTGCCGCATTCCATTTTCCAAGCATCTTCTCAAAATGCTGTCCATGCAATTCCACGAATGTCCAATAGGACAATTCCGTTGCATTCTCTCCAGCTCCAGCATCAAGGACCGATTTTTCTCCACCTGCTGATGAGTTTGATGCTTTCCCACATCCAGATAACACTAATATCATGGACATGATAATTAATAAAATAAATGCTTTATTCTTCTTCATACTTAAACCCTCCCTGGAATTTCATTAGTTTTATCTACACACTTCGCATACAGTCAAATTCACACATCTATCCACTTATTTGTTCAACATTCTGTAAGCGTGATCTTGTTGTGTATAGCTTATGAAGCCTCTTATTTCGGGAGATCGAACAACTATCATCAGCTGTTCTATTCATTAATTTGAATGTTCTTTCTTCAAACGGATCACATTCCATGAAGCCTTTGACAATCTCGCATTAACGTATCCATCTTTACAAATGGCAGTTCCTTTAGAATGAGGTTTAACTTTCTCTTCGGCGGCTGTATTAACCGCTTTCAAATCCTCGTGTTCAAGTACAATATGTTCAACCAGACGATACCCCTCAAAACCACGAACATCACACTCTAGATCAAGCGATTCTTGCAGATTACGATTAACAGCGAAGATAGTAACTTCTTCATCCGCCTCGTTATAGACGACTGCACTATCAAGGTATGGCACATCCGTATAATCCTGAGCATCGTATACCGGCGAATCTACGATCGGCTGTAGCGAGACACCGCGACCATAAATCGAAGTATGTAGATATGGATAAAATATCGTCTGCTTCCAGGCCCGTCCGCCATTCTCCGTCATAATTGGAGCGATGACATTGACCAATTGAGCCATACATGCCATCTTCACTCGATCAGCATGACGTAGGAACGTAATGAGCATACTTCCCACGAGCAGTGCATCCTCGAAATTATACACATCTTCCAATTGCGGTGGTCCTACGCTCCAAGGTTCGATTTGAGTATCGGCATCGTTAGAATGATACCAGACATTCCATTCGTCGAAGCTGAGGTACATCGTTTTTTTACTGCGTTTCTTCGCCTTGATGTAATCACAAGTAGCTGTGACCGTACGGATAAAATGCTCCATATCCATCGTCCGGGCCAAATAGTTAGCCGAATCATTGTCCCTGTTTCCGTAATATTGATGAAGGGAAACATAATCAGCAACTTCATAAGTATGATCGAGCGTAATCGCTTCCCACTCTGGAAACGTTGGCATTCCCGTACTTGAACTTCCGCAGGAAACGAGTTCAACACTTGGATCTACAAGACGCATTGCTTTACCTGTCTCATAGGCTAACCTACCATACTCCTGAGGAGTCTTCTGCCCGATTTGCCATGGGCCATCCATCTCATTACCGAGACACCAAGTTTTGATACCATGCGGTTGTTCGTATCCATGACTTCGACGTAAATCACTCCAATAACTTCCACCCTTATGATTGCAATATTCCAGAAGATTTCTTGCCGCATCAACCCCACGAGTTCCGAGATTAACAGCCATCATGACTTCAGAACCAACTTCTTTAGCCCAGTTCATAAATTCATTGGTTCCGACAAAGTTTGGTTCTACCGTTCTCCAAGCTAGATCCAACCGTTTGGGCCGCTGGTCTACCGGTCCTACACCATCCTCCCAATTGTACCCAGATACGAAATTACCACCTGGATAACGTATGATTGGTACATTCAATTCTCTAACTAGTTGTTTGACATCGTTGCGGAAACCGAAGTTATCCGCAGTGGAATGCGTAGGCTCATAAATGCCCCCATAAACTGCCCGTCCCAGATGTTCAATAAACGAACCATAAATCCGTTGATCCACTTCGGCGATCTTAAAAGCTTTGTCTACGATCATCCTTGCTCTAGGTGCTGCTGCCGACAAATCCATCACCTTCCATTTCAGAGAATTATGAATTGATTTAAAAACTATTGAATGAATCCGCTTACAGGTATAAAATAACATATAAGAACCCGACTTGTAAACATAAATATAAACCATTTCACATTTTTATAAACATAAGTCGAATTCAACATGAAAAAGCTCGTTTTTTCATCTTTTATAGGGAAAACTTAGGTAATAACAGTAATTAAGTTTAGGTTTATATGAATACAATGCTTGAGATTGCACAATTTTTAACTATTATTTGAAAAATTTTTACATTTTTAGATCTGATACTTCCTTTAGTGACTCGATTGGTTTATAATGATCTAAAATAAACAAAATACATATTTCCTATTGGAAGAAGGTTATCTTACATGATTTATATTAAGGATTTGATGAGCGGTATTGATATTTTCAAAGCATTAAGTTCAGAAGTAAGAATTCAAATCCTCGAATTACTAGCCAAGAATCAAGCGCTTAACTTAAATGATCTCGCCACGAAATTGAATATTAGTAACGGGGCGATCACCATGCACATCAAGAAGCTCGAAGAGAGCGGATTAATTGAGATAAATACTTCCGTTGGCAAACATGGCATTCAGAAAATTTGTTATTTGAACAAAGATAAACTCATGGTCGATCTCCGCAGCAAAGCAGTTGAGAACTTATATGAGGTAGAAATTCAAGTTGGACATTTCAGCAACTATCAAGCGATTCCCACCTGTGGGTTGGCTACCAAAGACAGTATTATCGGTGATTTCGATGATCCTAGGTATTTTGCTGATCCACAACGAATTGATTCGGAGATTATTTGGTTGGCTGATGGATTTCTAGAGTATCGCATCCCTAATTATCTTAAGCCTAACCAAACTTTCCGCGAGATTCAGTTCTCGATGGAGCTTGGCTCAGAGGCCCCTGGTTTCGCTGACAACTATCCATCAGACATATATTTCTATGTGAACGGAATTGAGATCGGTTTCTGGACGAGCCCAGGAGACTTTGGAGATACGAGAGGTACCTTCAATCCAGACTGGTGGCCACCTCACCTGAATCAATATGGGATGCTGAAGCTGATCCGTATCAACAATGAGGGTAGTTTCATTGACGGGTGTCGAATCTCGGATGTCACTTTAGATCAAATCCAATTAGATTATAAGAGTGAGTTGACCTTCCGGATCGCAGTCACAGACAACCCTATTAATAAACGTGGTCTAACTATTTACGGTAGAAATTTCGGTAACTACAGCCAAGATCTGTTAGCTCGTATACTATATAATGTGAATGAGTAATAAGATTATAAAGAAACAGGGTCCTCCACTAAATCAATGGAGGACCCTGTTTTTATATATGAACCTTTTACTCCTACTCCTGCATTGCAATAGCAATACTTCTTGTCGTTCATAACGATGTTTACTGGACCCTACTCGCTACAGCCGCACACGGTCCTCCTAAACTAACAGGAAAACCTCCAGCTAATGTGAATTGCTTACCTTCAAATAATACCTTAAATGGAATTCCTCCATGTATTATAAAGTTTTGTACAATAACGAGGACAACTTGATTAAAACAACTGGATTATTTCCAGTTAATTATTGAAATGATAGATATTCTAACAAAATAACGGGAGGTTTTCCGGGTAAAAGAACAATTATCCTTTTAAAATCCCAGGTACTGGAGTTACCCCAAATGCCTTCGCCAAATCAATCAGCTCTTGATCTGTTATTCTTTGCTTGATCTCATGATGAGCTACCAGCATGTAGATTTGTGCTGCCTTTTCTACCGTTTCAATCAGACCGAATGTCTCATCCATATTCGAGCCCGTGCCAAAAATACCATGTTGAGGCCAAATGACTACGCGGCGCTCTTTCATTTTCGCAGCGGTTGCTCGGCCGATTTCATTACTACCTGGCACCATCCAAGGAATCACGCTGACGCCGTCCGGGAACACAACGAGACATTCCGTACACATTTCCCATAATGTCTTCGTTAATTTATTCTCATCCAGATCATGAATGAAAGTCATAGCCAGCGCATTCGTTGCATGACAATGCATTACGATACGGTGGGAAGGGTCTACTTTTAATCGTTCAATATGACTCATAAAGTGTGAAGCTAGCTCACTCGTAGGTACCGCTCCGTCACGAAGCCCCCACAGTACTTCTACACTATCACCAGCAGCGGATACTCGAATTACCCCCAAGTTGGCCTCTGGATCAGAGATTACGTTTCTGAAATACTTGCCTGAACCCGTAACAATAAAGTATTTACCTGCTAATTCTTGAACCGGAAAAGAAAGCTTGATACTCCGGTCAGCGTGCTCGATTGAAATATACTTCGCAACCTCAGCCTCATCTAACAGGTAACTAATGTTTCCGCCATTACGTTCGTCCCAACCAAGATTCCACATGTGGTAAGTGATCTCTGCCATTTCTTTAATAAAAGGCGCTTCTATCTGTACATGATTAACTGCTGGTTTTTCAATCGTTAGTTTGCTCACAATAGGTTCTCTCCTCTAAATGTATTTTCTCTGTTGCTTCTACAGTATTTTTTTGAATAAGGTAATGACTTCTTCTTTCGTTGGTATAAACGGATTACCTGGTGCACAAGCATCTTTCATTGCATTTTCAGCTAACAAATCCAAATCTACTTCATTGACACCAAGCTCCGATAGTTTGGATGGAATACCAACCTCTTTCGAGAGATTCTTGATTGCTTCGACAACGAAGTCAGCGCACTCTTTATCTGTCTTTCCCACAACCTGATAGCCAATCGCTTTGGCGATATTGCGGAATTTCTCTGGTACATATTTAGCGTTCTCTTCTTCCACATAGGGAAGTAGCATGGCATTACACACTCCATGGGGTAAATCGTACACGCCGCCAAGCTGATGCGCCATCGCATGAACATATCCCAGACCCGCATTATTGAAAGCAAGCCCGCCTAGGAAAATGGCATATACCATTTGCTCCCGAGCTTCGATGTCATGTCCATTTTTCACCGTGCGTGGTAAGTAGTTAAAAATAAGTTCAACAGCAGCAAGTGCTGTTGCATCTGTTACCGGATATGCTCCTGGTGTAACGAGTGCCTCAATGGCATGGGTCAATGCATCCATTCCTGTTGCAGCGGTTAAGTCGGCTGGCTTGTCGACCATTAGCTCAGGGTCATTAACGGAAATGGTAGCTAAGCTGTTCTTATCGACCATTACCATCTTGACCTTACGATCTTCATCCGTGATGACATAGTTAACGGTTACTTCACTTGAAGTGCCTGCGGTTGTATTAATAGCAACGATTGGTAAGGACTTATTGGCTGACTTATGAGCTCCTTCATACTGTGCAATGTGACCACCATTTGTCGCAATAATTCCGATTGCTTTGGCTGTATCCTGCGGCGAACCCCCACCTACAGATACGAGAAAATCACAATCGTTTGCTGTCAGGAAATCAACACCGTCATGAACATTTTTGCAGGTAGGGTTTGGTTTAACATCATCATAGATAGCGTACGGAATGTTCGCGTTGTCCAATATGGCCAACACTTTGCCTGCGATCCCACATTTCATCAAGAACTTATCGGTAACGACAAGCGCTTTCCGTAATTTCAGTTCTTGAATGAAAGGTCCAACATCACCCAGACAACCTTTGCCCATAATGTTAATTGACGGAACATAGTATGCACGTGTACTCATCCTCAATAAGCCTCCCATGTCATCTTGTTTTATCTCATACTTTGATAACTGTTGTTTACAATTTCATCCTACCCCCGTAAATCTTTGTTGTCAACAAATTAAAGATATATAATGTTGTTTTCATTTGTTTTATGTTATATTTGTGACAGTTGCCAACAAATCTGTTTTATCGTTATGATAGAGAAAATGTTCTTGCACTTTACAAGACATGAGACAAATATGAGGTGATAAGTATGTTGGCTCCAGAAAGAAGACAGAGAATCATCGACTTGATTCATCAGGACAAGCGTGTGCTTGTAGCTGACTTAAGTAAGATGTTCGATGTTACGGAAGAGACAATCCGTCGGGATCTCGAAAAGTTGGAGAAAGAAGGCATTTTAAGCCGGACCTATGGCGGAGCCATGCTTAACAGACATACAAACGAAGACCTTCCCTATACAACGCGCAATACAATTAACATGGATATGAAACGTGAGATTGCCCTGAAGGCCATGGATCTGATCAATGATGGTGACACGCTTATGGTTGATCCCAGTTCTACTTCATTCGAATTTATGAAGACACTAAATAACAAAAACAACCTAACAATCATCACCAATTCGGTCAATATCCTACACGAATTCGCTAGTTCGAATTTGAACATCATTTCCACAGGCGGTACACTTCGTTCCCGCTCTTTGTCACTCGTTGGACCGACTGCACATGATACCGTACAAAAATATAATGTGGATACCGCTGTCATTGGCTGCAAGGGAGTATCGCTTGATAAAGGAATCTCCGATTCCAACGAACCCGAATGTGAATTAAAAAAATACATGCTGAGCCATGCCAACCGGGTCATTCTGCTTGCAGATCACACCAAATTCGATAAAACCGCCTTCGTTAAGTTAGCTGATTTGGATCAGATCGATTATCTAATCACGGATCGTAAACCGTCTGTAGAATGGCTGGAGATGCTGGGGAGCAAAAATATAGAAGTGGTGTATTAGAATTGCGGGTCGGTGAAAAGGTGGGCGCTTCGTTGGTCGTTTGATCTTTCGATCGTTGTTACCGTGTGATTGTTTCTATTGAATAACACCCAATGGGGTTACAATCACACGGCAAAGACGAACTCAGCTTATACTTTCGTATCAGCTTTCTTGCAGAAAGCTTGTAGCTTCTCCAGATTCAAACGCCCACTACGCTTTGCTTTTCACCGCAATTCTACCTGTTGAGGGAAAGAGAAACATTCGTGGGCTATTCTTGAAAGATCGTGATAAGACAGGAACGGGGGCTCGAATATGTTATCCAAATTAGCTAATAGCCTGGGGCGAAATGATGAGGAGCCCAATATTGAGTTAGCGATTGAGCTATGTGAGACTAACAATATAAAAGGCATAGAGGAAATCGTTCTGGGCTTAAAGAGTAAAGAAAAAGCCGTAGCAAACGATTGTATTAAGGTACTGTATGAAATCGGGAGTAGAAAGCCGGAATTGATTGCCGCGTATACCGACAATTTCAGCTCACTTCTACTATCCAAGAATAATCGTTTAGCTTGGGGAAGCATGACCGCATTGGCAACCATAGCTGATATAAGCGCAGATGAATTATACAATCATCTGGATATTGTTAAACAAGCTTATAAGACGGGCAGCGTCATTACAGTAGATAACAGCATTACTGTATTTGCGAAGCTCTGTAAAGCGAATGAACAATATCGAAAAGAAGTATTTCCAATTTTAATCCATCACCTAGCCACTTGTAGATCGAAAGAGGTTCCACAACATGCGGAAAGAATGATGATATGTATTCATGCTGACAATGCAAAAGAGTTCTTAGATGTTTTAGAGAAACGAAGCGCCGATCTGACGGATTCGCAGAACAAAAGAATAAATAAATTGATCAAATCCTTATCAAAGTGAAGAGATCCCTCTCCATACAATAAACGTCCGATAGATGCAAGATACTGGCATCCATCGGACGTTTTATTATTTTTTCACCATAAGCAGCCAACGGGCCGCATTAACCAACAGCTTGCTATACTCGGGATGCTGAAAAGAGGTCAGCTCATGCCCAGGCATGAGGTATACGACATTTCCCAATCCGACACGTTGTGTCCAAGCTGCCGCCCATCGTTTGCCCTCATGTATGTAAGACATCAATAATTCTCTCTCACTGAGCACACCAAACTCAAACCGATAAGGCTCTTCTATCATTTCAAAAGGTATACAGTTCTGTAAGATAGGATGATCGACGGCCTCAAACTCAAACTTGAGGTTATCACTAGCAGGATGCCCCGTAAATCGCGCCCCAACCAATTGGGCTCCTTCATGTCTGGCCTGCAACGATATTCCGTTGTGTAATACCAGCAATCCGCCACCATTAGCGACATAACTTAACAATCCCGCCATTTGTGCATCCGAAGTTGGACTGGACCAGCGATCAGCATAAGAAATACACAATTCATAATGTTTAAGGTTTGTTGCTAGAAGTTGATCATAATCGTCACTAGGTACGACATCTATTTCTCCAGAAAATATCGTTTGCAATTGGTTCTGAACCGCAAATAACGGATGATAGAGAGCATCTCCATTATTGCCGATCAGAAGTGCTTTCCCTTGGTTTTCTTCCATAATCTTTTCTCCTCCATCTATGATTCATATTTAATAAATATCCATATATAAAGAGAATACACTATTCTATCGTCATTCTGTCTCATGCTACTAAATTCAATAAGCTAGAATTAAAAAGCGGCTTCCTCTATAAAAAGAAGAAACCGCCTTAAGCACTTGAATGATGTAGCGCTAATTATTTCTTAAAAATTTTAAAAGGAGCACCTACAGGCAAGAAGACACGACCGAAATGTGCATTTAATACTGCTGCGCCACAACCATATAGTGACACAATTGCTATTCCCATCTCAGCAATAGCTGCTACCGTATGGAACACTCCTCCACCTACTCCGAAAGAGTCTAGGGTCAGCCCAAGGAACAAGAAATCGATGAGCACAAAGATGGTAAACAACACTTTATGCGTCTCCATAGCTCCCAGCGTCATGAACAAGGTGAATACTAAGTACCCAAGAAACGCAAACCCCATTTGTTTCACATCGATAGTAGACGCCAGTTCAGGACCAAATACACCGAGTTTAATCAACCAGCTGGATCCCATGGCAAACCAGAAAAAGGCGTATGCACCAAATGCGGTCATCCCGAAGGTGTTATTGTGCTTAGCATCTTGAATGCAAGCGAACAATTGTGCAAAAGCTCCGAGAAATATAGCCCAAGGAACGACATAGCTGAGTCCTGAAGTAATTTCCAGCTTTTGCGAGGATGCCACAAGCGTGACGATGGCCAGTCCAAACAGGCCGATAGCGCTAGGATCTGCACTAACAATTTTTACGTTTTGATAAGACTGCGATGACATGAAGAAAGGAGCCCCCGATACAATAATTTTCAACTGACATATCATATCATACCCAGTACAAATTGCGTAAAGGAAATAGCAACCTTTTTTGAACATTTAAATAACGTCATACTATTTTTCCAATTAACAAGAAATGGTCCTATTAGTGGAAAAAAAACTGGCCAATGCTCCCCTTTTTAAAAGAGTACAACGTGCTTTACCAAGGGATTACTTGATCTTCAACATCTACGTATTCAAGACCTTGACGATCCTCTTGTTTTCGGTTCAGCCTATCTAGAATGATATCTACAATACGAGTCGCTGACTGCATTGGTGTGTACACTGCTTCCGCATCTAGCACTCCCTGCATATACGTCTGCACCCAGCCTGGATGGATGACAAGCACCTGTCCTCCTGCATCTTTTAAGCCGTTATATACTAGACTTGACTGCATGTTCAGCGCAGCCTTGGACATACAATAAGCATACCAACTTTGCCGATAATTGTTCGTAATACTCCCGGCCTCCGAGGATATGTTGACGATCATTTTGTCACTGCTGTTTAGAAGAAGTCCTGACAACGCTCCTGTTACACGAAGAGTCCCTAGCGTATTAACATTGAACACCTGTAGCATTTCCTCGGTATCTAGTTCATCGGTAATCGTAGCTTCCTTATCCCCTAGAATAGCGGCGTTATTAATCAACAGATCTAGACTACGAACCTGTTGTTTGATCCAATTTGCAGCGGCTTTTACACTAGCATCATTCCCTATATCCAGCTCGATAGTTTGTAATGCATCTTTGTGCTGCTCCTGTAGCTTAGATAACATGCTCTCTGCTGGATTATACCTTCCTGCAATAACCTGATAGCCTTTCCCTAACAGTACTTCCACCAGTGCAAGACCCAACCCGTGATCCGCTCCGGTCACAAAAGCTGTCTTCCTCATACGTCATCATCCTCCATCCTCTGAGTCTACACCTGATATTACCTACTATTGTAAGCTCTTTCAATAGAGATTCGCACACAAAAAAACACAGTAGCAGTTCTCCTAGAGCTGCCGCTGTGTTTGGTTAGTTTCAAAGATTCAGTTCTATTTTACTGAGAGATAACGCCTTTTTTCAGAATCATATTTGCATAAAGCGCCTTCTCACCTGTCGATACAATCGCGTATGCTTTCTTAGCCCGCTCATAAAAAGCGAACCGTTCTACTTCCTCAAACACATCATCTACCAAATGAAAATGACTCACAATTTGCTTATACTCCTGCCAAATCGGTGTCTCTACCTTATCGCCTGGCGTAACGGCCATTAACGACACAGGATGATCCACATAGGTATCCAAAGGAAGAAGCGGTAGAACTGCATTCAGTAGCTCTGGTATTCCGTGCCCGTCACAGCGTACAAGGCGCTGAGCGTGACTGGCTGCAGGAAAGTTGCCATCGGCAAATACGATCTCATCCGAGTGGCCCATTTCCATCAATATTTTGATCAACTCTGGTGATATCAAGCTAGAAATTCCTTTTAGCATATTAAAATCCTCCTATCCTAATAAACATGAGCCGGGTTGAGTTCATGCCCTGTTTCTTCGACCTCTAACTGGAATAACTCCAGTTAAATTCAGCCATATGATCCATAGGCATCAAATAACCGGAAAAACTCCCTGTAATAATGCGATAAACCACCATTTCAGGGCAATCTATCGAAATTACATGGAGAAATTCCTTTTACTCAAACTCATATACAGTTCCACTATAAAATAGATGGATCATTTCCCGTTATTTGCATTGACCTTCGACTGTACTGGTGTCTTCACAATCTGCATATAACGCGCATACGCTTCGGACCACTCTTGCTGACTTTCTGGTGCGTACGTATTTATCGGGAAAGATGATTTCACCAATTCAATACCGTCCTGTAGATCCCCGATATGACCACATGTCTCTAACTGTACAAGCATATTACCGATAGCACTCGCCTCAACAGGTCCCGTCCAAACTGGACGTCCAAGCGCATTTGCTGTGAAGCGACATAACAGCTCATTCTGTATGCCCCCACCAACCATATGCAATCCTTCAAAAAGAGAGCCCGTCAACTCTTCCGCTTGCTCTAGCACCTGCCGATAACGTAACGCGAGGCTTTCTAGTATGCAACGAATGATTTCACCTACCGTGAGGGGAACGTGTTGCCCTGTTTCTCGGCAATAGCTACGGATGGCCTCTGGCATATCATCTGGATTCATAAACCCTAGATTATCAGGATCAATCAAACAGTGGAATGGTGCCGCTGCTTCGGCTAGATCAACGAGATCACCGAATGAGTGGCGAGTCCCTTGTTGTTCCCATTTCCGTTTACATTCCTGTACAATCCACAGCCCCATGATGTTCTTAAGTAGATGATATGTGCCATCTGCTCCGCCTTCATTGGAAAATTGATACTCCATTGCAGCGGGATCAAGTATCGGCGATGTCATCGCCGTCCCGAGTAACGACCATGTGCCACTAACAAGGTAAGCATACGAAGAAGTGGAAGCTGGCACAGCTGCAGCAGCCGATTCCGTATCATGTGAAGCTACAGCAATAACCTTCATCTTGGCAACTCCCAGTTCACTGCATAACGCATCTGTAAGTTCCCCAATCACTGTACCTGGCTGAACAGGCTCTAGAAACATCGAAGTAGGTAATCCTAACTCCTCCATCAAGGATGTATTCCACTCCCCGACGCCGGGATCATACAACTGTGTTGTGGTCGCCATCGAAAATTCACATGCTTTACGTCCGGTTAGAAAATAATTGAACAAATCCGGCGTCAGTAAAAGTGTTTCCGCCAGATCTAACTTGGGAGAGCCCGCTTTTTTCATCGCATATAATTGATAAAGCGTGTTAAACGGCATAAATTGCAGACCACTTTCTCTAAATAATCGCTCTGCTCCAATGAATGCCGACACTTCTTCAACAAGGCCTTCCGTCTGATGATCTCTATAATGATACGGGATGCCTAACAGTTCGCCATTGCGATCTAATAGCCCGAAATCAACCCCCCAAGTGTCTATAGCACAACTTTCTGGCTCGAATCCTGCTTGGAATGCTTTAAGGATTCCGTTCTTTATCTCCTGCAACAACAAGGGGGTGTCCCAATGCAGATGGTTACCTATTTGGATGGCGTTATTGGGAAATCGATGGACTTCCGTAATCCTCAATTGACTTGGACCACCAGATTCGTCCATAACTATCTCACCAATAAGTGCCCGGCCACTGCTGGCCCCCAGGTCAAAAGCCAACACACATGGCGTTTGCTTCATAGATTACACCACCCGCTCATTTCATTTTTTGTAGCAGCTTGATCCGGTAATCTTCGCTTTCAAGTGCTGCAATGTCAGCAACCTCTTGATCCGTCAGTGGAACGGGGGTTCCTGCTGCCTTTGCGCTCAAATAGATCTTCGCGCTCTCCTCTACAACCTGTGTGCGATAATAAGCTTCGCGCAGATTGCGACCTGTCGTCACAAGACCATGATTTCCAAGTAGGATCGAACTGGCTTCATTTACTTTTGCAGCAACTGCATCGGCTAACAGATCCGTTGTCGGGATCAAATAAGGGATAAAGGCTGTTCTACCCACAAGTGCAGCTTGGTCCGGGAACATCATGGGCAAATTCTCTTCAATTAATGTGAACGCAATGCAATGTGAAGGATGGGTATGCACCATCGCTCCCATATCTGGCTTCTGCCGGTATCCATATAAGTGCATCAGTACTTCCGAAGACGGGCGGAACCCATTATCGGTAATTTCGCCACTCGGGATATCTACTTCAACCCATTGTTCTGGCTCGATATCTTCCAGTGCAAAACCACTTGGTGATAGGTACATTTTGTCCCCTGCCCGGGCACTGATGTTTCCACCTGGGCCAACGACTAGACCGTTATCCACGATTTTGCGGGCGTATTTACAGAGTTCTTGGCGCGTATCCATATTTTGCATGATGTTGTCTCCCCTTTTTAAAATTGAACTGTCGAATGGAACTAACTAGTCGTCGATTGTGAAATGTTCTTACGATCGCTGTTGTTCCCAGATTTCTTTGTTTATACAAATTCAATAATTGTAGAAATCCGGGAACAAAGGCGAACGCTACGCTTCTTCAGAATCATTTCACACTCTAGACTATCTACCCTTCGATTCGTTCTTGCGAAAAAGTGCATCCCCCACATGCTGGGGGTATTTATTTGTAAAGAGGTCCGAAGTTCTGGCAGGCACGGAAGTCGGCGTTCTCCGCTTGCTCGGTTCCAAACAGTCCCCAAGCACGTGGACGGAATACTTTTTCTTTAGGTACGTTGTGCATGCTTACTGGAATACGTAGGATGGAAGCTAGAGTAATTAGGTCGGCCCCAATGTGACCGTAGCTGATTACACCGTGATTTGCGCCCCAGTTGTCCATCACGTCATACACGCTTGTGAAAGCACCATTGTCCGTTAGATTCGGCACAAACCAAGTGGTTGGCCAAGTTGGGTCCGTACGGTTATCCAATGTTTCGTGTACGTGCTCCGGTAGTTCCACGGAGTAGCCTTCTGCGATTTGTAGTACTGGGCCAAGTCCCTTCACTAAGTTGAGCCGTGCCATTGTCATCGGCATTTCGCCACGTGTGAGGTAATCAGTTGAGAATCCACCGCCGCGGAAATACTCTACAGATGCTGGACGCCACTGAGTAGCCTTCAACATGTTATCTACTTCTTCGTCACTAATTTCCCAGAATGGCTTCATAGCTGGTTTGCCATCCTTCATTTGCTCTCCGGTGCCATCAAGCGTAGCTGACCCTGAATTGATCAAGTGCAAAAGTCCATTAGCCGCACGGCCTTCCAGCTTATGCCCTGTTACCCGTTCTACTGAATCAGGACTCCAGTAAGTTCTCACATCCGCGAAAATTTGCGCTGTGTTCGTTAGCAAATATCCAAACAGCATGCCAATTCCGTTCAGGCTATCGTTCTCAGTTGCAACCATATAAGGAGAGCGTTTGCCGTTCCAATCGAATGAAGAATTAAGGATCGTTTCCAAGAAATCTCCATTTGGAGAGTGATCCGTCCATTGCCTTTGACCTTGGAATCCGGATGCAATAGCATGGTGACCTTGTGCCTCTTCACCAAAACCAAGCTCAGCCAAACGTGGGTTGCCGATCATCAGGTCCCGTGCAATCAACGTCATTTTAACAACCGTCTCCCATTCCCAGTCCTTACGTTCACGGGAAGTTTGCAGATGTTCTGGATTGTTATCTGGACCTTCTTTGCAGTTTTCTTTCACCCAGGCAAATGCCTTTTCGTACTCTTCTGGATCATAAATGCCTTCTTCCAGACGGCGTGTAAACTCACTCATATCGATATATTCATTGCGCATGCCCAAATATTCTTGGAAGAATGTATCGTTCACGATAGAACCTGCAATACCCATCGATACCGAACCCATAGACAAGTAAGCTTGATCTTTCATACAAGCAACCGCTAATCCGCTACGAGCAAATCGTAACAGCTTCTCTTGCACATCAGCCGGAATACGGTCATCCCCTTCGTCCTGAACATCCTCGCCATAAATACCAAAGGCAGGCAATCCCTTTTGAGCATGAGCAGACAATACCGCTGCCAAATATACAGCTCCCGGTCTACCTGTACCGTTGAATCCCCATACTGCTTTTGGCAGGCTTGGGTCCGTGTCCATCGTTTCCGTACCATAACACCAGCAAGGTGTCACGGTAATTGTCAGGCCTACTTCTGCGGTTTTGAATTTTTTAGCGGCCGCAGCTGCTTCAGCAATCCCACCGATACATGTATCTGCAATAACGCACTGGGCCGGCTCTCCATTCGGGTAACGAAGCTGCTCCGATAGCAATTTTGCTACAGCTTTAGCTAGGTTCATGGTTTGTACTTCAAGCGACTCGCGTACACCTCTTCTTCTGCCATCTATTGTTGGTCGAATCCCAATCTTAGGAAATCCGTCTCTCCATCTGTAAGTGTTTTCAATCATAACTATTAATTCCTCCTTAGAGTTCGTTGGTTATACACTTATATTAAATTTGGTAGCGCTATCCGATAACCCACTATGTTGTTGTTTGCCGCCCTACAAACCGTCCATAAAGTGAACCTTTTTTAAGTACACATACATAATCCTGTAATAAATTAGGAACAAAATATGCTTTAGCCTCGTCTAAATCATACAAACAACATCTAGGAAGGGAGGTTTTGTAGCATGAGAATTTTTTTGCATCTATGTTATATTTCTATCTCCTTATTGGTACTGGTAGGGTTAAGTGCCTGTAATAGTGGTAATAGCAGCGTTACCGCCAAGGATGTTCAAAAAGCTCTTGAAAAACAAGGTTTGGAAGTCACTCAAATAAACGTAGGAACGGCGGAACAGGGCGAAAACTCTTCTTTGCAGCTTGAAGGAGTTTTTCCCGAAGCTTTCGATGTCACTCTTCCTACGGCTGACCTGGCGAATCCAGAGTATGTTTTTGTTTATCAATTTTCTGCAGAGAAAGAAGCCAAGTCCGCTAAAGAATCGGTTGGAATCTCATCGTTGAGAATGGTTGATTTACACCCCAACGTTGCCCAAAAGAAAAATATCGTAGTTATTTACTGGTCGCAAACCATGGAAAAACCACTCATGATAAACCAGTTCACGAAAGCGATGGACAAACTTTAAATAGGGCAATTCATGAGCAGCCTATTTTCGAAATGATCCTAAAATAAAACAAGGACCTGGATATCTCCAAAGTCCTTGTTTATAAGATAATGAGTTTTTAATTTTCCTGTGGACCTGACATTAAGCATGTAACAAATTGATATGATCCAAATCTGTACTGCTGTTGAAAATAAACTCCAATTTATAATCGCCGCGAAGATAGGTTATTTTTGTTTGTTTGACCTTGCCATTTTTAATGGTAGTTCTGGAGTCGGGAGCATACCAGTTCTTAAACAACATTTTCTTGGTGATGCCACCGATATTGGTTCCTCGCTCGACATTCGTACCAAAATAGCGCATTTCGCGAATCTTATCCAGCTTAAACAAGAATGCATAACCTGGATGGCCCATTTCAGCATGATAGATAATAAAAGACTCCGCATCGTCACCCTGTTCATACGGTTCTCCCATAAGCTCGAACACGTCTTCACGGGTGCTTTCCCCTATGGTAAGATCGCTAACGGAACCGGGAAACTGTCCTTTCAATGCAGGCTTATAGAAGCTATTCAAGGTTTTCAAAGCTTGCTCCGAAGCTGTGTCGGTTACACTTTCAGTTGCGGCGAAACTTGTAGGGAGATGATTGGTACTAGAAACAATGCCGCCCATAGCAACAACACCGACCAATACAGTAGCCATAGTGATTTTTAAAACGGGTTGTTTAAATCTCATATTGAATTTCCTCCTCGTGTATAACACCTAGGATGATCTAATCCATTTAGCTGACTGCTCACTTATCAATACCCTTTTACGCTCATCACCAAACAATAGAACATACCGGCTTCACTCTTGATACCTCCTCTTGACGACCTACATTCTGTTGTCTCCCTTCGCTATGATATATAATATAAGTATTATTGTACGGGAGGAACTATTGTGCCTAAGATCGAAATTCCCCACAGCAAGAGTGATCGATTCCGTTTCAAAAAGACTCCTGAACTACTTTTTGCCGGACAAGTTGTTGATGAGTACTCCTTCTATGCTGCTCCCCAGATCCACGATTTCTGCGAAATGATCTACATTGTTGAAGGTAGTGGAGAATTTAATATTAGCGGTAAAAATTATGTATTAAATCAAGGCGATATGGCTATTTATAATCCCGGAGTCCAGCACGAGGAGCGCTCCTCAAGCGAGGGTCCATTCAAGGTATTCTACTGTGGCGTTGCCAATTTACATATCGAAGGCGTTCCAATCGGCATGTTATTGCCACCCTCTGTCGATCCGGTTATATCGTGTGAGAAGTACGCTTTTAAAGTAGAAAGCTATTTGTCTGAAATATTGCAAGAATGCGACTCCCAGGTGCTTGGTTACGAGACGCTCAGCAACAATTTACTGATGTCCCTCATTACGCTGATCTACCGGATTGTAGACGTGAAACACCAGTTCCAGAGCCTGCAAGGCAAGAATGAAATTACGATTCGGACCAAAGAGTTTATCGATAAAAATTACACGCAGAACATCACGCTCAAGGATATCGCCGACACGCTGTATGTCAGCCAGCATTACCTATCCCATCTTTTCAAAAGAGACCTAGGCGACTCGCCCTTCAACTATCTCATTCGCCGCAGAATTGAAGAGTCAAAGCGACTACTAGCGGAGAGTAATTCTCCGGTACATGAAGTCGCCGCCCGTGTAGGATATAGCAATGATAAATACTTCTCCATGTTGTTCAAAAAAGTAACTGGCCAAACTCCGAGTGGGTTCCGGGATGGGGAGAAAAGAAAGGGAAAATCCGATGATGTGGCGCCGGATGACCATAAGTTAAACTGATCTATATAGATTGTGAGGGTTTTAAATGTCAGAAGTGAAAGCAACTCCATATAAAATGATTTTTGGTTGGGAAGATGATAATGGAATAGGCGAGATGTTAATCAGGCAAATCCTTAATGGGGACAAGACGGCTACTTGCGCACCTAAAGAGGAATATTCCGAACAAGAATTACGAGAAACCTATGAACCCGTTGGTGAAATTTTAACCGTCTATGATAAACAAGGTACACCCCGATGTCATGTTAGACTGACAGAAGTATTTGAAACTACGTTTGGTAATCCTGATCTAAGACTTGTGCGAGGAGAGGGAAACGGGGATAACGTACATCAATTCCAAGAAGACCACCGGTTAGCTTGGAAAGATATTAATATTGAATTGAAGGATGAGACGATTTTAATCGTTGAATTATTTGAACTGATACCATATTAAAAAAAGAGGGTACCTAAAAACCAAGGAAATAGTTCTAGGTATCCTCTTTCTCTTTTATACTCAGTACCACAATCTAACTGGTTTCCCACGATCCCACCCTTCCACAACGACGATACTATGAAGGTCGGGTTTATCCGGCCAACTAATATACGTCTCTTGTTCCAAAACACTTAAGCCACTCAAGACGTCACCTTTTGTTCGCCCTGTCATCCGTTCTAACTCGCCTATTTCCGGCATCCGGCGTCGCTTACTGGAGAAGTTGTACAGGATACGCAATAGCTTGCGTTCCAGATCAGGAAGCACTTCGGCCACCACCTTTTACGGGGATACAAGCCAGAATTTGATCAACTCGGAACGCACGTGGTGACTTCGTTTTCAGACAGGTAGCACGAACCAATCCTCCACGTACCGCATGTACCTCGATCCGGCGCTGAGTGATCTTCCCGCTCCGATCCATATAAATAATCTCAACCCTTTGCCCAATGTATTTTTCCACCAATATCATCTCCATACAGGAACTTATGTTCTTATTATATGCGAACTTATGTTCTTTATTCAATGGTTGATATTTGAAATACAAATTGCCTTGGGGAAAAATAAAAACGCCCCATTGGGCGCTGTCAAGGTTACGTATGGTCATCCTACTGCTCTATAATATCAACAAGCAAACCTTTTGATCCTTTATCCGAAATAATCTGTGCGGGTATGCCACCCACTGTAACATTATCCGGAACATCTTTCAGAACAACTGCATTTGCTCCAATTGCAACATTATCCCCTATAGTTATCCCGCCAATAATTTTGGCTCCTGGGGCAATATAAACATTATTTCCAATCGAAGGGGATAGGCCTTTGGCCTCTCCGATGTTCGTAGCTGAATGAATACGACAATTCTCGCCGATATTACAGTTTCCATTAACTACAATACTTCCATAATGGGCTATGCTAAGACCCTTACCAAAAACATTGGGAGGTATGCTAAAACCTAAGTTAACAGACATCTTAACAAATCGAACCATCAAAAATTTAAAATATATTTTACCTAAGAGATCCGTGCGACAATTTTTATAGTATTCTACTTTTCTTAACAATAATTGAAAACGAATGATAGGCCGAGAAAATCGATGAGTCCACTTCCATTCCAAAATATTGTTCGCTAACATATCCGTTTTAACATATTCTTTATATTGCCCTTTTGAAGTTATCAAAACTCTATCTCCTTTACTCATCTTTCTCACCATTAATTTATCATATAAATTAAGGATTGCAAGGAAATTTTATGAAATAATAAGTTGCAGCATACTCTTTCATTTCGATCCTAGCTAAAAGGAGATAGATTAAAAAATGTAAAGTCAACGACCGCTTCGTGGACGGATTATCCTTACAAATTATATCCGCTACTATTTGGCTTCGTTGGATTCGAGATGATCCCCATAGTTGCTAATAGTCCAAGGACAACATCCACTATAGTTAATAGATCCTGTTTCATTGCCTCCGTCAAATCAAAAACGCCTGTCAGATGCCCAACAAGCTGAATTAGTAGTACTGCCTGAGATACAACACTGATCCATAGAGCGTAGTTACGCCACCTTTTCTTGTTCATTATCGTTGATCTCCTTTCTCGATTTGAAGTAGTCTTTGATGCAGTTGATCAATTTGTGCTGAATTCCCCGCGATCAACTTAAGGAAATTCCTTCGCAGCTTGTTGACGACGATGGCCGTCTCTTCGCGAGTGATCGGTGCTCCCGGACGTTTACCGTCAAAGTAACCGTTAGCCTTTGCTTCAGCCCAGTCATCAGCCGCCCATGTGCTGACGATGTTAATATCCCGCTCTTGGTTGTCCGCCACTTTATCATCATCCTTCCCTGCTGCATGGCTCGAATAGCGCTTTTTGAGCTCATCGATTGTGCCATCAAATTCATTCAGGTCAACGTTACCGTTGATCCCGTTAATCTTCCTTGTACCGTTCGGAAGTGAGCCACCCGCCGATCCATCGCTATATTGCCAGAACGTCCAACGAGCCCAGCCCGCAGCATCTGCTGGCACCTGAGTTGCACTGTAACGAGCGATCCACAGAGGATAATGATTCAGACCACTAAAATTACTTATAAACGACGGATAAGTGTACACCATGGGTTTACTACTTGTCAGTCGGTAAATTTCATCGAGGAAGCTCTTAGCGACCATCGTAATCGTCGCTTTGTTTAAGTTATTTTTATTGGACTCATAGTCCATGACAGGTGGAAGATCAAATAGTTTAACTCCACCAGCCGCTTGTATGGCTGAGTAAAACACTCGCGCCGCAGCCTTTGCCTGATCCACCGTAGTGACCGAGTCGTCCATGTAGTGATATGCACCAACCAACAACCCAGCAGCTTTTGCTCCTAGGACGTTGTCGAGAAACCGCTTGTCCATACTGTTCTGTGTAGCTTTTATAAAAACAAAGGAGATCCCGCTAGCCGCAACCTGATGCCAATCAATAGCTCCTTGCCAGTGAGATACATCAATTCCCTGCGCATTTCCTTGTTTACGTAACTGCATACTACCCTCTTCCTTCCATAACAACTTTAATTATTGCCAGAATGACAGCACCAATTACAGTTGTGACCAACCAAAAAATCGTCTTATCGATTTTGTCTATCCGCTCATGCGCCGACTTCGCCAAAGATATCGCTTCTACAGCCAATTCGCGCGCGTTAATCGCGGAGTCTAGCTTCTCCTCGATATTATCTACCTTCGTCTCGACTCGCGTTACTCGTTGTAATGTTTCCAGTTGCGGGTCTGGCATTAGGTATTCCTCCTGTCTGATAGAAATAACCCCCGGATGAGGTCCGGGGGTAAAATAAAAACGCCTAAGGGGGCGTTGGTGGTGTGGAGTAGTTTTTTCATTAAGCGCTATAGGATATCGTTAAATCCTTTTGTGTTGTCTGCATCACTGTCTCTGATAGCCTGCTTAACATCCGAACCGGTATCAAGTGCGTTCTGGATTACAGCACCAAACATCTTTTCAAATTTATCTATTGGTGTGTAAATACCATAATACATATCACTACTCCCCCAGACTATGCATTCTCCGACTACATCCAACATTCCAGTTAAGTAATTTTTTTTAATCCAAGATTCAACCATTAGTAACAACTCCTTATACAGCGTATGCAACGCCTTCTATAATTTTCATTAATTCAGATTCATTGTTTTTAATTATTAGTGAATTAGATGAATGGAATATATCAATTTTAGCGGAACCAGAAGACTGATCAATACTAAAATATGACTCACTTGAAAAAATTTTTGTATAAATTGGAGCAACAAAAGCAAAATGTCTTACAGTTATAAAATAAGTAATAGGTGTGAAGGGTAATGGTACGTTTAATACTGAATTTGGTGGAATTTCTATTTCAGAAGAGGGGAACCGATATCTGTTAGAGGCCTTTCCAGTAACACCAAATATAGTTTTACCCTGCACAATATTTGCAGGTAATAGATTAGAATCGCCTTTTATAGTAATATCACTGCTATAATATCCAGCTTCTTTAATCTGGTCTGTTGTTACTGGTGTAACGGTGCGACCAGCACCACGGTTTGGCATTGTACCAGTAAATTCCCCATCATCACTGCTGAATGTCTTCCCAGCTAAAACATCACCAGCAGCAGCGTTACCAGATGCTTTAGCTAATATAAAAAAACGCCCACCACTTGCTTCATCGTAATAAAAATCGTAAACCTTACCTGACTTAATACCGCCAGATGCAATTTGGTTTCCGTCCAATTTCAAAAATGGTATATTATTGATGGTTACGTTAGCGGTATTATTTACAGTAGCCTTAAATGAGCCCTTTTTATTTTGTGCCGCTGTAAAGTTTAGAAATATAGCATTTTCCGTGCTGCCTGTTATCGGGTTCAATATCGCTATATCCGCCAAATGCACATTAACCGAATCATTTACCATCTTTACCGCTTTCTCCGTCGCCGCCACATTCTCTCTCGTACCATTAGTAGCATTTGAGAGCTGCACAATCCCAGCTTGAGCCAAAGTAGCATTCGGCACATGAATATCCTGCACCGCTTCCTGCAAATCACCGACAGCGACATCAATTTTATCCCAGTTGTCATTCAGCATTGTTTTAATATTAAATGTCTCGTTACCGTCAGTTGCCGGATTTTTTTTCAATAAATTAAGTTTAGGTGTGTTACTGGCCAACTGGATCACCTCCTGCAAATTTTAATAAGGGAACTTGCTCCATCTGGTTGAGTGTCAGGACACCGTGAATATCTCGAATGAGCAAATAATTGAACTCATATTCCACCTTCATATGGGCTGGCTTAATCTCGTCAATTATGGCCTTCAAATCATCCAAGTTAGGTGGGATTCCTACCGTATCGATGAACTCTACCGTAAAACTCCACTCCTGCGGTTGGAATGTTACGTTTACTTTGCCTCCGTCGTAGGCTTCGGCTACATTTTTGACTAGGCGTCCGGAGAATTTCCCACTGCCGCGTAGTTTAGATTCAACCAATGCTCTACGTTGTTCTATCGGCTTGCGTTGATCAGTCTGAATTCCTAACTCATACTCCCAACGGTCCAAACCCCAAGTAGCTGTCTGAACAAAAAATTGCTGCAATATTTCATCTAGTGTTCCAAACAGCGAATCCAGCTCTGTTCCCTTAGTGTTCATGTCCGCTTGCATAATACGAGAACTCTCATAGTAAGTCGGAAGATACGAGAACAGTTCACGCCCGCGTTCGCTTGCTATTAGAGTCTCATTCATGGACATCCACCGTCCCCAATACGGCAACTTGCCCTGGATGGATCTCCATAACAGAATCCGTACTACCGTTCATCGTCAAATCGGAATAATCTATAATTGATGTAATATCGAGCAGAACTGCCGCAATACGTGTATACCTAACATAAGAATCAGTAAATGCTAGCTGCTTCAAATATCCCTTTACCCCACTTAAAATATGGGCCTTCGCGTCCGCAAATGAAGCACCACTCGCAAGTGTAAGCTTCACACTAATGTTAATAGATACTTCTTGTGCTGGTTGCACAGTAACAATTGGGCCTGCGGGTGCCGTCCCTTCCCCCTGCCCGTCCTGCGTGGGATCAATATACTGTTGAACTGCAGCTACTATCTCCGCATTAGCCGCACGTTTTTCGGTGTCGAGCAAATAAATTCCTACTGTCCCTGGTCCATTCCAGAGTGGAGTCACCTGCATTCCGCCTACACCCGCAACTTCTCCGGCCCATTTTAAATACTGAGCTTTGTTGCCGCTTGTCCCTTGATTGCGAACTTGAGAATAGAATCGTTCAAGCAAAGATTCATCCGATTCGATATCTGCTCCGCCTCGCGTTTCTTCCAGATTCGTCACCGCAGTCACACCATTGATCGGAGTGGACAATACCGTAATGACCCCGGCGGGCACCGTTCCTGATTTTCCTGGTACGATTGCGCGAACAGGCACTATACCCTCACCGTTCTCTAGTAAAATAACAGCAGCAACTGTCTCATATTCAATCGATGCTTCAGCTGTTACTTCATCCGCTGGAGTTGCGACAATAGAACCTGCTGGGATTACTTTCCCCGGTGTCCCTTTAAACCTAACAGATCCAGTCGCTGCAACAGCTGTCCGCCGCACCACTCCATGCTCAGCCGTTCTTAGGTCCAAATACTCTCCGAACGAAGAACTGGCAAAACCCCGCTGCAACACCTGCTGCGCCCAAATCGCCGCTTCCGACAACATAAATGCAACCGGTGCCTCAGCGTCCCAAATAAAAGAACCCTCGGATTTATCAATATCCGCGGGCACTCGTTCCAGCATTCTTTGCATGATTGTCTCTTCACTCTGATCTTGCAAAAAACTCGGCAAGTCCGCCATTATACCTTCACACTCCCTTCTATAGTTTTCGTCTCATCCCGTATATTTCTCAACTTACATGTAAACGAGCAGCTATCCATAGACCATTCGAAAGTAAAATTATCAACGGAAGCCGTCCTTGAATCCTCCATTAACGTCTCCCTCGTCATACGTTCGATCTCCGACTCCAGTATGGCTCGGCTGAATCTTGTGCCAATTAAATCTTCATACTCTTGTCCGTAGTCACGAGAGTAAATCAGATGCCTATACCGAGGGGTACGTACCGCTTTTTGACACCACATTAACCAAGCTGCTGTATCTGCAGCAAATGATATTTTCCGGGTCGGGGTCATAACAAATTCTCCTGCTTCAAAATCAAAAAGCCAGCTACGACCAAACTCTATCTCCGAACTTTCCGTTTCGCCGCTTTCTTCTACAGTCCATTCCGTATCCACTGGAAATAAACTAGCCATCTTTACTCACCACCTTGCACATCACAATGACATCATGACCACCATTTAAATTGAGAACAACCACCCTGTCTCCAGGTATTAAACCAGCAGCCAGATCAGCTCGTACTCCTTCAACCTCAGCTGCCTCAAAATCAAATCTCATACGTGATGAAGTAGAAGATGCCCCTACCGGATTGCCCTCTGCATCAATCGGAGAAGCTGTTGTTCCAAGAAGATGAAACTCGGGCAAGTGTAAGGTAACTGGAAATTCAGCAACGAAGTAGTCTTGAATTTCATGTTTGAAATGGTCCAATTTTAACCCTGTGGTCGTCAACGTCCCAAGTTCTGTCGCAAGTCCAGACAAAGCCGTCTGGGCATACCCTGCAATCTGGTCCCGAAGAGAAACAGCTAGCACCTTATATGGATCAGCCATTCAAAAAATACCTCCTTTTCACATACTCCGAAGTGCCCAGCTCCAGCGACATATGACCAGGATCGCCTAGCTCATGAGTCACAGACATCACAATCAACCCCATACCACTTAACTCAACTTTATCCCCTGCACGAAGTGTGTTAATGTCTAGCCCGCTCACGGAGAATGTCTCCTGAATGCCTGTAAGCATAGAATTAGCAAGTTTTTTGGCTGCTGTCGTTGTTGTGATATCCTCATCTTGAATGATTCGTTGTAGTGTACCTAGCTTGGGAATAAGCTCTGAGGATGCAACAGCTAGAAACTTAGAAGGTAAATCCTCGCTGGGCTTTTTTGTTTCATCCCTTCTGCCGATAACTTTCACCTTAGTAATAGCCCCTTCTAACGTTCGAAGCTGGCTAACCTCCTCGGTAGCTTCCAATTTCCACACTAAACTGTTACTACCGATTTTGAATAATTCCAACCCGGCCGGGGTCATCCGAGGAATGTACATATCTCCTCCACCTTTAACCGTTTCCCGCAAATCGGCCATGATCATGTTGTATATCGCCTGCGCGCGGTAGGTCGCCTTGTTCAGCTGCTTTTTGGTATCAGGAACATTTCCAAGTTGGATGTCCCACTCTTTTGCATATTTTTTCAAACGTTGGCTAGCAGTTCCATTAGCTGGAAAGAGAAATTCATCCTCAGACTTCACTAGATAGATCGTTCGGTCGTACACCATGAGATTGATATGCTTCGTACTTTTGTTACTGCTATTGCATTCCCAAATGACACCAGGGTTGAGCAAGTGAACCTTGGACTGACCAGAATAAGGAACGCCGCTAATCCGGATTTCCTGTCCTGGGGCAATGGAAAGTCCTTCGCTTGGAACTTTCAACTGAATACTAGCTTCATATGAAATTTGATCCAGAGAATCTTTCAACGAAATGCTCTCAATGAGCTCCCGCAAATAATACTTATCCTCAAGCACAACTTCATAACTCATGATGGCAGCACCAACTTTTGCCCCGGCTTGATCAGATTGGAATTAGGTCCGATGATTGCTTTGTTCAGGCTATAAATCGCCTGCCACTTGGAACTATCCCCCAGCTCAAGCTTCGCAATTTTGGAGAGGCTATCACCTGATTTGACGGTGTAGGTCTTGGGAGTGTTTTTTGTATCAGGGCGACTAGTCGTTGTTCCACCCTTTTCCTTACTGGAATCAGCTCCAGCTTTAGCGTGGATCTTCGGCTTCCGCCAAGTTCGAGCAGTCAGATCAAAATAAATATCCCCCGGCTCACCACCACGAAAGGTGCTATCATGGGTTGCGATCATAACGAGCGCATTGATCACATTTCCAGTAGGGCCCACGATAATCAATCGGACTGGTGTCTTGCTATTCATAATTTGCGTTAATTGGTTCATTGCATCTTTCGGATTAGGGATCTGCTTGTACTTACAATATCCTTCGTCATGCACCAATGGAAAAAAAGAAGAGAAGGTGATCTCCTTCACCTTCTCCCCATTTATAAAATCAAACTCTCCAAGAGACAATATGTTAACTGTCTCATATCCTTTTCCCCGAGATATCTTAACTTCTTCAGGATTGACGGGGAAATAGAAGTCCTTACCCTCAGAATCAATTAAGTGGATTTCCATTGTTATTCCCTCACTCCTTTAAGTTCTGCATTGAATACTTTACAGCGTCTGCGATTTGCCAGCCTGCTAAGTTGGCGAGTTGTTCGTAGTCGATTTCGTCTTTTTGAACTGTCAGGTTAACAGTCCCTGGAGTTGTACTAACACTAACCATTGGTTGTTTATTAGAATCATTAAGCGTTTCCCCAAAACTGGAAAGCTGATCCTCCGTAAAAAATTGTTGAGAATTATTATCCTCTGAACTATTATATATTTTCTCTCCATTGCGCATTTTGTCCCACGAAGATTTTATCAAATCCCAATACTTCCCCCAAGTATCTTTACTAGTAACGCTATTATATCCTTCCTTCCCTATCTCTGCCCAATGTTCAAAATATCCCATTCCCTCTACTGGTTTACCATTTATTTCAGTAATGGGGGTATTCATTCCTTCCCAAATCCTCTCAGGAGTATCTCTTACCATATCAGACATTCCTGTTCTATCCATAAACTTCTGAGTTTCATATATCGAAAATACTAATCCAGCCAAATTTGTGGGACCTTTAAGAAAAGAGAGTGCCTTCGAGCCGTAAGGAAGTGCCTTAGTAAGTGCATTTGATCCGTAATTGAGTGCCTTTGAACCGTAAGGGATAACCTTCGCAAATGTCTTCGAGCCGTAATTAAGTGCCTTCGAACCATAGCTAAATACCTTTGTAAGTGCCTTTGAAAATATATTTCCCCTCGTCCCTAATGTTGCTGTTCTGGATAATGTTCCCGTAGTTGTTTCTACTCCGGTTGCAACTTCAGTGGCTACTCCTGCTTTCTTACCAATCCCCACCAACTTTAATAACTTCTTGCCCATGTTCATAAGTGGAGCACTTAAGCTTTTAGAAAGAATAGTTACTGGAAGGCTTACCGCTAACTTACTTCCAATTTCTTTGAGATAACCTCCCAACCCGGATTTTTTGTCCTGATCACCATTATTTAACGGAATATTACCAAGCTTACTAGCAACCTGCTCAGAATCTAGCACACCAAGAAAAGACTGAAAAAAGGTTTCACCTGCCCGACGACCCGCTTCTGCATATGGTGATTCCTCTTCCAACGGATTTGAACCCTTCTCGAGATAATCAAACTCTCTTGTTGCTTTCGGTACTTCCGCCAAACCCAGCGCCTGCATGATAAAACCTCGTAGTCCATTCCCCAAAGCAGTTCCAATAGCTGATGAGATTTTCGCTAGTGTGCTTTGTCCATCGGAACCGATCCAATCGTCAAAAGATTTGCCGATCACTATGTCCCATGCTACTCCGTCGACAGCAACGCTCCGGCGAGTTTGGGTTAATGAGGCCAAAGAAGCACGTATGCCACCAATATTGCTTGAGACATGATCGATAAGAGTTGCGACTGGTGTAACTTTCATTCGATCTAGTTTCATCAAATTGTATCTAATCCTAGTGACCTTCGATGTTACTCGATCATCCAAGTTAACCTTAGGAGCTATCTTCGTCTTACCAAGAACCGATGCGCGTCGCTGTGTTTGTTGTAGCAACTTGTCCAAGCCCTTCAGCTTCTTCTCTGTTTTGTCAATGTCGCGATTATCAATCACAACATCTAATTCGTAAATTTCTTTATCAGACATATCCTACCTCCTTTCTCCGCGCGGTGACCTATTAGAGCCAGAAGGAGAAGGAGAGGATACCATCTCCAACTCCTTTATCGAAAAGGCTCTTAACAGCAGGCGCTCGCCTTTGGAAAGTGACCAATATACCCCGGGGCGTAGACTATGTTTACTCCACATATGGAATAACAAAGTCGTCATACCACCGGAGTTTATTAGTTTTTTACGTCTTCGATGTCCACCCCGAAGCCGGAAATCTCCAGCACTTTATCTCCGACAGCATCAAGTTCACCCGCTAGCAAAAGTCGACGTATAGCCTCTTCGCCACCGGAGAGCTTCAAGCGACTCGTAAGGCGATCATCGCCCCACCCACTCAGCTTCACACTTTGCTCCGTACCTTCGCTCGTTTTTTTGATGACTTCAAGGGAAGCGGTAGCTTCTTTGATCAAAGCAGCATTGAACAACTCACTGTCGATCTTCTCCGTGACTTGACCTTTGGTCGTCTTCCGCACGGTGCAGCGTTCACGAATCCCATCTACCTTACTTGATGTTAGACCACGTAGAGTTACACGTAGGTTAAGCCGACCAATAAGAACGGTCTCTTCCGGCAGATTGGCTGCCGTCTCGAAGAGACCGTCCAGAATGTCCTGTTCATTAAATTGTTCATGTTGACTCATGATTTATTATCCCCCCTCAAATTATGATGCAACAATCGGATCAAGTAGTTCATAGGATTCAAAGGTAAACGCCGTCTCTTCGACGACCTCTTCGCCCGCTGTCCAATTCGCTAATTGAATCTTATCTACCATGCAACCATTCAACTGAATCCGTTCGAAGCCGTAAGCCTCCGGGTCCTCAAGTTTATGGATAATGTTAAACTTCTGAAATCCTCTGCTAATCATCTCCGAAGTCACTTTGTAGCCGCTCATTGTGCCGGTTCCCTTTTTCCGCCCCAGCTTGAATACGGTATAATCTGTGCCGACGAGATTAAGCTCTCGTTTATCGGCCTCTACATTTGCTTCCAGATGATTTAAATTTGATTGCCAGATTCCCTCAATAAAAATCTGACCGAACGTCCCCATAATTACGCGACCAGGATCAAGATATTGTGCCATTGACTATTCCTCCTCTTATTTATTGCACGTTGAACGTGCCGAAAATTTGTTCCATAACATCACTAGCATCTGCCGTCCATGCCAGGAATACCTGATCATCTGCGGGTTGAAATTGTGCAGCACTCCCATAAAACCGCGAATCTAGTGTTACGTCGAAGCCTGTAGATTCAATTACATTTTCTGAAGCTAACGTCTGCAAATATTGCTTTCCAGCAGCAATCAATGCAATTCTACCTTCTTCTGTGTTATTGACTTTACCGATATAATTGTCCTCTGCCTGACGCTGCAAATCAGAATTAATCTGATCGATAACCCGAATCTTTCGGATTTTCTTCCAGCCATTGTTCTGACCCTGACGAGGTGTAATCAAACTGTTCACTCCGCGCAGTACCTTAACTCTACGTCCATCGTGCACCAGCAGAAACACACCATTCTGAATTCCATGTTCCTGTTCTGAACGGGTCCAACGACGTGTAACATCTTCAAATGGTGTCACAGCATACGTCGTCGACTCCTTCAATGCCTGTCCAGCAATTAATCCTGCTACCCATGCCGCTACTTGAGCAGAAGTGTATTCCTTCCCGTTCATTTTTCCGCCGGTACCTACATTTACAACACCCTCGAAATCAGTAGCGATACTGCGAGCAATACTTTTACTCACCGCATCTACAGCGATATCTTCTGCTTTGGACCCGCCGAACGTTGCGATAATCCCTTTGCCCTCACCACGCACTCGTTTCACCCAGGCAACCAAGCTGGTACGAAGTGCCGCATCACTGACTCCATCGAGTGTTAGAACATGGAAGTCTTGGGTCTCAAAAGCTTCTGTAGCCGCGATATAATCAGTATTCGTGATCCCAGAGATTCCACTGTTTCCGCCAGTAAGAACTACACCTGATACATCTGCAACAATACCGTCGCCGACTTTCTCAGCAACGATCCACTTATTCCCGGAATCTTCATTGATTGATGCAATAGCTACATCAACAGTGCCATCTCCAAGAGATATCGTTCGCAATAACACGTTACCTTCGTATAACTTCAATTCCTTCTGACTGGCTACAACAAGATTTGGTTGAATCGTCACCTTGAAGTCATTACCACGTGTCCCTGTGTATTTTGCTTTCAAGGCTAGTACATCTACTGGTGTTTGAGCTGTATTTTTCAAGGTAACCACAGCTTCTGCAGCAGAATGATCTGCTAATCTGTAAGCTAGCAACTTCTTAGGTCCACCCAATAAAGAAAGGTACAGCGTTGTATAAGCTGTCGCCCCATTAGATTCATTGTTAGAGAACATTTCCTTAATTGTCGTTTCATTTGAGACTTCAACAAATTGCCCGATGGGTCCCCAATGTGATTTTACTGGTGCGACTACTACACCGCGTGCTCCCGATTGAATTGCTGTTTCGGCCGCGCCCACAAAGTTCATGTACAGACCTGGTAATACCGGTTGATTAGTCAAACTCCAATTGCCTCCTGCCATGTTACTCCACCTTCTTTTCTAGAAATTGTTGTACCAAATCTTTTGCTTCATTAACGGTAAGCATCTCTTTATCGATGCCATGAAAAGCACCGATCATCACTTCAGGTTTCACTCCCGCAAGAGCTTCAGCGTTCGCTATAATTTCCGCTACCGAGTAGGTCGGGGACGGATTAGCAGGGACTGCTAATCCTTTGAAAAATCCTTTTCGTTCTGCCAAGTTTCTCACCTCATATTTGATTTGTAATTTACGAATTGCATCAATGAAATTTCCTCCACCGGACGACGTCCCGTTCGCCGAGTACAAGTGACCGTAATCTGTCCCTCTGTCGTGCCAGTCGTGTTAACGTTAGCGTTCAAATTCCCCTTCGGTTCGCTGATGGTCAGAAAGCGCCTTTCTGCGGCTTGAAGTGGTATTTTGACTGCTGCTCCAAGTTCCACTAGCAGTTGAAGAACTGCCGCATTCTGCTCAATTGGATCATCTGCAAGGACTGTTGCTGTCAATCGCTGTTCAATCTCATAGGACGATAAACCTAGTACACGTACATCTATTCCAGTTACCCGCCACATAATCGCAGGTTTGGTATAATCAGTCGGCCAAACGCCGCTATACAGTGACCACTTACTCCCCACAACGTCTTGCGTCCAAGCACAAATTGCTGTAATCCAAGAATGAACCGTACTCTGTGCAGATTCAGTCATGCTACTCATGGCAAGTTCCACATCTGAGATAGGGGGACAGGTTCCTTCCTCTTTGAAGTCGAATATTGCTCCTGTGCTAATTTTTCATGCGGACGACTTTCTCTTTTCGACAATGGTATTCACCTCCTTTCCAGCTCTTTCATCCAGTACACATTGCGGACGACTGCAAAATTGCTTTGTTCCCTCCCAGCGTCCCCAAATGCAGCCCTTACATAATTCTGGCTGTATCGATTCGGGGGTTGATGAACGAAGCTTATTCTTTTTCCTCAAATGAATTCCCCCAACAAAAAAAGTCGCCGAGAGAATCAGCGACTTTTGCATTTTAAATTTGTGAGTTCTGACTTTAATGCTATATGATCCACCTGATCCGCTTCACCCGATTCCCACAATACAAATTTAACATGGGTAAAGTCTAATGAACGGACAAGCAACGGACATGTACCGGACATCAAACGGACACCGTTTATTTTTCAAAATAAACTCCAAACTCTGTTTTGTGTGGTAAATACTAGAATTTCTATTTATAATAAAATATAAATAGGAACACTCTCCCAAAGAAAGAAGTGAATCTATGAAAAAGATAGGCTATTTAATCACAGGGCTAGCTTTAGGATTAACCATATCTATAGCAAGTCCGGTATTTGCACAGGGTGTAAAAACCATTACCGCTAAACTCAACAACACTGTCAATGTGCTTGTGAACGGGGAGAAAGTATACTTAAATGCCAAGCCCCTAATATACAACAATCTTAATTATCTTCCTGTAGCGGAAATAAGTCAGGCGTTGGGTCTGGATGTTAGTTATGATAAAAAGACTGATGAAATTAGGATTGTTAATCCAAATGCAAATAATTTTCCAATAGCTGCAGAACCCGTTACTTATAATAAAGAATTAAAGCTTGGTGAATCTGTTGAATTTGGTAATATAAAATTTACTATTAATAGATTAATTAGCGAACCAAGAGAGTATATCAACGATTTAAATTATGGACTGGATTATGAAATTGAATCTTTAAACGGTAGTTCTGATGGGGTTGTTATTGAAGCCCAGTTAAATCTTCAAAGTGGAAGAAGCTATTACTTAAACTTTGAAAATATTGATAAGATCATTCAAGGTTCAACGATCAGGAGTACTACATTATATAAAGGAATTTCAGTTGATGAGAACGAAATACCCATTAGTATCAAAGTTAAATTAACTTCGTACACGAAAACAATGGATATACTCGGATACGCAACGTGGACTCTTTGAGCCCACGTTTTTTTATACCACAGGATACTCCACCCCAACAAAAAAGCCGGCTATCAGCCGACTTCATACTTCTCTCTCGTTATTTCCTCATCACCTTCAACAACTTCAAGTTTCATGAACGCCGCCAATACCTGAATCGCGCTCGCCTTAATCCGGCGATATGTGCGGTCGCTGATGCCCATTTCTCCGCAGCTGATGAAGTCGTATTCGCCTTCATTGTCTAAGTAGCTTCTTTCGATGACTTCCCTTTGAGGGCTTGATAGATTTCCCATGGCCTTGTCCAACAATGCTGACTTTTCGCGTAATTCCGCTTCCTTGTCTACGTTCCTAATGGCGATAGTCTCGGTTGGTTTACTAATAGCATTCGTAGGTCCGTGAAACTTCGGTTCGTAGCTTGCGGTGATTACTGCCTCCTGACGGATAAATCCAATTTGTCTGTACTGCCGAACTTCTTCTAGGCGTTCCTCAACGGCAGCTCGTGTAGCCGCAGTGTCTATTGGTACTGTATTAAAAACGATGTGTATAGGATGTTTACATTTTCTCATCATAATCCCTCCGCTCGATATCATGCTTAACATCAATGTTACCAATTTGGTAACTTCTAGCGTAAATTTTTTTCTGATTTCAGCAACTTCCTTTATACTCTTAAATTACATTCTCTACAGTGACTCATTCTCAAAATTAGCGTTAGATCAACATTTTTTAGTGTGGCATCAAATAATCACAATCTTACGAAAGTAGCTTGTTCTACAGTTTCATCTGAGATATCCCTTCGATAATCACCAATTTCCGCTCTGATATTCTTCCTCTCGACGATCTATCGTCATATAGCGAAATGGTAACTTATCCCGATTATATTTTACCAATTTGGTAATGTCAACCTATTTAATTACCATTTCGGTAATACAAATATATTTACCAATATGGTAATACTATGATATATTGATATAAATGATGAATGAGGGAGCGGCTATGGAAACTTTGGGCGATCGTATCAAATATGTTAGGGAAAAAAAGAATATGACCCAAAAGGATCTAGCTACCAAAGCGGATTTAACCATCGTACAGTTGTCCAGGTACGAAACGAATGATAGAAAACCAGATCCGGAATCGTTAAGACGAATTGTCGATGCGCTAGATACCAACGGGGATTATCTGCTTGGCCGCACGCAAGACACCTCACCTTCAGATGAGAAAGGGACAAGCATGTCTTTTTATGGTGGTCCAGAATCTTATACAGCCGATGAGATTGCGATGATGGAAGCAGCGCTGAAGGCTTATCGGGAGCAGAAGAAGAAGTTATTGGAACAAGATACCACAAAGAAATTCAAATCATAAGAAGGACATCCCCTTACGGATGTCGAAATACTTATAGTCTAAATGAACAATTCGGCCCTTTTTTCGAGGGTCATTATTTTCCAACAAAAAACGAACATACATTCTCATAAGAAGGTGATTGTTATGTTATTCTCTTACTATAAAGAAAGCCATTTGGAACAATGGATCAATACCAAGTTTTTAAGCCACGGAATTATGAATACTACCGATCATGACATTGAACGGATCGCAGAAGCTTTTAATGTGGAGCTCGTTTACGATATATGCCCTTCTTTTTCCGACAATGAAGACGGGGTAATATTCCTTAATAAGCATGCCGATGATGTGACTGCACGGGTTATTTTTTTTCATGAGTTATGCCATGTGCTTAGACACGCGGGAGATCAGCGAAATATGTCCTCTCTCTTCAAGGAAGCTCAGGAGCTTGAGGCGGATCAGTTTGTTCTATATGCTGCGATGCCTTTTTATTTGGTTGCAAAATTGCATGTTCCTGATCAACGTAATGAAGCTATTCCTTACCTCGCCGATCAATTTCATGTCCCGCTTCATCTCGCGGAGCAAAGACTGGATCAAATACAACGCCGCGTACTTCATGGCACGCTGATCGCGGCAGCACATGAGGCTAATAAGACCCAACAACGACAACAGCAACAACAAGAAACGAAATGGTCTAATGAAACGGAGCGTATTTTGACGCAATTATCGCATCAGTTGTCAGGAAAGGAGGCGCTCTAACTAATTATGCGAATCGCAGCATATTCTGACTTCTATGGCGAAGCGAAGCGACCGCTTCAGTTAATCATTCAAGTTCGCCCAGGTGAATTGGATTGGACCCGTACACTATACCTTCCATTATCCAGCCCATTTGAGCCCTTTGAAGTGGAGGAGTTTGGTGATGTCGTTGGAGTCTCGGTACTTATGGAGGACCTGATTAGGCAACCGGGATCTGAACCCGTTATCGGCATTCACCTTCCTAGTATTGCGCAGCGTCACGGTACCGAGATCTATCATTTCGTAGTCCAGATGGACGATATCGAAGAGGTATTGAAATTTGAGCGGGGATATTTTCATCAAAAATAAATACAAGCACCCATTCTCATAATAGGTGCTTGCAAAAAACTCTATCATTTCGTTTGAATGACGACCATCTGATGACCATGAATCTCAGGAACCTTATAAGTAACCACACCATCTATTTGCGTATATGGCAGCTGTTCAAGCTGAGGAGCCAGATAGACTTGGCTAACTTCCTCCTCCAATTGAAGCTGAACATCTACTCCGAATAGAGGAATGATATCTTCAATAATTTCAACAGCATCACCACGTCTAACAGGAGCAGCATACAGAAGATGGTTCACATAACGATCTTTCGCAGTTTGGTGTTGCAAAGTCACGATCCCTTGAGCTGGTAGATTCGTAGTCATGGTAGAGCGATTGCCAAGAAGTCTACCCATAGCGTATAGAACCATTTCCTTTAAGATTAAGCTGCCTTTTACAGCGTAATCATGAAATACTTGCCAAGCGATATAGATGCCCGCGCTGCCTTCGGTCATACCCGGACCGCCATACTCTTTGGCGCTCGGCGCATGCTGATGGGAGCAGAAGGTGAAAAGGTCACGGTTAAAATATGGATTTTCTCGTCTTCCAAGCTCGGTCCCACCTGGTAACAGCTTTACCTTTTGTCCGTCCGAATACATCACGAACGCCGCTTCTAGAAGGCTTTTAAGCTTAAACCCTGGTCTGAAGTAGTCTGGCTTATATTCGTTCGCTCCTACCCACTCTGCCCCGCAATCAAATAAGAAAGCGTCCCCGGTAGTGTTTAGCCCCGCTTTACCTGTACATAACAACTTACCGCCATGAGTCACGAAGTCCTGAAGCTTCAACTGCAGCTCATCACCAATAACCGTATAGTCGGGTAATATTATGACTTTGTATGCATTGAAGTCAGCTTCTGCGTCGATCACATCAAATAACACATGACCTTCAAGAAGTATGCGAGCTGCACCTACATCTGATTGTAGCGTGACATCTTTCTGCTCATTCGGCAATTTGGCCATCATAGCTTCCAAAGACAACAGAGCAACATCCGCTACATTCGTAACATCCGAACACCATTCTTCCTTTGCTTCTACCTCACGGTATGCTGCGCCAATGAGCTCATAGGTTGCTTCATCCATCAAACCGTCGGGATGCAGTTGATCCCCTATCGAGCAACTTGCTCCATTCGCAATACTAAGCGCTGCCTCGTATCGAAGAGCATTCGGATGCTTATAGCCTCCAAATTCACCCCAAGTGGTATGGAACTTCCCTGTCATCCCCAAGAACTCCATTCCTAGTGTCTGGGCATAACGTGCTGACAACGGAAAGTGATCATAACCCCAACCGCCAGTCGGTAAAGACTCCAGCTCCAGATGTGTATTCATCTGAGCCAAATCCCGCCGACCCTGAGGGATATGCCCACCATTATGGAATATCGGCAATCCCGGGCGAATGCCATGAATGAGCTCTTTCACCTTCAGGCAATAATTCATATAGACCTGCTCGCCAAGATCAATAATATGCTGCTCATCACGCGGGTCCTTACCATTAAGGCGAAGCTCAGCTAAGCAAGTATGGCAATAACATTTGCGTGCACCGACAATATCGAGGAATATGCCGTCTACATCATAACCTCTGACGACTTCTTCAATCTGCTGAAGTAAGATATCAAGGTAGGGTGTATTCATGCAAAATACGTGATAACCAGGCTGCAGAAAGCCTTTTACCCAATTGGTCTGATCATCCTTGTCTCGAACAAGCCATTCTGGATGTTTAATTGCCAGCTTCTCATCAAGTCCGGCGGATAGATAGACGGGGGTCTTTACGTTAATCTCATGTGCAGCCTCAATCATGGCACCTAACAGGTCGAACGTTAAACCGGGATGCTGCTCATTAGCAACGGAAGGATGATATGCCCATCCATGGTGGCACTTAGAGAATACGGTGATCGAGTCCACCGCACCCAGCTTGAGCATGCGCTGAAAATTTTCCTTAGAGAACTGCTTACCGATGTTCGGAATGGCTTCTGATGTATGAAAATCGAGATGTACTTGTCTGAATCGCATGTTATTCGCTCCTCTTTGACTTCTTCTCTTCTATCAGCGAGCTTCAAGCATTTTAATGCAATCCCATTGTAGTCGTAGTCTTCGTTAAACAGGATTAGGAATAAAATGACCACCACGACAGTGTTTTAAATAATTCAGTGCATGTACTTGGCCTGTCATTTCCAACTCATCCCTATACACGGGGTCATGCCAGCCCTCAATATCAATGGTGCCTTTATAATCCGCCTGTCGCAAAATAGTAATAATATCGCTCCAGTTACTGTCCCCAAATCCAGGTGTGCGGTGCCATACATACGGTTTAGGTCCATGGATACCTTGCTCTTTGATGACATCCCAGGCAATCGTCGCATCCTTGCCATGTACATGAAAGACTTTATCTACCCATTTACGAAGCTGCGGAATCGGATCAATCAAGCTTACCATCTGGTGGCATGGTTCCCATTCCAGTCCGATATTGTCGCTTGGAAGAGCGTCAAACATCATCTCCCAAGCGGACGGATTGTGAGCGATATTCCAATCGCCAGTCTGCCAGTTACCACCCATACTACAATTTTCAAAAGCAATTCGAACACCGCGATCTTCTGCTCGTCTCGCCAGCTCTCCGAATACTTCTTTGTACCTTTGAATCGACTCGTCAATTGGACGGTCCGTCAAGCGTCCGGTAAAACCAGTGACCAGGTCTGTTCCAAACAGATGCGCATGATCAATAAGTCGTTCCCAGCTTGCCAAAGTATCCGCGCTATCTCCAGCTCCAGTAAGGGTATTACCGTATACACCGATGGACGAAATAACGGCATCATGCTTTGCGGCGAGTTCTGTTATCGCTTTGCTCGCCTCTTTGAGATCCATACCTTCCGTTGATCTACCAAAGGTTAAGCTAAATGATTCAAACCCATAGGGTGCAATTTGGGGAATGACTCTTACAGCGTCTTTACCACCTACAAGGGTACCAATTCTTAACTGTTCCATCTGCTCATCACTCCATATCTGCTCATCATAAACCCTGAATAATATCTATTAATCCAAATACACAGCCTTACCTGTTTGAGCAGATTCATAAATAGCCTCTAGGATTTGAGATACCACATATGCTTGCTCAGGAGTTACAACCGGGTCCTTATCCTGTTCGATCGCATCAATCCACAATCTTAACTCGATATCAGGGCCACTTTCTGCTTTACCTTCATAGAAGGCTACGCCGCCTGCACCGAGATCAATTTTATTCTCATAAAGACGACTAAATTTCTCGCCATTTATTCGAAGACCGTCTTTCATATCGGCGCCTGCTTCCGTTCCGCTCAAACTGCACTTAGCTTCGTGCACATCAAGCGTGTTGAGGGCCCAGCTCGATTCCAACATGATCGTAGCACCATTTTCCATAACAATCATCCCAAAAGCTGAATCCTCAACAGTAAATTTCTGCGGATCCCATGGTCCCCAAGCGTTCGCAGCATCTTCTTTCTGCGAGAGCTCATGATATTTGGTGCCCAAAACAACCTTTGGTTTGTAGTTATCCATCATCCAAAGGGTTAGATCCAGCGCATGAGTACCGATATCGATGAGTGGTCCTCCACCTTGTTTCTCTTCGTCAAGGAATACGCCCCAGGTTGGTACAGCTCTTCTTCTGATGGCATGAGCTTTTGCAAAATAAATATGACCCAATTCTCCAGCTTCGCAAACCTTCTTCATAAATAAGCTGTCTTGTCTGAACCGATTGTCATACCCAATCGTTAATTTCTTACCTGTACGTTTGGCTGCTTCGACCATTCTCTTAGCCTCTGCTGCTGTCTTTGCCATCGGCTTCTCGCACATGACATGCTTGCCTGATTCGAGTGCGGCGATGGAAATCTCAGCATGTGCATCATTGGGGGTAAGAACATGAATAATATCAAGCGAGCTATCTTTCAATAGTTCTTTATAATCCGTATAGACAGTAGCCTCATCATTTCCGAACTTCGCTGCAGCTGCTTCAGCCCGTTCTTGAACAATGTCACAAAAAGCCACGACCTCTACTCTCTCTTGCTTACTCAAACTAGGCAGATGTTTCCCATTCGCAATTCCACCACAGCCAATAACTCCTACACGATACACTTTACTCATTTATTCTCACCCTCATTTCTAATTTGTTTGATTCAAATTACGATAAGTAGCAGGGGTCATCCCCAGACGCTTACGAAACACAGTGTGCAGGTATGTCGCATTCGTAAACCCTTCAGATTGAGCGATTTGCTCAATTGGGACGGGACTTTCTTCAAGTTGACGACAGACGGCTTGTAACCGGATATCCTCAAGGACCCGACTAAATGAACGATCCGGATCCATATGCTTAAATATTCGTTGTAACTGCCTAGAACTGATATTCAGCTTTTCAGCAACATTCTCCAGGGTCACGGTTGCCGAATGATTCGCTTGCATATACTGAATCGCATACTGATAGCGGTAAGTTAACATATTTCGAACCGGCGCTGCTGCTCCAACTCCGCCTGAATCATAGGCCCTAGTTACTTTTAATAAAATACTAATTACAAGATGTTTAATAGAAGTATAGTAACCCGTTAACTTACCCTCACAAGCTTCATAAGCTTCCAGAAAACACTTCATCGCCTTGTGATAATCCTGGGCAGGAACAAGTGGAAGCTCCTTCAGCTTCTGGACACATTCTTCAGCCTCAGCAGCCTCCCAAGGATCCACACCATCTCTAGGTTTTTCTACAATAGTTACATGCAGACAAAGCTCATCCATCGCCTCTTCAGCATCAGCTTCCTGATAATGCATGACGCCAGGGCCTGTTAAATACAACATTCCCTCTGATAATGGATACATGTGATCACCAAGAATGACCATCCCTTTTCCCCTTGGAATAAGATGAAATTCGAATTCGGCATGATTATGAAAATCAATGACTCTGCCTGGCGGGAAAGAGGTCAAATGAAACCGAAGAACTGAAATCTCATAATGTCCCCACTGGATAGAAATATCCAACCTTTCCAGCATATCCTGTCTTTCAAACATGATCTCGAAGGGAAATTTACTCAAGGTGATTCCTCCTAACAGCTGTTAGCTTTTAAGCGTTTAATTGTGATAACGAAATGACACGGCCCTCTTTAGCGGAACGATTCGCTGCATCCATTAAACCGGTAAGCTCAACAGCAATTTGAACATTTTCTACGGCCAACGTATCATTTTGAATATGACCCACCCATTGATGGAACGCACTTTCCCGCTTGTTATAGAGCGGCATCTCGGTCCAAGCATTTGCTTTGTCTGCTGCTTTATTCGTTCTTAGAAGAAGCTTCTCTTCAGGTGTTCCGTATAATAAAGTCCCCTCGGTTCCATGGACCTCAATGGTAAACGGTGAATGACTATTCACAAATCCCGCTTCCACCACACCGATAGCTCCTGATTCTGTATACAAAGTTACTACGGCATTATCTTCAACTTCCTTGCCCGTTACATATCCAAAGTTAGCGCTTACAGCAGTGACTTCTTGACCTAAGAACAGCTTCGTTAAATACATCGGGTGACATCCAAGATCAATCAACGCCCCACCTCCGCATTGTTCCAAACTGTAGAAATGCTCTGGCAACCAGCTAGCAATCGCTCCATTATGGGATAAGCGAACTCTGACATAAGTAATGTCTCCAAGCAATCCTTGGCTTAAAATATCTTGAATTGATAACGTATACCCATCATTTAAGCGAGGCAAAGAAACAGTTAATTTCACCCCATGATCAGCAACCTCAGAAATAATCTCATTAACCTCGGTCAACGTTGGGGCAATGACCTTTTCTGTGAAAATATGCTTACCCGCTTTAGCAGCGGCAACTATAACCTCTTTATGAATGTTCGTTGGAGCATCTACAATGACAGCATCTATGTCCTTTTGGGCAAGCATGTCATCCAGTGACTCATAAAAAGGAACATTTAAACTGTCTGCCGCCTTTTTTCCACGCTCCGGATTTTCGTCCCAGACCGCAGCTATTACCGTATCTTCATGCTCCTGAGCTTGCTCTGTATATTCCCATGCATGCACATGCCAAAAGCTGATTTTACCAATCCTTATGCTCATTTGCCTGTACCTCCATTATATATTATTCTGACATCTAAGTATAAATTAACACATAATAAAGGCGTTTATTAGTAGGTAATTACGACAATTAATATATAATATTACGACATCGATTTTCATTCATACATGTATCCAAAAAAAGCCCCGTCGTCCCTCCCTATGAACACCAGAAAAGAGCGTCAGTTCTTCTTATCTCTTACTTTTCAATGAATTTTTACGATTTAGAATTGAGGAAGACAGCTAAATCTTGAATTTGATAGGTTCCCTCTTCCTTATTCCCGTTAAACTCACGAATCACCAGTCGGAGGGCCCTCACTTGTTCAACTTGGTCAAAAGTAACTTCACACATTTCTAAATCTTCTTTGTCATTTCTCCAATCAACATGGCCGGATGCTGCAACTTTATGCCAATCGGCAAGACCATCTTCAGATACATCAATATCCCACGCCGTTGGCCCTTGCTTTAAACCTGCCCGCGTCGTTAAAACGACGGAATCAAAGACTTGTGGTTCCATCCAATCCAAGTATATATAGTGAGGCAATGATTCTCCTGGTTTACTAATTAAAGCCGTGTTAGGATCACCATCATTAATATAACAAATGTGCGACTCTGCGTTATATAAGTCACCCCATGTAATATCGTTACCTACACCGCTTATTGCATATTGAGCGAGGTTGCCCTCTTTTCCTGCGATAGGTGTTAGTTCCTGCGGCATTCCTTCACGTTTATACACCCGGAAATAATCAACTAGATACTCCTTCGGATAAGGGATCGAGCGATCCAGATCGCCAATCCATCCTCCATCGCCATCATTAATTTGCAGCAAAGTGACCATCGGATAGTCTGGTGACTGATCAATTTCCCAGTATAGCTCATGGTCCAAGTAAAACCTCATGCCCGATTCATCCCACTCTAACCCGTATACGTGAAAGTCCTCGGACAAATCCTCCGCGGTAGCATATGGAATATGCGCGTATTTCAATTTCGTATCACGTAAAGAGTGGAGTGTCGTATTCAACAATTTCGTATCTTTACCATTTCGAAAATATCAATTTCAGCGTTTTGCTCTTTCTGATTTTCGAATCCGATCATCCACCAAGCAGAGTTCAACCCGCTTCCCTTGGCTACCTTCGCCCGCACCTCGAAATAGCCGTATTTCGTCACGAGGTTCATGAACGCCCGGTCATGATGGTCGATACCTAAATCATCTCCATAACGATGCAATCCATCTCGCATTCCAGTTACGATAGCAGACACACGTTGTTTGTCATTAGGTAGCTGCAACACGATACAACTATCGCGTATTTCATAGACGGCCTTGACCTCTTCTTTGTTCTTCCAATGAGATAAGCCATAAGGTGAAAACTTAGCTGGATCAAGCGTAGGCTCATCGAACTCATCTTGGAACACCAGTATCCAGCCTTCTTTATGCAATGGATCTCCCACGTCCGTCATTTTCACTCACTCCTGAATTTAATAAGGATATATTGCGTTACTACAAGCGCTTACACAACTAGCTTTAGTTCATAGTTTACTGCGCTAGTTCATGGAAGTATTTAGCCCAAAGTAACACTTATGCGGCCAAAATAACCCCTATTTATTCTTCTAAAGGAGAGACGATGTCTAGTGAAGATATGAGCGTTGCGTTAAACTGGCTCAAACTAATTCCCATTCGTTTTTTAAACATGCGACTAAATGAATGCAGGTCGGTATACCCAACTCGGCTCGCAATTTCGCTAATCGTAAGATCGGTATGAATGGCTAGTTGCTTTGCTTTTTCTATGCGAATAGTGACAAGATAATCGGAAGGTGTAGCACCATAACTTCGGCGAAATTGGCGGATGATATAATTTCTACTTAATCCCGTCATTTTGCTTAATGTATCCAATCGAATCATCGAACTATAATTTTCCTTAATATAATTACAGATTTGCACCATCTTCGCATTATTTTTCGTGTTTAACTTTGGCGGTTCTTCTGTAGGACGGATAGTAGCAGATTCATATATGATTTGTAGCAATAGTCCCTGTGCTAACATACTGCTTGCAATCGTTTGCTGTTGTATGGCCTGAATTAATTGGATTAGTTTGCCTAACAAACTTCCTTCAGCATCATTTCCAAGATAAAGGTCTTCTCCAATGATGGATTCCAGCGGAGACTGTGAAAGTCCAAAATGAAATGAAATGGTTACACCGACATAAGGGGCACTTTTGGAGGGCTGTAATGAACGAATGGCATTCGGCGGGATCAAATAGATATCCCCTTTTTTTATCTCATATTTGACGCCATCAACGATATTTTCGGCCATTCCATCCACACCATATAACAACTGATATTGCATGATCTCCTGCTCCGTCATAAACCAACCCGCTGGAGGCTTGTACATATGTGCAAGTGTAATGTACGGCGGATGATAGAATTGATCCTGTAATAAGGGAAGAGTCTCTTCAGGACTAAGGACAGGGAGTTTATCGAGCATCTCGAACCACCTTTTCCGCAAAATATTATTTCAATCCATGTAATTGTTTGAATTGTTCCGGTGACATTCCGGTGTATCGCTTGAATTGCGCACTGAAATAACTAGGATGGTCAAAACCTACCATTTGTCCAATCTCTTGTATCCTTTTTCCTGACTCTCTAAACAGGAGCGCTTTGCTCAGATTGATTCGTTCTTGATTTACATACATCATAGGCCGCATGTTTAAGGTCTTTTTGAATAGCAGACATAAATACTGTGGTGTTATCATCGCGGTGTCCGCAAGCTCTTGCAATGTAAGAGGTTCATGAAGGTGTTCTTCAATATACCTAAGAACAGGTGCAAGCCGATCCAGTTGGCGATCCATTGTACCTGCACCAACTAATTGCTGACTTAGATCAAGCAAGAAGGAATACAGCAATTTAGAGAACTCCAGCTCTAGCGATTCCTGTCTAGATTCAGCAATGACCAACATCGCCCACAGCTTGGAGAGTAGAGTTTCTCCATTCACTTGCCTTACACCTGAATCGTGGATACCACCGTAAGTAAGCATACGCTCTGCTTCACGCCCATTAAAAGACACCCACACCAATTCCCAAGGAGCCTTGAGTGGTCTATAGGAATGGGGTACACCAGGGAATAGAACAAAAGCATATCCAGGACCAACCCTCATATGTCTGCCATCAACGAATAACTCCCCTTCGCCACTGATCACTTGATGATATTGAAAATCAGGGAATCCTTCACTTCGCTCCATTTCATCTTGATGATCCCAATACCCTGCAGTTGTTACATACACAGGTAACTGCGTCGTCCGCTCGTCAACCTTGCCAAAAATAATTTTACTATCCATGGGAACTCCGTTTCATATTGTGATAGTGAGTTGAAAATCATTGCATTTATTTAATAAATTTAGGCATCTATAATGTGAATATAATATAAATACATTATAGAGCAGGAGTGCATTCAATGCGACAAAAGCTTGTCTATACCCCACCAGTTAATGGATACCCTGAATGGAATAACAATCCGGAACTATTCCAAATCAACCGATTGGACGCACATGCTCCATCGATCCCATTCAATACAATGGAAGAAGCATTACAAGGAGATACCAAGGCTTCCTCCAACTATATGTCTTTGAATGGCTTATGGAAATTTGCTTATGCAGAAACTCCAGATCAACGTATCTCTACGTTCTTTGAACTGGATTACGACTGCAGCACGTGGGCGGAACTTCCCGTTCCTGCACATTGGCAATTAAACGGCTACGATTACCCTCATTATACGAATGTTCGATATCCTTGGAGCGAAAGAGAACCCGAGCTGAAACCACCATTTGCTCCAACTCAATTTAACCCGGTGGGCTCGTATGTACGTACTTTTTCAATCCCGGAGGATTGGGTGGAACAACCTGTCTTCATCAGCTTTCAAGGTGTGGAATCCGCCTTCTATGTCTGGCTTAATGGCGAACTAGTTGGTTATAGTGAGGACACATTCACTCCGGCGGAGTTCGATCTAACTCCTTATCTTGCCCAGGGGGAGAATAAGCTAGCGGTTGAAGTATACAAATGGTGCGATGCAAGTTGGTTGGAAGATCAGGATTTCTGGCGCTTTAGTGGTATTTTTAGAGATGTATATTTATATACGACACCAAAGACACATATCTATGATTACTGTGTTCGAACAGAACTTGATGCTCAATATCAGAATGCTGAATTCCAGCTTGATGTGAAACTGATTGATTATTTCGAAAGCACCTCCGGAAACGTCACGGTTGAAGCCAGGCTGTATGATCACGAGCATAAGCTTGTATTCGATAGTCCACTTTCGCAGATGGTCAACTTCCATGATGCATCTACTCAAACGTTAAAATTTACAACTACCGTCATCGATCCATTGAAATGGAGTGCTGAACAACCCAATCTATATACGTTGATCTTATCGCTACACAATCACAACGGAGATTTGCTTGAGGCCATTTCCTGCCGGGTGGGTTTCCGTAAGTTCGAGCTGAAGGACGGCTTAATGAAGATCAATGGGCAGCGGATTGTATTTAAAGGCGTTAACCGCCATGAATTCTCATGCGATGAAGGCAGAGCAATAGGTGTCGACGACATGATCCGAGATATTCAATTAATGAAGGCCCATAACATCAATGCCGTTCGAACATCTCATTACCCGAATCAAACGATATGGTATGACCTGTGTGATGAATATGGTCTTTATGTCATCGATGAGACAAACCTGGAAACACACGGGTCGTGGAATTATGGGCAGACCGAACTCGGTGAAATCACCGTGCCAGGAAGTAAACCTGAGTGGCGTGAGAATGTATTGGATCGATGTAATTCAATGTTTCAACGGGACAAAAACCATCCTTCCGTTGTCATATGGTCACTTGGTAACGAATCATTTGGTGGAGATAATTTTATCGCTATGCATGATTATCTTAAGCAGCAGGACCCTACACGACTTATCCATTACGAAGGTCAATTCCACTACCGCGCAAGTAGCGCAGCTTCCGACATTGAAAGTACGATGTACGCCAAACCGGTTGAAGTGGAGCAATACGCCCTAAATGATCCTAAGAAACCTTATATTATATGCGAGTATAGTCATGCGATGGGTAACTCTTGTGGTGGTCTACATCTCTATTGGGAACTGTTTGAAAAGTATGACATTTTACAAGGTGCGTTTATTTGGGACTGGATCGATCAGGCAATTAGAATTGAGCACGCAGATGGGACTGTACAAATGGCTTACGGGGGAGACTTTGGTGAATCACCTCATGACGGGAATTTCTGTGGAAATGGCTTAATCTTTGCAGACGGGTCTGTATCTCCGAAGCTATATGAAGTGAAAAAATGCTACCAGAACGTCAAGTTTGAAGCCGTTGATATAGAACGTGGATGTTTCCGCGTAACGAACCGCAATCTATTTATTGATCTAGCAGAGTATGATCTGAAGTGGGAAGTAGCTTGCAACGGCAAAACAGTTCAAGCTGGCCAAGTCGATCTTGCTGTACCAGCGGGAGAAGCTGCTGAAATTACCGTTCCTTTTGACCCTACAACTGAAACGAGCTCAGCAGGCGAATATGTGCTGACACTCAGCATGGTACTTAAAGAAGCTACGCTGTGGGCAGCAGTTGGGCATGAAGTTGCCTGGGAACAATTCGTATTACCTGCGTCTAGTTATGAGCATCAACCAGCCCAGACAACAAACAGTAGCATTGTTCATGTGCAGGAGCAGGCGGATCAATTGATCGTTCAAGTTGCAGATATCTCCTTACAATTCAATACGTCTAACGGTTGTCTATCCTCGATTCAGAACGAGGGCGAAGAGCTTCTACTTGAGCCCGTACGTCCAAACTTCTGGCGTGCTGTTACGGATAACGATTTGGGTAACAAGCTTAACGAACGCTGCGCCATTTGGAGAACGGTATGGGATACGAATACACTCCGCTCATTTGAATGGAGTAAAGATGGAGAAGACGTTATCGTTCGTGCCGAGTACTTATTGCATACCGAGCCTGTCTCCTCACTTACATTGGAGTACAAAGTCGGTAGTAATGGATCCATCAACGTATTTGAAGAGTTCTCACCAGGCCAAGGGCTGCCGGAAATCCCCGAGATCGGAATGTTATTTGTGTTAAAAGATTCGCTCAATACCGTATCGTGGTATGGGCGTGGACCTCATGAGAACTATTGGGATCGCAAAACGGGAGCACGCCTTGGTTATTTCTCGGGACGAATTCAGGATCAATTTGTCCCTTACATCCGGCCTCAAGAATGCGGCAACAAGACGGATGTTCGCTATGCTAACATCACTCAAGGGACGGATGGCGCTGGTATCCATATCGAAGGTGACCCGGTACTAGAACTTAATGCCCTTCCATGGACACCAAATGAACTTGAAGCTCACGATCATGTGTATAAACTACCTGCTAGTAATAAAACAGTAGTACGCGTGAACCACAAACAAATGGGTGTAGGTGGAGATGATAGCTGGAATGCACCAACACATGAAGAGTTCACCCTGCCAGCGGGTACAACTTATGGATTCCGCTTTGCATTTCGAGCTATTTAACAGCTAGATGAAAGAACAACTACAAGTTAAGTGAACTATGACCCGTAAGATGGAAACTTTGAAAAAAAGTGATCCCCTTACGGGTCATTTATGTGTTGACATGACAAAAAGAGAACCGCTCGAGAGCGATTCCCTTTATTTCCTGAACTTATTCCGTTAATAACTCTTTCATTCTTGCTACAGCTTGGACACGACTATTCACCTCTAGTTTCTGATAAAGGTTATGTACATAGCGTTTGACCGTCCCTGGAGCAATAAAGAGTTGTTCGGCAATTTCACTGTTCGATCGTCCTTCCGTGATCAAGAGCATAATCTGCTTCTCCCGTTCGGTCAAAGAAACCAAAGCTGTATTGTCATCATTCCGACCAGCCGCTCGCTTCTGTCTTAGACTCGAAGTAGTCAAGCTGAACGCTTGAAGCAGACGTTCTACATAGATGCTCAATACTTCCTCATCTAATTGCTTCTCCTTCAACCACCAGCTTAACAACCGTAGCAGTGGTTTGCCTTCGTCTAGGAAAATACGAATATATCCTTCTGGCTCCGCTAGCTTTAAAGCCTGATCTATTCGTTCAACTGCGAGCGAATGCTGCCTAAGGGCATAATGAGACAGTCCAATCAGGAGTAGAATTTCGATCTGGCTCCCTAGACGATCCGTCCGCTTGGCTTCGTTTAATAGCACGGTTAACCACCGAATAGCTTCTTCTTCCTGATGATTAGCCATTAGGACACGCGCGAGTGTCACATGTTCGTACTCTCTTTGCACGCTACTTTTGTCTTGTACCTGTAGATGACGTAAGCGAATCCACTCTAGACCTGCCTCCACATCTCCTCTTGTCAGCTTGATCCGAATAAGCCTCGCCTCAAGTAACAACTGCCAATACGGCGAATGAATAGCCTCCATTTCACTTATGGCCCCTGTTATCGTCTGCTCTGCTTCCAATAGATGACCTTCAGCCTGATAGATCTTGGATTGCAGTATGTACCCTGGAGTTATCACACCCAGATTAGGCTCGATAACATTTGCAGACAAACATTGATCCAGTGCGATCCTCGCTTCATCTAACCGATTCCATTCGTAATTCAAATCAGCTAGAAACACAAACCCATGTCCTTGCAACGTAGCGTGGATGATAGCTCTTCGTTCTTCGGAAGTTGAGACCAGTGAGATCAAATGAGCCATTTTCTTCAATCTACCGCCAAACCCAATCGGTCCGCGATACAGCAGTGCTTCACCTAAATTAACAACATGTACAATCGAAGGAAACCGCAATAATCCCTCTCGGTTGACATCCAGTGCTTGGATAAACGAATCTACATTCCCCTGGTAGAAATCGAGCGATGCACCATATAGCCCCATCCGCATCTGGACTTCCGTCCTTACCTCGGGAGCAAAACTAGATGCCTCCACAGTAAGGATCTGTTCAACACGTTCTAGGAAACGTCTAGCATCTGTAATATGACCCGACCTTGCCATGGCTCCCGCCTGAAAATAAAATAAATCAGGACGACGAATAATGTTCACCAGCGGAGTCTGTTCCAGCCATAGCTTAAGCCTCAACTCTTCTCCTTGTGTGATAATCGCAGAGAAATTCTGTTCCATCATTTGCGCCGCTATATCATGGTCACCGCTATTTAGCGCATGTTGGATCGCTTCTATAAACAATCCTTGGCTCTCATACCATCGGTAGGCTCTACGATGCAGTTCAGAGATTTCCTCAGCGTTACATTTATGTTGTAATCGTTCCCTCAGCATATCAGCAAAAAGATGATGATACCGATACCAGACCCGGTTATCATCCAGTGGTATGAGAAACATTTGAGCGCTCTCAAGCGTATGAACTAATTCAGCTGAATGAGGGTTCCCTGTAACTGCTTCAGCAAGCAACGCACTGAACCGATCCAATATAGATGTTTGCAATAATAAAGACTGAAGTTGTTCTGATTGCCTTAGCAGCACTTCATCCATTAAGTAGTCAAGCACATAGCGATGATTACCAGCGAACGACTCTATAAAGGAGGAATGATCACTTCTCCCCGACATGGATAGGAAAGCAAGGATCAGACCTGCTGCCCATCCTTCCGTCTTCTCTTCCAATAAGATAAGATCTTCCGAAGAGAGCACGTGACCCAGCGACTTGTGTTCTAGTGATTTAATCTCATTCCTTGTGAACCGTAAATCTAAGCTATCTAGCTGCATCAATTGCGAACGAACTCTTAAGCGTGATAATGGATAAGAAGCAGGAGGAAGATTTCTGCTCATCAAGATCAGATGAAGATGAGGAGGGAGATGTTCAAGAAGAAAGCAAATACTATCATGAATATCTGGATTCTCAATCACATGATAATCGTCTAGCACGAGAACCAGTTCATGCGATAGTTGATTCAATTCGTGCAACATAAATGAAACCATCGCTTCCACAGATGCGCCGCGGGAGGATTGATAAAAATAATCTGCCCTTCTTATAAAACCAGGTGAACACTTATCAACCGCAGCTACTATATAAGTCCAGAATCGATTGAAATCATTATCTACGGATTCCAAGGAAACCCAGCATGTTTTGATATTACACTGTGTAACCCAGCTACTAACAAGCGTTGTCTTGCCAGATCCCGCTGGAGCTGTAACGAGTATCAGCCTGTATCTCACACTCTCATTAAGCTGCTCCATTAACCGTGCCCTTGGCACATAATGACTGCTAACCGATGGAATTGAAATTTTGGAAGCTAACATGGGTGGTCTCATATGAATAACTTTATCCATATATAATTGTCGATTATTATCCATAAACTAACCTACTTTCCATGAAAAAAGGCACATCTCTAAGATTAATTCGACAATTATCGCTAAACCCCTTTTGAGTTGTCCTATTTTTTCGATAGTTATATTTCATATCCAATATCAGAAACAGACGTTTAAACTGATATCCATTGACTGGACAGTTCGCCAAAAAGGTGTTTAGGGAAGACAAAAAATGACTCCTGTAAAGTACAGGAATCATTACAATGAGTGAGCCTTTGGTCTCAAATACTTGACACGCTGAATATCGGTTTTCCCAGCATTTGAGGCAAGATTCTCTAATTTATTTACTTGCTTATTTCATAGCTTTTGAGAGCTCCGTGAAAATAACACCTAATGCATAAGCTCCTGCATCTGGATAACCAATACTGCGTTCACCTACCGTACCGGCTCTTCCCATCCGAGCAACAATAGCCTCGGTTTGTTGTGCGCCAGATACCGCGGCCTCTGCCGCCTTGATCGACGCTGTCTTGATATCCTCTCCGTGTACAGCGCTATGTTCCCAAGATGAAGCATACGGAACAAGAGCATCAATCAATGTTTTATCTCCAACGACAGCTCCTCTACCAAACGATCTTTCCCCGGTATCTTGAATTCCTTTGACAACGGCAGACATCATACCGGCAATCTCATCAATAGTTAGCGATTGCTTATTCCAGGTATATTTGCTGGCAGCACGGAACGCAGATCCCCAAATCGGACCCGATGCTCCTCCGCAATGCTCCATAATAACTAATGAGCATGCATCCAGAAAACTTCCAATATCCTGTGTACTATGCGATAAAATATCCTTCCACTCTACCTTTAATTGCTTGAATCCCTTGGCGACACTCATTCCGAAATCACCGTCTCCTGCATGGGCATCCAGCTCACAAAAGGGTACCTCATTCTCAATAATGATTTCACTCATTTGATCGATCAGATACTCGATATTGTGCAGGGATAATTGGTTATCTTTAATGATTGCACCCGTTGGGTCCGTCTCATTCTTATAAGAAACCAACTGATTCACGCTTTGTCCTTCCACGACTTCCATAAAATTTACAGGTTCAAAAGGTTCTTGAACGAATAGAGCTGGCGTATTACATGGTTCTGATAACAACTTCTTAAGTGTAGGGTTCAGCTTCATGATCGTGACCGATGCTCCTGCCATATCAATACTGGTCATGTAATTACCTACAAACCCTTTGAATATTTTCTTATTCTTCGCTACTAATTCACGAGTGACCGAATTATTCAGCAAATACAATTCTTGTAGCGGTGTGCCGCCAAATCCATTGATCAACACCGCCACTTCTTGTTCTGTGTCATCCTCCAGCTGCAAGTTATTGAGCAAAGCCGTCACCATCCGGTGAGCTAACTCATCAGCCGATATTGCAGTCTCCCTCCTGATGCCAGGTTCACCATGAATGCCTACACCATACTCCATTTCATGATCTTCAATGTGGAATGTAGGTGAGCCCTTTGCAGGAACAGTGCAAGAAGTAAAAGCAAAGCCAATACTTCGAATATTGTCTATGGCTTGTTGAGCTACTTCTTTTACTTCACGCAAAGACAATCCTGTTTCAGCAGCCGCTCCCGCAATTTTATGAACAAGAACCGTACCCGCTACACCTCTTCTTCCCACGGTATAGAGACTATCTTCCACTGCAATATCATCATCAACTTTTACAAAATCCACTTCGATCCCATCTTCACTAGCAAGATGAGCCGCATTTTTAAAATTCATGATATCGCCGCTGTAATTTTTTATAATTAACAACGTTCCTTTGTTACTGGTGGAGTTACGAATCGCTTGATAGACCTGAATTTGCGACGGAGAAGCAAATACATCCCCGCATACCGCTACATCCAGCATCCCCTTCCCAATAAATCCGGCATGTGCAGGCTCATGTCCACTTCCACCACCACTGATCAGCGTTACCTTATCCTGATTCATTTCACGTTTGGCTATGATTTTATATTTGCTATTAAACACTAAATTCGGATATGCCAAGACTAATCCATTACACATTTCACGAACGAGGGTTTCAGGTTGATTGATTATTTTCTTCATCTTACATCCCCTTGCTTATTTTAAATTCACGCCCAATTTGGTCTGCAACGGTAATCGCTGCTGCTACTGCTTCTGCCGTAATCGGGAATGGCATCGAATGAATGGATTCTTCCTTAATACAAGCCTTCTCGGCAACTTCCATCAATTCTTCATCCGACATGTGAACTACACCAATATCGGCCAGACAAATTGGAAGACCAACCGCAGCGCAGAACGTTATCACTTCCTGGATCTCAGCTTTATCCGCATTTTCGAGGACCAATTGCGCGATAGTACTAAAGGCTACCTTTTCCCCATGATAATAATGATGAGTTCCTTCTAATGAAGTTAACCCATTATGAATAGCATGAGCAGCCGCTAATCCTCCGCTTTCAAACCCTAGGCCCGATAGCAAAATATTTGTTTCAATAATATTCTCCAACGCAGGCGTTACAACATTTCGATCACTAGATAGTTTGGCCTTCACACCATCTTCCAATAATGTCTCATAGCATAATTTCGCGAGTGCTAATGCCGTCTTGGTTCCTTTTGCCTCGGCACATACACCTTCATTAACACCACAGGGCAATCCAGCATTCACATTGGAATAGGATCTTGAGGTTGCTCTCGCTTCAAAATAAGTAGAAAGTGCATCACCCATACCGGATACAAGAAATCTTGTTGGGGCGTTCGCAATGACTGTCGTATCAATCATGACCACGCTTGGGCTTTGCTTGAAATAGGCATAGTCGTCAAAAGCTCCTTCAGGTGTATATAGCACGGCTGAATGACTTGTTGGTGCATCGGTAGCAGCAATCGTTGGAACGATGATCAAGGCTTCCCCTTCCGCTACACATTTCGCAGTATCAATCGCTTTCCCACCGCCTAATCCGATCGTACAGGAGCAGCTATATTCCGTGGCCAATGCTTGTAGTCGCGCAACTTCTTCTCTAGAACACTCTCCATGGAAATCGCTTTCAACAAGCTTGATATTAAATTTATTTATAGTAAAATCCAACTTTTCCTTCACACGCGACACATCATCAGGGTGAGCGATCAATAAGGCAGAATCTCCAAAAGTTTTGACAAAGTAACCTAAATTAAGTAGTTCATCTTCACCTTGAACATATTTCGTTGGACTAATAAATGCTTTTCTCATAACACGATTCCTCCCTTGACGAATTTAACTCTATTATAGGCGGACGTTAGAGGTTAATCATGGAAGGATGATCTCTATTTAAAGCGTTTTCAAATCGTATTTTTTTGTCATTTTGCTGCAATTTCATACTATCTTGTCCTATCGCATATCGAAATCTAGTATAATAATAGCAAGTTACGTCGAAGACAACTACATTCAAACGGAGAATATACAATTATGGTAAAATCTCGTTTTGATTTAGAGCATATTATTGATTTGGAAAAATGGCACAAACTACAAGACTCTCTGTCGCTCGTAACCAAAATGGCAATCATTACAGTAGACTACAAAGGGGTTCCTGTAACCAAGCACAGTTATTGCCAGTCCTTTTGTCAGGGAGTAAGACAAGATTCTTATCTCTCTGAATATTGTCAAAAATGCGATGCACGCGGCGGATTGGAAGCCGTTCGGTTAAATAAGCCTTATATCTATTTATGTCATTTCAATATTCTTGATATCGCGATCCCGATCATTGTCGATAATCAATATATCGGAGCCATTATGGCTGGACAAATAAAGCTACGCGATACAGATGTGCCACTACTTGAACAAATCGTATCCAGACCAACTAATACGGAAACAAACGGTAAATTCAAAGCGCTTAAAGATGACTATCATTCATTGCCCATCTTATCCTACGAAGAAGTGACTATTATTGCTGATATGCTATTTCACTTATGCACCTACATCGTAGAAGAAGCAATCCATAAGAATACGACACTTGATATGTACAAAAAAGCTCTATCACATGATATAAATCAACCATCACTCGATACCATAAGCACTTCAGACCGTACATATAGAAATATCCAAGCGATTCAAAATGAACTATCTAGCGCCCTCATTGAGACAAAAGTCAAAAAGTCTGCTTCTCATCCTTTCACTTCTTCAAATCCAGTGCTTCAACCTGCATTTGATTACATATACTCCCATAAAAATGAAAATTTCACACTACAAGAGATGGCGGGAAGGTGCCATATAAGTCCTAGCTATTTTAGTCGCATTTTCACGAAGGAAATGGGGGAGAACTTCTCACTCTTCATAGCGCGTCTCAAAGTCGAATGGGCTAAGCAGCTCTTGGAGACAACAAATCTAACCATAAATCAGATAAGTGATGATTTGGGATTCTGTGATGCAGGGTATTTTATTAAAACATTCAGAAAGTTCGAAAATCTAACTCCAAGCGTATACCGAAATGCATATAAGAATCCTTAATAACACTCTTACTACTTGCTTTAGAAAATGAAAATTTCATCTAAAGACCTTCCGTCACAATGATTAAAATCAATCCCTAAAATTTTTGCCATCGTAGGGGCTATATCTACCATTTTAATATCCCCGATATGATAGTCATTTTTAACCTTATTTCCGGAGACAACTACGTTGCATCTATAATCGTCTTTATCGGGAGAATAGCCATGCGTCGCATATTTAACGCCTTGCTTGTCCAAATCGACAATCGTTGGTTCATCCATGCTCTCATCGAAACAATAACCTCGCTTAGCTTCAAGCATATACTTTGTTGTTTGACCCACATGAAGATGATCCAGTTCATCTCTAGCATACAATTCCTCTATGCCAGAAGCTTCATCTTTCATATCATCCCGAATCACAGCTAATGCTAATTGTTCGGCTTCTACATCCCCCTGTTTGATATGTAGATAAGCCGATCCGCCTCCACACTGAAAGTAAGCTCTCCACTTCATTTCACCGTTTTCTTCATAGATCAGCCCTTTTTCCTGCAAAAGATTGTTCAAATGTACTTTGTACCTAACATTGAACTGTCCATGGTCTCCCAAAATCAAAAAAATCGTATCATCCTTTATACCGGCTTCATCCACTGCCTGCAAAATATCGCCTAACCGTTTATCCATACGCGTGATGACCTGCTTCACTTCGTTGCTGTCAGTTCCATACACATGCTTAGCATCATCCAAATCAATCATATGCATCATGAGAAGATTGGGCTTTTTGCGTTTAATCGTGTCTACTGCACACTTGGTCGTGAAGTCATCCAGATAGGGCTGCTCGATCCCTTTGCGAACCCGTCCGTATTTCAGCTCCATTTCGATACAGTATAAGGGACTCCCACTTTTCAATATCTTCAGTGCTTGATTTTCGTTATTAATGGCTCTGATTTCAGGTATATTGTATTGGATTGCGGATTTACCGGATACCGGCCATAGGATTCCGGCTGTGCTCAGGTTATGTTCGCGCGCAGCATCGTAAATCGTGGGCACCTTGATATCATTTCTAAACCAGAACCAGCTTTGCTCCTCTTCCTTAACAAACGGCTGAAGCGGATTATTGTGATGTATGCCATGTTTATCCGGGTATACGCCGGTTGCAATTGTAGTGTGCACCACATAAGTGAGCGTGGGATACACACTTTTCAATATATTGCTATACGCTCCGTTTTTAATTAATCTCGATAAGTTTGGAAGATGGCTTGCCGTTTCCCATTGATCTTCTGAAAAGGCATCGTAGGAGATGACGATCAGATGTTTGGCCATTGCCGTTTGTTCTGTCATTGATTTCATAAGGTTACCCCTTGTCTATCATCATGTTCAGGCTGCTCTTTAGGTAAAGTTATAAATACGAAAAATCCAATAATAAATAGTGGGATAATCGCTAAAATACTAAATTTTGCATTGCCTGTTAAGGTTGTTGTTAAAGACATCACCGCAGGACCAACAATCGCCGCAAACTTGCCAAAGATATTGTAAAAGCCAAAGAATTCATTGGATTTTTCCTTAGGAATAATCTTCGCATAATAAGACCTGCTAAGCGCCTGAATTCCCCCCTGAGCAGAACCAATTAATGCACCTAGAATAAATATATGCCAAATTGAAGTGATAAAGTAAGCCGCGATACAGGAAATGATGTATGTAAAAATTCCTACGATAATCATCGTTCTCGCTGAGTATTTTTTAGCTAGATTACCATAAATAATGGCACACGGAAATGCGACGATCTGGATAATTAGTAAAATTCCCAGTAAGCTGAAGGTGTCTAAGGCATCCGCACCCAGAATCGATGTGGCATAGGGTACTACCATTTTAATAATTGTATCTACCCCATCTATATAGAGAAAGTAGGCAATTAAAAAAACAAATACCACTTTATGCTGTCTGACATTCTTGAATGTGTCTCCCAGTCTTTTAAAGCTATTCATAATCGGTTTTGGTTCAGGCTCAATATAATATCTCTGCTGCACATCCTTGATCATAGGCATGGTCAACAATCCCCACCAAAGGGCAGTGATTATAAATCCAATCTGATAACCGATCGATTTATCCATCCCCATAAAGAGAATCAATATTAGACTGATACCAAATGGAATGACGCTGGCGATATATCCAAAAGCAAAACCTTTTGAGGATACCTTATCCATCCTATCGTCAGTGGTTATATCCACCAGAAACGAGTCATAAAAAATATTGGCTCCCGCAAAGCCTATGACTGACAAAATATAAAATACAATCAATAACTGCCACTGTCCACTCGCAGGTGCAACGAAAGCCAGCGAAGCCGTAGCCAGCACACCGATCAAAGTAAAAAATACGAAGAAGCGCTTTTTCTTATCCTTGTAATCTGCAATCGTCCCTAAAATCGGACTAAGGATAGCCACCAGAATACTTGCAATCGAATTAAAATACCCTAAATCCATGCTGTTGTTAACATTCGAAAACATCCCAAATACGATAGGCAGTAAAGCAGTTGTAACCGCCATGGAATAGGCCGAATTACCGCAGTCATATAAAATCCATGATTTTTCCTCTTTGCTTAGTTTCATCTAACAGCCACCTTTTCACCTAGTTCTTACTGTTATATCACTTAAGCATAAGAGTCGTGTTAAATGACTGTTAAACTACATATCGATAACGTTACTCGATTCAAATAAATCATGAAAAAACCATCAAGACCTTACTCCGAGCAGCAGGTTATGATGGCTTTTAACAATTTTGGTTTGAGTTTTCAGTTAGTCTTGGAAGACTTACTATATAATTTCACTAGGTGACACTCACCTTAAAAGCATCGACACTGAACGTTGCCCCATTGATAGTCAATGTACCATTGTAGTAGCCCCGCTCACCATTTGGCTTGCATTTATAATCTCCAGAACATCCACAAACAAAAAATTTAGTCTTGGTGTAACCAGGATAGATGTTATTCAGTTTCCGGTAGAATTTATGCCCGTGATGCGTAAAAATCGCTAGCACGTTATCTCTCACCTTTGTAGGAATGGCCGCAAAAAACTTACTGGTCTCCGCTGCACTTAACACATGACTAGGATCAACCGTAATCCCGCTCACTTTCAAGGGCCAATGAAAATCAATAATATAATAATGCTGATCATCCAAATTTCTTAACAAACTTAAACTAGCTGGAGTGAACTTTCCAAGTGCACAATCGAGCCATACGTACTTCACCTTTGCTTGTGTTCCCGGGAAATTCAATTTCCCAGCAACAGCCCCTAAATATGTTGTAAATAAAGACTGAGTACTTGCCTCCCAATTTCCGATAGAAGCTTTATAAGGGATGCTCCCGAGTGTGCTTGTCACCGTATTCTTAAAGTCCGTATAGTAAGCATCCGCGTTATTTCCATGATTTGCTCCCGCTTGTGTATTATCTCCCCCAAAAATAATAAACTTTTTATTCCCACTGCTCACTACTTTAGGCAAAAGCTTACTAAAAATGCTTGAACTATTCCCATACCCTACATGACTATCACCAACAACCGCAAATTCTATGATCTTGGGTGTCGCTTTAGGATTAAAGCTGCGTTTAGGTTGAAGTCTAGAGAGAAGACTCCTTCTTCTTGTGGGCTTTACCTGCCTGTTTATCTTGAACCACCCCTTTGAAATGGATTAAGTACACCTAGTGTTATTTATATTCGGTACGGGTTGGCAACTCTTGGACCAACAGATTCTTCACGAAAAATATAGATTTACTCCCCCGAATGAGATATTTTAAGGTCTCTTAAAATTCCATCTACTAAAAAACAGACTACGAATTTTCGTAGTCTGTTTTTTTTATATTATTAGATCTAGAACTATCCTTATAACGCATGCCGCCGTTTTCTCCACATATAGGCAAGGAATAGCGCACCAATACCGATTAGAATATAAATGGCGCTCATGTTCCAGGCATTCAAACCGGCACCAGTTACCCATGAGTCCTCCGATGTCCCCACCTCACCCATAAAATTGAGAAAAGGCATTTTATTAAATGGACCCAGATACCAGATGATCATGTACAATACTTCAAAGGTTCGATTCGTCTTCGTCAGCACACCGGAAGCTAAAGCTAGACTTGGGATCAAAATAACACCCGCCACCCAATACGCTAAAGCTTCCACATTTCCCTCCAGAATGAACCTTATGGCCATACCGCTCCCGGTTAGACAGGTCAGCATGACAGCGGCAATCCATACTGCCGATAACTGCCTTATGACGAATCGGGGAGTTGAAGCAACTAGATCATATGTCTGATGGCGTGCTTCTCGACTTCCTATACCCGACCATAACATTAACGGCCAAATCCAAGCTACCGATCCTATCATCCCCTGTGAGGCAGATGATGCAGGAAGAAGGAGGCAGAGAATGATTAAAATGCTTGTTATCCCGAACCAAACCATAGAAGCACCACTCATCATCAAGCGCCATTCTGCAAACACCAAAGCTAGGAAGGACTTACGGACTTTCACCGGAGTTAGATCAGCTACGTGAATGCTTCGGAGCGATTCCCCCTGATCATTATCAATCAAATCGGCAATCTCACGATCTCTATCCTTCTGCTGACTGCTTCTACTCTCTTTCTTTCTCTTGATTGAATCCTCTTTAAAGCCACGAAACGACAAGGTTGCCCCTATAATGACTATGAAGGACAGAATGAAATACAAAGCTCGTTGTTGCATGATTGCTGCTGTCCATTCTACGCCTTGCCATTCGAACAGTTCTAGTGGTTGCTCTAGAACGAGAATCCCAATACTATAGGAACCCGTAAAGTCCGGGTGAATCGACACAACTTCATTCATCATATCTGACGTAATGATTTCCGTTCCAAATGCCGAAAAGCTAGAGCTAGTACCAATAATTATATACAGGAAGAAATAGATTACATTCCCTAGCCCTCCTTGCAGAAATGGCCTTGTTTCGAACAACACAGCTAAGGCAGCAACGACAGCCATGACAGGCAACGCCATGAATAGAAATGGAGACACCAATTGCCACAGCTCAACTTGCATCACCTCTCCCCTCACCACCTGCATGATCAGAGCGACGATTAGGATAAAGAATACGATAATCGATAATACTGCGAAGTTGCTGAGCGCTTTCCCTAGTAAGTAGTGGAATTTTTTCACCGAGGTCGATGCGATGATTTGTCCAACTCGGGTTCGTTCGTCCCGGAGAATGCTGTTCTTCACCAAATAGAATCCAAACAAACTGAGGAATAAGGTTGTAGAGAGGGCGACGGCTCCACCTACCCAGGCTGAATTATAGATCCCTCGATATTTATCGAAATAAAGCGTTACGAATCCAGCATCCGCGGGAGGTATGAAGAAATAAGCAACCAGCATGGTGATGGCCAGTGTGACTAAAAAGGAATATTGTCTGATTCTTTCGAGAAGATCAGCCCGGGCAATATGATAGATCGTACGAATGCCATTCATCCTAGGCTTCCCCCTGTTTCATCCTGATGTAGAGATAGGCATCTTCAAGAGTGGGGGTCGCTTCTATTGCTTCAGGTAACGGCGGAACATTCGAGACGATACGAAGCTGCAAGCCATTATCCTGCCTTATTGTACCGCTGATTGTCCATTTGGCACGGGCATTCTGAATCTCTTCATCAGGAATGATCACAGACCAGACCTTTCCTCGAACACTCCGTAGGAGACTAGATGGATCGGAGTGAGCGAGCAGTCTTCCTTCGGATAGAATAGCAATCTGATCTGCGGTCGCTTCAATATCCGATAGGATGTGTGTGGAGAAGACGATGATTCGATCGCCAGACAAATCGGTCAGCAAGCTACGAAACCTTACACGCTCTTCCGGGTCCAGTCCAACGGTGGGCTCGTCGATTACCAACAATCGCGGATCATTGAGAAGAGCCTGTGCAATGCCAATTCGTTGGCGCATACCACCAGAAAAGCTGCCGATTGGACGCTTCAGTGCATGATGTAAGTTCAGAAGCTCCAAAAGCTCCATGATTCGCTGCTTCGTCTGGCGTCCACCCAGGCCTTTTAATGCTGCCGCATATTCCAAAAATTCGATAGGGTTTAAATGAGGATACACTCCAAAATCCTGTGGCAAATAACCAAGCATCTGCCGCAGCTCATCGGGTTCTTTCCTAATATCGATCCCATTCCAGTTAATCGTTCCAGTCGTTGGTTGCGAGATCGTTGCAAGAATACGCATAAGTGTTGATTTGCCAGCGCCATTTGGACCAAGCAAACCGACTATTCCTTTTTTCATATGTAGATTCATTTCCCGTAAAGCCCAGACATCACCTTTATATTGTTTACTCACTTGTTTAATCTCCAGCTGCATGTACTTTCCTCCTTATCTGCTATCCTCTATGGACTATAAGAGAAATTGTAGAGGTTGAAAGTAACATTCAGGTAAACGACAGATGAAATCCAGGCTAACTTTACTGCGGAAGCATGACCGTTATACTTGTGCCGACGTTAACAGTGCTAGTCACATGGATGTCCCCTCCATGGGCCAACACCAGCTGTTTGGCAATCGCCATACCAAGTCCCGTTCCCTCCGAGCGCGAATCGGTTGTCGTCCCTCGGTAATATTTATTGAAAAGACCCTCCAATGATTCCTCGTCCATCCCAATTCCATCATCGGTAATCCTAATGTTTAGGTGAGTGGTTCGCGAGATTTGGATGTGGACCTTCGTCCCAGCTGGATTATGTAAAATGGCGTTAAGCAGCAGATTATGCAACGCCCGTCCAAGCAATTTAATGTCCAACAGCTTCTCCATAAAGGGTTCATCGGTTTCAAAAGACAAATGATAACCAACAGCCCTCGGATCATTAGCTACATCAACCATTATTCTTTTCACATATTCAACAAGATCAGTTGATTCAAGCTTTAGAGGAAGCTGTTGGTCATCCATCCGAAAAGATAAATTCAAATCGCCAATGAGCTCTTGCATATGATCGGCTTTATGCTCAATCTCCATCAGAAACTTTCTTTTTTCTTCTGTATTCCAGTCATAGTGAGGGGTAAGCAGCATGGAGGAATACCCCTTAATATAGGTGAGAGGGGTTTTTAAATCGTGGGAAATACCAGCAATCCACTCTTTTTGCATGTTATCGCTACGGATTCTAGCCTGCTTGCTTGTCTCTAAAACGTCCGCTAAAGTATGTAATTGAACAATCAGCTCTTTATACAAGTGATAGGGTCTCTTTAGCTTTTTTTTGTTTCTGGCATAAATTTTGCGATGATGGTCTGGTCTCACATATATACCACTGGCCAACTGATTAATCCAACCTATGATGTAGAATAACGGCTTTCCTATCGTCCAGCCAAGAAATAGGATAAAGAATAGGATGATGAAGAGCATACCGTTCAGAACGAAAGCATCCTGCCTATCTCCCGACTGTGGCAATAGCCATTCTGTTAGAACATAAAGTTCGACGTTAATGAGCACAACTACAAGAACCAGACTTAAGGTTACATGAATAGCAAGACGAAAGATGAGTCGAAAATTAACCTTCATGAGCAGATCCTTTCTTCGGCGGAAGGAACTTGTAACCGATACCGCGCAAATTTACAATAAGCTTCGGAGCAGCCGGATCTGCCTCCAACTTTTTTCTAAGTCTCGATAGATGGATAACCACTGTTTTCTCATCCCCCATCAGCGCCCTCCCCCATACTTGCTCATACAATTGAAGGGCAGTGAACACCTGGTTTGGATTCTCGCACAGAAAAACTAGCAGCTCGAATTCTTTGGCTGGGCAATGAATATCGATACCATTGACCATCACCTGAGCAGAAGATTTATTCACAACAAATACACCATAATCAAATATGTTTGATTTATGTGAGACACGTGCTTGATACAGACTTTGCCGACGTAGGTGAGTCTGGATTCTCGCAACGACCTCAAGCGGGTTAAAGGGCTTGGTGATATAATCGTCCCCACCAATGCCGAGCCCCATTAATTTATCCAAATCACCCGAACGTGCAGTCAGGAACAAAATCGGAACCGACGTAAACCTGCGGATGTCTTGACACAAAGCAAAACCATCCGTATCAGGAAGCATGACATCGAGCACGATAAGATCAAATGAAGTAGCCTCAACTAGGCGCAGAGCCTCATTTCCCGTAGTCGCTGTAACTACCCGCTCGAATCCTTCTTTTTTCAATAATGTTTCTAGCATGATCAAAATACCTTGTTCGTCATCAACCAATAAGATAGTTTCGCTACGCAATCTTACCCCTGCCTTTATATGTATAATGTAGAATGGAAGTAGTCTCGGACATAATAAATCACTTTCCTCACATTCAATATTTTACCACATAAACCCTCTGTGGCTGGCGGTGAATCTCCCCTTATCTGCATTGCCCCCGGGACGAAAAAGAAGAAGCATACTTGACCCGTGAACGAGTTTACGGATCGAGCATGCTTCTTTTGTTATCTTAACTTTTCTCCTAATTTACCTGCGTATCTACATCACACTCTATGCTTTAGGACAAGTGTATCTCCAAGATCCTCAATCAAGAAAAAACAAGGCCGCTCATACATCGTGGTGTTTGGCTGGTGAATGGTTAGCATCAGCTCATTTTGCCAAGTATAAAATAACATGCCGTGTCCTCCATCTTGAGCGAACAGTGGTTGTGGATCATGGAGCCATGGTCCTTGGATCGTACCACTTTCTGATCGGGCAAGGCCAATCGTATATCCGGTGGTAGAGTAGCTTGACCAGAGCATGACCAGCGTTCCATTTTGTGTACGATGCAACCAGGGTCCATCTGTCACATAATTTTCTCCTGATTGTATCACCACATCGCCAGTGTTAGGTACGCTCCAACCCGATTGTGATGCATAAAACATGATCTGTGGTGGCGCAGTAGCTTCGCGCAAATCCATGGTTAGCGGCATGCAGCACATCGCTCCATCTGAAATCTGTGTCCATTCATGCGAGAATACAAACCAAGGTATTTGATCCTCATCTATATACAAGGTGCCATCTAGACAATCCCATTCGAGCGGTGTGATAGGCTCTTCACTAATAGGGATAAAAGGACCAAGTGGTGTTTCAGCTCTCAGAATATGAACTCCGCGTGACCGGTTGTCAGCTTTGAAGCTCGCCAGCATATAATAAGCACCCTGATATGGATGTACCTCTGGTGCCCAAAATTGTTGATCTGCCCAGAAGCCTAGTGGTGGTGTAAATACTGTAAATGGACCTTCCCATTCATTTAAATCATGGCTACGATAGGTTTGGAAACCTTGCCCCTTTCCCGTCCAAGGATTAGCATCGGTCGTGCCATATAGATAATAGAGCTGTTCATCATCGACACGCAAAATAAACGGGTCCCTCAACTGTATTTCTGTAGTTTGCATATTTATGTTCTCCTAACCCCAACTTATATCGGTAATAGTTCAATCAACGAATGTAATCTCTGGTGTCCAAGTGGTCGAATCGTAGCTAGTGGTGCCGCGTTTGTCCACTCGGAACGAAATAACATCGCCTTTTTGCAAAGAGGTAGAACAAGAAGTGTCATATCCTTGGCTGTCATTATATTCAATGACTTGCCACTGTCCGTTTGAAGGCCAAATCATCTGATTGTTCTTCCAAATACTCACTGTGACTCCGTCGCCGCCATCAATAACCGCTTTCTTCACGATGCCGCTAATATCTACCTGACCTGCACGCGGCGATACCCAATCGAGCAAAATCTGCGTTACATCAGGGTGAAAAAAGAGTTCACCATTTGACTTCCAGATGGCATCCCAATCTTTAGGACCACGCCAATGCTCGGAATTGTCAGGATTCCAGACCATATCGCGCGTGCCGACACCTGCTTGCCATGTGCGATAGAACCATTGGTTCACTCCTTGTTCCTGAGAAAACTGCTGCGCCGCATTATGAATGGAACCCACTGGTAAAATCGGACCATCTGCAGTCAGCCCATCCGGGTATGTTGGAGAGATTAAATGCAGATTGCGGGCAAAAGCATTGACCTTGAAATGCGAATCGTTGAATGTGGATACATACTCATTGCCTATTTGAACGTTTTCAAACGTAACATTGTCAATGAGGTGAGATGCATCTCTGCCATAAATTCGGATCTCATTCGAACCATCCGAGCTTGACTGGATATTTTTATAATGGATATTACGAATAACTCCAGGCCACTGCCAGTTGCCTTGCAAGCTACCGAACCAGAAATCATCCTCCATGGTGATATTAATAAGGCGTTTGGCTTTTTCTACGCGGATATCTTCGAATGTGATATTCTGGATCGTGGTCGCGTTAAGCGCACAAATATTGATTGCCGATCGTTCTACTAGTTGATCTGGGTAATTAAGATCATCGTAGTTTCGTAAGATATCGATATTCTTAAACGTTATATTGTCAAAGCTACTTGCTAATGTCTCTGCTCCGATACCGATCGCATTGTTGCTATCACTCCAAAGCTGAGAATTTTGATAGGTAATATTATAAGTCGGTGGTGCGGTTGCGGGATTAGCCGCTGGGTTGTATCCGGCATCACCGGTACCTTTGATCGCTACGCTGTCATCACTCGTATGAATAAAGACATGATCAAACAATACATCATGACTGTTAGCGATATTGAATCCGTCAGAGGAAGCGTAACGTGCATTAATTGCTTTGTAATTTAGCACTTTGACCTCTTCGCACTTCCACATGAATGCCGTCCATGCATTCTTATCACGCGCTATGATCAGGTCGCGAATCTCAATGTTTTTGCTTCTTTTCAGAGCAAGGGCAACCTCATCATAACCATCCCCACTTGTATAATCATTGAGCAAAATCCCCCTACCTCGAATCACCACATTCTCTGCGTCTTGCACGAGGAAACGACCACGTACTATGGCGCCGCCTGAAACATATACGGTCTTGCCAGATGTAATTTGAACAGGACCCTGTGCAGACAAATCATGATATCCGGGTGGGTAATATATCACATTACTGTCCTGTGCAGAAGGCATATCTGTTTCAGGCGCTCGAGAAAATAGATGCAGCACACGACCATTATAGTCACCGTCCAGCAGCAAAGTTACGTCTGTGGAAGGGCTTATTTGAAATGAAACGCTATTCCCATTCTTTGTCCCTGCAAGTCCGAGCGAATCCGGTAGCAGCTTAAAGGAATCGAAAGGAAAGTTGACTGTAATCTTCACGTTGGTAGAGGCAGTCGTATCAAACGTTGCATAGGAGACCTTCTTGCCCCAAGCGTTCTCCCCGGAAACATAGACCGGAACCGATGTATTGCCGGCTGTTATCGAAAAATCAGAAGATTTATATTTCGCTGGAAGATCGCTCGGTGTTGGATACGCTGTAACAACTGCGCCTTCTGGCTCCTGAGCATAGCCAAATGGGGTCGACTGATTAAACATGAAAAGAAAAGACAAAGAAAAAAGCAGAACAACAACCGACCTCTGTAACAACAACTTAGACTGAGTCATGATGATCCTTCCTTTCATTTTTTAATGTGTATATGACTTACATAAGGGTTTGTTTCAAGCCACAGTGTATCCTCCGTGTGAACGACGCCATCACTTGCACAAATATGTTCAAGTAATACATCCTCCACCCTATGTTTCGCATCATAGCCCCAGAGCCGAATCGGTGCATTGGCTGGAATCGTGATATTTTTGAATCGAACACCTCTAATTTGACCTGCATCGTTGTCGGTAGACCAGCGGTCGCGCATCAGTATGCAATTAATCGAACTAGAATCTTCTTGATGGATGGTTATGTTTTCAAATAGAATATCTGACACCGTACCACTGTCACATAGTGCAATACACAGTGAACCTAGCTCATACGCCCAGCGAGCCAAGCTATGAAATACCGTACAATGGCGGAATGTCACATTGCGAATATCGCTTTTCGATTCTCCCGCGATACCTAGTCCACGTACTTTGTCATTCCAAACCTCGCAATATTCTACAAGAATATCATCTCCGCCAAGATTAGGAGGGGGTAGCATTGCCTTTACGCAAATAGCATCATCACCTGTACGCACAAAGCAATGGCGAACGCGCACATGTTGCGAGCTGACGATATCAATACCATCGCTATTCTCACGGTAACCAAACAAAGCAAGCTGCTCAAACAACACATTTTTACAATGAAATGCTTCTACCGTCCAATGTGACGCGCCTACCATGATCGGACCATCTACGATAATGTCTTCACAATCCGTGAAGCACATCGTGCGACGTGCGTGCCAATCTAGAGCTGAAGTATCGATAATTCCGCGCCCGAGAATACGTATACCTCGCTTACCATTAGCAAAGATAAAGTCTTTGTAATTCGGCTTACCTGCCCAGTCTGAAGCGAGTACAGGTTCCTCATCTTCCTGAGGAGGTACTGCCTTTAACACGGCACCTCCAGCGATGTATACCGTCTGATGATCATTAAGCTCCAAATAACTAACCTCGTGTAAACCCGGCGCAAAATAAAGCACATTAGGCGATGTAACATCGGGAATATTCTTCTCCGGCGGCCTAACAAAAATAGAAAGGGGTGTATGAATACGTCCGTTCACTTCCACAAGTAAATGACATGCGCCTACTACGGTACAATGAATCTGATTTCCCACAACACGGGATGAAACACATTTTTCTTGCGGTAAAATCGTAGCCGAATGCAGCGTCCCCTGAAAAGTTATGCATAAATCTAGCGAAGCATCTTCGTCTAGCAACTCAATAGTACAAAAGCTATGGGGTCCTCCTGAAGTCACTGGCACAGCATATACAAGGACCAACTGTTCCTGCACGGTTACGTTCCAATCTAGAGAAAGGGCTAGGCTATCACAATAGCCACCATAAGCGTCGGCGCCACGTCTCATAAAATCAAGCCGATTCTGTACGGGTTTGATCTGCGAAGGTGCTTCGAAAATACGAAATGTTGTTTCCATACTAGAACTCATCCTTTCACCGCCCCAGCTGTCATACCAGAAATAATCTGCTTCTGGGCAAGAAAATACACGATAATAACGGGAAGCGACACGATAATTACATTGGCGAACACAAGGTTCCAATCCGAACTATGTACGCCGAAGAAGTTAAAGATGGTTAGCGTTAACGTGAAATTTTTTGTGTTGTTCAGAAAATAGATCGTTGTTCCAAAATCATTCCAAATGGCCATGAATGTAATGATAAATAACGTTACAGTAATAGGCTGTAGCAACGGATAGATGATTTGAAAGAATAGCCTCAATGGACTACACCCGTCGAGAATGGCGGATTCATCTATTTCAGTTGGGATACTCTTGCAAAAGCCCATATAAAGGAACACGCCCATAGGAATATTGGCAGCAATCAAGACGAGCGCGGCTGCAAGAAACGAGGAGACATGGAGATACTGACAGATGAAATAAGTAGGAATGATCTGCCCAGGGACAAAAAGTCCCAATACAATAAGTGAAGACATCAGAGACGATGCCTTGTGCTTGCGGCGTTGTAGTACAAACGCGGTCATAGCACATAGCAATATGATCACAAGGACACTCGGAACGGTGAGTAAAATACTATTCTTAAACGCCGTCCACACGCCGCCCTCTTGGAACATCGTTATATAGTTTGAGATCGCTTGCCATTGAGTGGGAGCATGTAAGTTAACAAGAGCAGCATCCTCTTTGTTTTTAAAAGAATTCACAAGGATCATATAGAAAGGAATGATAACTACAAGACTAAGCAATAGCCCTAGCGCCTCTATAACCCAGCGCCCCTTCTTGTTGGACATCACATTTCCACCTCCTTGTTGGACAAGAACTTGTACACGGGTAACACAACCAGAAGTACGACCACGCACAAGATAATACTTGCTGCAGTACCCTCACCGTAGCGGCCGCTACCAAACGATTTGTATACGAGCGTACCGAATACTTCAGTTGCAGAACCGGGACCACCTTGAGTAACAGATTGTACGATATCGAACGCTTTAAGCCCGCCAATGAGGTTAACCACAAGAGCATTCGTAAATGCCGGCATAATAAGCGGAAAAGTCACAAATTTAAATTTCATCCATGCCGTTGCACCATCGATCTCCGCTGCCTCGTAATAACTTTCTGGAATGGTCTGCAGTCCTGCAAGTAAGATCACCATGGTAAATCCGGTCCACTTCCATACTTCAATAAATGCAACAGAGAAAATAGCGATATGCGGATTGGTCAACCAATTTTGCGCCAATACATCCAGCCCAATCGTATTTAGGAAAACATTAATAATGCCGCGTGTTGGGTGCATCATTGCTGTAAATATAAGTCCCACTGCAACGCTACTGAGTACAGCAGGCAAGAAAAATACCGTACGAAGTAAATTGGTTGTCTTCAGTTTGGTATTTAAAAACACCGCCAGTATCATACCAAGTACCACTTTCAGTACCGTGGTAACAATGGCAAATATAAATGAATTTTTAATTGCAATATTTAGGTAGCTGTCTGTAAACACATTAATATAATTTTGCAACCCCGCAAAAGAGGCTGAGGAGAAGTTAAAGCTACGTATATTAAGGAATGAAATTCCTAATCCCATTACGGAAGGTAATAAAAAGAACAGGCCATAGATAAGGAAACATGGGATCACCAACCAGTATGCATAGATGTTCTTGAGTTGTTTCGGCATTTCATCACCCATTTCACAAAATTCAATAAGAATAGTCAGAATTATGATGTACTTAGAATTTAGGGATTGGTTCGATCTAAATTCTAAGTACAATCACAACCCATTGTTGTATTTACAAGGTTATTTCCAGTTTGAATCTTTGGCAGCCATTGCGTTCTTTGCGGTTTCTTCGTCCATCGCTTTGAGCACTTCATCTACGGATTTGGAGCTAACATAATAATCTTGTAGGAACTTATCGTAAGAGCCATAGCCGTAGTTATTTCCTGATCCTTGCCACAATGCCATGCTCTTGCCTTCTTTCATCAGATTTAAAAGATCTTGATGTCCTGGCGAAAGCGTCACATTCACATTTTTATTAAGATAAATTCCTGGCTGGGCTTCAGCGTAAATCTGTTGTGCTTTGGCAGAACTAATAAAATCGATGGCTTTCTTTGTCGCTTCAATATCTTTTGCGCTGGTCGTAATGCTAAGGGAGCTAGGCAATGAAGAGTCGGTGTAATTCTCACTTGCATCATACAGAGGCAATGCAAACGCTCCGATATCCTGCACCGCATCTGGATACTTACTTGAAATTTCATCAATGACCCAAGTTGCGTTTATATACATGCCAGCTTCGCCTTGTGCCAATGCAGTCTGAGCCATGTCATAGGTGTCAGAGAGGTAGGTTTCGTTAACATAACCTAGTTCAATCATTTCTTTGGACTTGGCAATGGCATTAGCAAATTGCTTGTTCTCTGCATAATGACGTTTGTTCGTGTTCATGTCTTGCCAGAACTCGCTATATGATTTCCCACTATCGAATACTTCTTTGTTAAATCCAAAGTGAGTGAAGCATTGCAGCGTCCAGGCATCTTTACCAGAGTAGTAAAGTGGTGTTTTACCCGTTGCTTTTATCTTGTCAGATACGGCGATAAACTGTTCCCAGTTTTGAGGTAGTTCCGTGATTCCGGCTTCTTCAAATACCTTTTTGTTATAAAACACACCTAAGAGATTAGTAGTGTCCATAGGCATTCCGTACAATTTGCCATCGTAGCGGTAACCGCCTTCTTCAAGCGTAGCGGCGTCATATTCGGCTTCGCTAGAAAGTGATCCCATATCCACGATTTTATCTAATCCGTTTACCTGGGTGTCAATCCACTTTGCACCATAGGTTTGAATAATGTCCGGTAGATCTCCTGTGGCAAACCGTGCTTTAACAACATCCTCGCCTTGCGATCCCCCCGCGATTTTTTGAATATCTAATTTGAAGCCAAGCTCCTGAGCGTTATTGTTTATGTAGCTTTCAAGTGCTTTCCAGCCATCTTTATACCATTCTGTAAATGTTAGTAGCGTAACTGTTTTTACATCATTTGCTGCACCAGGACTGTTATCGGTTGACTTGGATGCTCCATTCTCTTTCTCTCCGCAACCAGCCAAGGACATAGCCATGACAGATGCTACCGTTGCAATAAGTACTTTTTTAAATTTCATTGTTGTATCCTCCCTTTTGTTTATCTTTGCCTGTACTATCAGCTTATCAGGATTTAAAGTGAGTTGAATTGTTCTTTTTTAAACAATGCTGTCCATTTTTAATAGATTAACGTTTTTCGTTTTTACTCGCAGTGTTATTCATTGACTTAACTAAAGATAGAATGATAAGTTCAGATTACTATCACTTGTTACATCATTCTCTTCTAGAAGGGAGCATCTCTGTGAGAAAGTTCTTCCCCCACACCGTACATAGCTTACAGTTTAAGTTAATGTGTGTTACGTTGACCCTTTTTTGCCTGTTTGCTACCGTTACGACTTATTCCTGGTCCAATAGCCTGACCAAACAAGCCACTACCACATCCGTTAACAATTTGTATTCGATGCTGCAAATATCCAATAGCAACTTTGAAACCGCTCTCAAAGATATTGATCGGGTGACCGCACTTATTTCTAGCAATTTCGGTAACAACCTGAACAGTCGAATCTTTAACTATCTTATGAACAAGGAGACGGAGGACGCTACATTATTGCAATACCGTCGTGAAGCAGAAGACTATATCATTAGCTTGTGCAATTTCAAGTCGTATCTCAATGGTCTGGCAGTATATGATCTTGATGGGAATAGCCTCGCCTACGGACCTACGATGGATGGTAGAAGAGTCCTGAATCAAGACTGGTACCAAGAGTTAATGAACTCCGACAAAGATGTCTTGTTTATTCCGCCTCACTACTATAGTCCTTATACTACACAAGACTCTGATCTCGTCTTTTCGATTGCTCGCCCGATCAGATATCATGGAGAATTAATTGGTCTTGTCGTAGCAGATATTAAGTGCTCGCTACTTCAGGATATGTTCGATATTGAGAATATTAATGATTACTCGTTACTTGTATTAGACGAAGAAACAGGTACGCCTATATTCCCAGCTGGATCTGCCGCCAATCTACTCAATGAAACGGAATTGCGTAGTCTTATGGACAAATCATCAACAAGTGACGGACGATTCTTCACCATGTTGAATGGGCAGAATAGCCTCGCCGTTTCACAACAGACCTTTATCACCGGATGGAGAGTCATCGGTTTTGTACCCTATAACGGTATATTAGCTGATTTCCTCAACATACGCGGCCAAGTCATTTTTATTGCGCTCTTTTGCGGGATATTGTTTATTTTATTGGTCTCGTTATGCACGTTTTTACTATCGCGAAATTTACGGAGGTTATCCCGTGCCGTCAAAAAAATAGACCAAGAAAATCTTCATTTAGATGTTGATATACGCTCAAAAGATGAAAGCGGGCAGCTCTATCAGCAAATCACGTTCATGATCGAACGGATTCGTGAATTGATTGCTGGCATCCAGCGCAGTGAAAAGGAGAAAAGAAAATCAGAAATGCGAGCCCTACAGGCCCAGATTAACCCCCATTTCCTTTACAACACTTTAAATACGATCAAGTATCTCGCCACGCTTCGTGGTGCACATAATATTGAGACGGTTTCAGTGGCGCTCTCCGATATGTTACATGTCAATTTAAGCCATGATCGATTCATTTCGGTAGAGGAAGAAATTCATTATCTTCAGCAATATCTAGAAATCCAAGAATACCGATATAGTGGAAAATTTACATGTTATTTCTCCGTGGATGAAGATGTGCGTGACAAAATGGTTCCGAAGCTCTTATTACAGCCACTCGTGGAAAATGCCTTACTGCATGGACTGGTGCCGCAAAATGAACAAGGGATTCTTCAAGTACGTGTCTTTGCAGAGGACGACAAATTACATATACGGATCAAAGACAATGGGAAAGGAATGGACGAGAAGAAGCTTGCCTCTATACTTGAGAGCACAGAGACAAATTCAGCACATATCGGCATAACCAATGTCCGCTCCAGGCTTAGTCTCCTGTTCGGAGAACATAGCAGCTTTTCCGTGTGGAGTGAACCCAACCTTTATACGACCGTTGAAATTGAAATGCCCATCATGTTAAAGGCGGTGGATTATGATTAAAGTCATGATCGTGGACGATGATTTGCTTGTACGCAACAATCTCAAATACATGCTCAGTACAGAATTGCCGCAATTGCATGGCAGCTCTGAGTTTATTTTATGTGGGGAAGCTAATGACGGGCGTGAAGCTCTGGACAAAATATCTGATTATGCTCCCGACATTATTCTATCGGATATGAAAATGCCGAACATGGATGGACTCATATTGTGCGAAGCTCTGCACACTAGATATCCAGATATCCAGTTTATCGCGCTCAGTAACTACGATGATTTTAATTATGTACACGGTACTCTGCAAAATGGGGCCGTCGATTACATTCTGAAACATAAAATGTCGGCCGTTACGTTAATTGCAGCATTGCGAAAAGCAAGTCGTTCGTTGATCCAGAATTCCAAGCAACCTGATCACGCGCTCGATATTAACAATATCAATGCATTGAAACAAGATTTTCTCATCTATCTACTAACTGGCTTTTATAGCGATGTGGATGAGATTTCAGCTCACATGGATACCCTCGGGCTGAAATTAGATCTAACACAGGTACTTGTGATCGTAATGTGTATCGACGACTACCAGTCTATGGATCTAAAAAAAACCACGCTGCTTCAATTTTCAGTCATCAATATTGCTTCCGAAATACTCGAAGATCAACGAAATGGAGCCATCTGTCATATTGCTAATGAGAATTATGCAATTCTACTATCATTTGCCGATATCTTTAGCCAACAAAAGATTCAGGATATCGTTCAAAACACCATGTCACGCCTCTCATCCTGCATGAAGAACTTCCTGAACCTTTCGGTCAGTTTCAGCATAGGACAGGTATGCAGCCAGATTCATCAGCTTCCACAGAGCTACCTGCAAGCCGAGAAGAAGCTAAAGAATAAATTTTATTACGACGCTGGAGCCGTATTTACGAACACGGATGAGCAACAAGGGGCAGCTATGCTCAATTATTTTGACATCAAAAAGGAATCGACGCTCTCACATTTCATCTCCATTCAGGACCGAGAGGGCATCCATACCGTACTATCCAACTTATTCAGTGAGATCCGCGCAAATAAACCACCGCTTGCGATTGCCCAGATGGTGTTCACTGATTTGCTCAGCTTAATCAACAAGACCTGCAAGAATCATTCCATCGATTTGCGTGAGGTGTACGCAGATAACATCTTGCCGGAAAAACATCTCAGCGATTTTTCGTCTCTATCATCCGTTCAGGATTGGTTATTATCTTTATTCGAAAGGCTCTGCGATGCTCTTACGATGCGCGAAGCAGCTCCAACCTCCATTTATGTAAGAGAGGCACTGGACTATATCCATCTCCATTTCGCGGAAGATATTTCACTCAGTCTGGTAGCGGATAAAATCAACATCAGCAACGTTTATTTGAGCAAATTGTTCAAACAGGAAATTGGCATCGGGTTTGCCGAGTATTTAACGAAATATCGATTAAAGCTAGCCCAGTCATTGCTACGTCAACATCAGCTCTCGATCCACGATATTGCGGCAGCAAGCGGATTCAATGATTACATCTATTTCCTAAAAACATTTAAAAAACATATAGGCGTAACGCCGACGGAATATGTAAAGAATGATGTGAAAGGTTGAAAACGATCAGGGTCTAGCATCTCTAAAGGTGCTAGACCCTAACAAAAAGGATCGCATATGCGATCCTTTTTACTGAAATATTCCCGTTGGGTCCGTTTTTCTCCAACTTAAGCTATAACCGATCAAGAAGCTCATCCCTCCGTAATATCCTATTTGTGAGCAAGAACCAAAACACCCTTTTTCTTGACAAGCATTAAACATTTTATGTTAATATTATTATTACGTTGATATATCATCTATTTTTATAAAAGGAGAGATCATATGGCTTCAAGAGATCCTATAGGTTTGCTTCTTCGAGATTTGCATTTAGAAGTAACCAATTATCTAACGAAGTTACTTGCTCCTGTTCGGCTTGCTCCTGAGCAACATTTACTTATGGCTTTGTTGCTTGAGCAAGAAGGTCTATCTCAAAACGAGATTGCTAATCATTTGAGCAAAGACAAAGCGAGTGTTGCCCGAATGATCGCTAGCTTAGAGAACAAGGGATATATTCGAAAAGTAATAAGTAAGCAAGATCGTCGTTCGGTAAATGTGTTTGTAACAGAAGAAGGCAGGAAATTAGAAACTATCATAAACGAGGTGACGATCAAATTAAACGAAATTATCGAGACGGGATTATCTGCTTCAGAATACTCAACGTTAAAGACTTTATTAACTCGTGTACAAAATAATGTAAAAGATGCTTAAATCAGCTTTCATTTTTCGTGCCATATAGTTGATATATCATCTATTTTACTAGAAGTAATCCGCATCAAAATTCTGAAAAGAGGTTTATCATTATAATGGAATCTACATCTACTGCTCAAGTTAAACAGCCAGGCCTTATGGCCTTCTCCCTTATGTTAGGTGCCTTCGTTGGTCTATTTAGTGAAACGGCCTTAAACATGGCTTTTACCAACTTAATGGATGAATTTTCAATCAACGCCTCAACGGTTCAATGGCTAACAACGGGATATTTACTAGTATTAGGAATCCTTGTTCCTATTTCTGCTTTATTAATGCAATGGTTTACTACTAGACAATTATTCACGGCTTCTTTGCTATTATCTATCATCGGTACATTAATTGCTGCCCTCTCACCTAATTTCACCTCATTATTAATTGCGCGTATAGTGCAAGCCTTGGGGACTGGTTTATTGCTTCCATTAATGACCAATATTATTCTTATTATTTTTCCTGCACATAAACGTGGGACCATTATGGGGTTGATGGGGCTGGTTATTATGTGTGCGCCGGCAATTGGGCCAACTCTTTCTGGTTTAATTGTAGACCATTTGGGCTGGGAGTATATTTTTTGGATCAGCTTACCTTTACTTTTATTTACATTCGGCTTCGGATTAACATTCATCAAAAATGTAGCGTACATTTCAAAGCCTAAAATTGATATCTTATCCATCCTGCTTTCTACTTTAGGATTTGGTGGAATCGTATTTGGATTTAGTAACCTAGCTGAACACTCTTTAAGTGAAATCATTGTCCTCCTGCCACTTATCATTGGTATCATAAGCCTGATCTGGTTTGTATTACGACAATTTAAATTGGAAACTCCAATGCTGAATTTACGTGTTTTTAAATATCCGATGTTTACATTAGGACTTATTATGCTTTTTTTAGGAATGATGATCATCTTATCCTCTGCGATTTTATTACCGTTATATTTAAAAGGAGGTCTATTGTTATCTGCAACAGTTGCAGGAGTTCAACTACTTCCTGGTAGTGTGCTTAACGGAGCTATGGCTCCAGTTACTGGTAAAATTTTCGATAAATACGGACCTAAATTATTGCTGCCTGTTGGGTTTTTTATTGCAACAATTGCGGTTTTTTTGTTTACAACTAACTCTACTGAAACCAGTAGTATGACCTTTATTTTAATACACTGTACATTGTTTATCGGACTAGCAATGGTCATTATGCCAGCTCAAACCAATGGCTTGAATCAATTACCAGTGAAATACTACCCGGATGGTGCTGCCGTCATGAATACATTACAACAAATAGCAGGTGCTCTTGGTACAACCTTCGCTATTACACTAATGTCTAGTGGGGAAACTCGATTTGCTAATACACATCCAGACGCTGTCCAAACTGAGATATTAACCGCTGGAATTACGCATGCTTACTTGTTTATTACAGCACTTGCAGGTATCGGTTTAATTTTATCGTTCTTTGTTAAACGGATTCGCGTTTAATTTAAAAATAAATGACCGCTAAGCTCATCCTTCGGCGATTGCAGAGATCGCGAAATCTATCGAGAAGAACAAAAGACGGGAAGGCTAATGCCCCCGTCTTTTTATAGCACCTTCAGACGTCCATAATCACCAAAGAACACATCATAAGCTGTGCTCGATTAGTGTTCCAAGCCCCGAATCCATACCGGATTCGTTTTTTTATACGAATCAATCAAGGACTCATTACGCTTTCGTCAACTCGTGCGCTTGCTCGCTCTGTTGCAACATTTCTGCCAAGTAAGGATTCAAGAATACGCCCGAAGGATCAAGCTCTTGCCTGAGGCGAAGAAATGCATCCCACTTCGGATATACCGAGCGGAGCTGCTCCGCGTTCATTGTGTGCATTTTCCCCCAGTGCGGTCTCCCGCCATACTGTCTACAGATATCCTCTACTTTGGCAAAAAAGTCAGCATACTCCATCCCCCGATACATATGTACAGCGATATAGGCAGAATCACGTCCAGTCGCCGGACTAAGCCATACATCGTCTCCCCGTACATAGCGGCATTCAATTGGGAAATGAACAGCAAATTGGTACCGATCTATCGTATTACGTATTTCCTCCAGTACGATTCGCATGTGATCTGCCGGTACGCTGTACTCCATTTCGTTAAATCGAACGAGCCGCGGCGTTGCGAAAATCCGGTGGCTATACCCCACTTCCTGCATATCCGGTACGCCCGCTGCCGACAATCGGCTTATCAGCTTACAAAGGCGCGGAATGAAGCGGCAGCACTCCGATAGAACCCAGAACAGCGCATTCTCCATTAGCAAGACTTTCCAGTAACTCCAGCGGCTTGGTGCTCCGGGGACCTCATCCGTTGTATTGGTCAGTTTTATTTGAGCGGTATCCGTATATGGGAACCAATAAAATTCGAAATGACGGTTCTCCTTTTTGAATAGATCAAGCTGCTCAAGGCATTGAGAGAATGATATTTTGTGGCTCGTATAGCGGAGCGCGTACGCAGGCACAACACGTAGCTTCAACTTCACGATAATCCCGAACATCCCAAGTGACACCTGCATCGCCCGAAAAAGCTCTTCATTCTGCTCAACTGAACATTCGAGGATTTCCCCTGTTGCTGTCACTACCGTTAAGCCTACCGCTTGCGTTGCGAGGCTCCCGAACTGCTCTCCCGTCCCATGTGTTCCTGTACTGATCGCTCCTGCAATGGATTGCGCATTAATATCGCCCAGATTCTCTTGCGCAACCCCAATGGCATGCAATTCTTCCCCGAGACGGTCCAGCTTCGTTCCGCCCCACACCTGGGCAATCCCCATCTCCGAATCAACAGCAATCACGCCCTGCAATCGATCCAAGGAGACCAGTACATCATCGGTCTGGACGAGCCTCGTAAATGAATGTCCGGATCCGACGACACGCAGCTTCCGTCCTTCGGCGGCACATGTCTTAACTATCCCGACCACCTCTTCTATGCTTGCCGGATATACGATGCTCCGCGGCAGTCCGCGTACGAGTCCTGACCAATTGCGCCATTCTTTCGTATTGCGTTCCTTCAAATTTATAGAAAGCATAGTCCGTCCCCCCGATATGTCGTTGTCTCCCCAACGATACTGCCATTTGAAATGTAGTAGAGGTGTGTAAATCGTTCGCATAACTCTCCTGCTTTGCTATGACGCATAAAGATCGGATCGCCGAGTTCCAGCGTTTCTTGCCCGTTGTAGCGAATCGGCGTCTGGACTTCACCTGCGCCTTCCATCGCTAGGAGAGTCGCACCTTGCGGCAGGTATGGACGCGGCAATCTGTCGCTTCCTGCAATTCCCGAAGCCGTGTACCCACCGCCTAAACAGGTGTAGAGATCACCGCGCGGCTGACGCACGATCTCGATCGCATATCCTGCGGCGGGAACCAAGGTGAAATCCCGGTAGTTGTCAAACAGACCGGGCGAATAGAACCCCGAACCAGCCGTGACCTCGGTGACGACTGGTTCCACGCTACTTGTATGCAGGCTGCCCGTGCCGCCTGCATTCACGAACCGCAGCGGAGGAAGACCCATTCGATCGATCGCCGCGACCAGCTCCGCACGCCGGGCAGCGGCATCACGGATCGAGCGGTGTTTAAGTAGCCTTACGATCGCATTCTTCAGAACCTGCCCCGGCACGCGGTCGCCTAAGCCAGCAACCTGCGCTTCGTAACCCATGAGCCCCTCGAGCACGACGTGCTTCGACTGTGCGATCCGCTTGATGAGGTTGAGCGCTGCATCTGTGGAGCGTATAGGCGAGCGCCATACGCCGAAGTGCAGCCCCGGGACATCGATCGACATATCGATGTCCACACAGAGCGGCAGCCGCACGCCGTACTTGGCGGCAGCCGCTTCCGCCTGCTCGACATGCGTCTCGCAGTCTACCATCAGCGTGATGTTACACCCTTCACGCTGATGCATGGCGACAGACGCGAGCAGACTTGCGTCCATCGCAGGGTAACCCAGCAGCAAGTCGGTGAAACCTTGCTGCGCGAGATAGAGTGCTTCGGGCACCGTGAAGCACATGATCCCCTGAAACTGCGCATTTGCCTGCAGAATGCGCCGGAGCATATCAACAGAACGGATCGATTTGCTCGCAATGCGGACGTTCTTCCCATTCGCCCGATGGAGAACGTTAAGAATATTCTGCTGAAGCATATCCAGATCAACGAAAGCAAAGGGCATCGGAAGCCCGGTGCACACTTCTTTATAGTAACGATAATCACGCACTCTACCGACCTCCTATATATGGAGATACATAATTTCCTGTATTATTAATATTCTCACAACAGAGAGATAGTCCATTATTTCGGGACTCTACTATTCAATACTATCTTAATTAGATATTCTTTAATCTGATCTTTCCATAAAAAAGAAACCTACAAGGAATTGCTCCTACGTAGATTTCCCAGTGTCATTATTCATATATTCTTCATCGCTTCGCCTTATAAAACTCATGATACAGCTTCATAAGCGCTCGCTTCTCTATCCGGGACACATAAGAGCGGGAAATGCCGAGCTCTTTGGCGATTTCGCGTTGGGTCCGTTCTTCTCCCCCATGCTCCAACCCGAATCTTCCTTTAATCACTTCCTGCTCTCTAGCGTCCAGGATATCAAGATTCCGATAAATTTTACTCTTCTCCATCTTGAGCTGTACCCGATCAAGAACCTCGTCCGCCTCCGTACCCAGGATATCGATAAGGGTAATTTCATTCCCTTCCTTGTCCGTCCCGATAGGGTCGTGCAGCGAAACATCCTTACGTGTCTTTTTGAGCGACCGAAGGTGCATCAATATTTCATTCTCAATACAACGAGCCGCAAAAGTTGCCAGTTTCGTACCTTTGTTGGGGCGGAAGCTCTCAATAGCCTTGATGAGTCCAATCGTCCCGATCGAGATCAAGTCCTCCATATCCTCGCCGGTGTTATCGAATTTCTTGACGATATGCGCCACCAGCCGCAGATTGTGCTCAATCAGCAAATTACGAGAGATCGGATCGCCTTCAGCCATCCGCGCCAAATGCTTCGTCTCCTCCTCTTCCGTCAATGGTTGGGGAAAAGCGTTATTCTTCACATACGACACGAGCAGAGTTAGTTGTTTAATAAACAGAGCAATAGTAGTAAATAATCCAGGCAAAGATGACACCTCCTGCTGAGTAACAATGCTACAATCTTTAATCGTTCCTGATCATTTCATTGTATGTAGGCCAGTGCCTATCTGTGCCTGTACGGTGAAAAATGATATCCCTTTAAAAGATCGGCTCAATCTAACGAAAGCAGTAACCTTTATTGACCTTATTCCATCCAAATGACTGGAGATTCGTTACAGCGACTCGCACAAAAAAACCTCTCAAAAATTCGCAGAGCGAACTTCCGAAAGGCCATTTGTGTCTCGATGATTTTTTATCTCTTACTTAATTTATCTCTAACTCATTTTACCTACAACTTTTACTCTTAACCTTGTCGCATTCTCAGGATGATAAGCTAGCGGAGTTTCTTCCACCTCAACCAATTCAATCGTATCGGAAACGGCTCCGGCTAATACGGCTTGTTGTACTGCTTTGCGCTCAGCATCCTTCAACGAAGCTTCACGCGGTTCCCGTGAATAGATATATATCTGCTCATATTGCCCGCTGATTTGCGCAATGGACGCCCCGATAGCATTGGCAACAGTTCCGTTTTCCGCTTTGATCATGCTTGCTACCCCACGAATCGAATCCGGGATAATAATACTACCCCCGCCGACAAGAACGAGCTGAACATCTTCGGAGGATGTTTTCATTTTATCAATTGCTTGCCCGACGATAGAGGAAATTTCAGCCTGCACAGCGAGCGCAAACTCCTCCTCAATATGGGACACTAAGCTCTTGTCACCTATATCAGCCATGCCTAACCGGACAGCGATATCCGTGGCCGTGAGCGTACTTCCGCCAAAGACAAGCGCTTCCTCGCTGATCCGATAACCAACGCTGTCAGGTCCGACTGAAATCTTGCCGTTGTCGTCCACACGAACAATACTGCCTCCGCCCAGTCCAACGGAGATAATGTCCGGCATTCTAAAATTGGTCCGAATATCACCGACTTCAACGGCTACAGAGGATTCTCTTGGGAATCCATCCTGCAGGACGCCGATATCCGAAGTTGTACCGCCAACATCGAGAACCATCGTATCCTTGATTTGTGCCAAATAAGATGCGCCGCGAATGCTATTCGTCGGACCGCAGGCAATCGTGAATATCGGGAACTGTTTAGCGTAGTCAATGGACATTAAGGTGCCGTCGTTCTGACATAAATACACTACCGCATCCGTAATTCCTTCTTCTTCTAACGCATGTACGAACCCTTCGGTTGTCGTCTCAATCACCTTGTACAATGCCGCATTCAAAATAGTCGCATTTTCACGTTCAATGAGTCCAACGGAGCCGATCAGGGAAGAGCAGGAAACCGGATACTCCTCTCCATATACCTCATGAATAAGATCACGAACTCTGAGCTCTTGGTCATTCTTAATGGAAGAGAATACGCCGATTACCGCGATGGACTCGACTTTTTCCCGCCACTTTGCTAAAAGCTCACGAATTTCATCCTCATCGACTTCGCTCAGTACTTGACCATCGTATTCATATCCGCCATGAACTAAAGCGTAGTTTCCTGACAGCTTCTCAACCATATCTTTCGGCCAAGCCGTATACGGAGGGACGGAAGCCGTTGCAGGATAGCCTAAGCGAATAATACCGACGCTCGCCAGCTTTTTACGTTCCACAATCGCATTGGTGCATTGCGTCGTGCCTAGCATGGCATGAGTAATTTGGGTCTTATCAATTTTCGATTCTTGCAGCAAATTCCGCAGTGACGTTTCAATTCCCGTCTTGATGTCTAGACTCGTAGGAGATTTGACAGCGTGAATCAGCTTATGATGCTCGTCCAAAATAATGGCGTCTGTATTCGTTCCGCCCACATCGATCCCGATTCTATACATGATCAGCCACCGCCTTTTTTATCAATTCTTCAATCGGAACATAATCGTAATCATATCCAAAATATCTTGGTCCTGCCGTTTGGATTCCTTTTTCCGTTCTCCATTTTTCGTTAGCGGGGAGTCCGATCACCCGTACGCGTTTACCATACTTCAGGCTCTCGGTCGTAACAGGCAATAACGTTTCATAATCGACCAGACAGAGTAAATCCGGGGTCATCCCTACAACTTGCCCGTCCCTCTCCGCAACGAGATTCTCATTTTGAAAATGAACTTGCATATTTCCGCCTTTATGGGCTTCGATTCCTTCCAGATTCATTTTGCCGAGATTAAATCCACCCTTGATCTCACGGATCACATCGACGATTTTTCCATGGAATAGCTCATAACCGGATACCAAAGTTAAGAGTTCTTGCAGTTTTTCATTTGCATCTCTATGGTTCGAGGAAATAATCTCCCCGATTTGTTCAGACAATGTAACGATGTGATGAACTCCGCTCTTCTTCATTTGAGCCCCTGTCGTTGGGTACAAGCTCACCATAGCGCTTGCCCCCATTTCCACAGTGGCTACCCGGGCTAAACGTTCCGTCCATTTGTTATCGATGGTTTCGAAAATGCCGATATTTCCCTTTTCATCCGTAATCGCCATCGGTGTCGCCGAAATACCATCCAGGTTAAACGTCACCATCTGAAGCTCAGGAAAGGCTCTGCCCATTCCGTCACAATCGACCAGCGGCAAACCGAGCTGCGCCGCGACGACGATCGGAATCATGGAATTGACGCCGCCAGCTTCCATCGGATACGTGCCTGCGATTTTGTCTTTCCCTAAATACTGAGCCAGCTTTTGAAAAACTTTAACGAACTCGCTTCCGTTCGGAAATTTCTCGGATGACACGGAAGGTGCTCCCATCATGGCAGCCGGGATAAAAAAGTCTTCGTCGTCAATTTCATCGACCGAATATAATCTTACGGGACCATTCTTCTCAATAGCCGAAATCGCCATTAGTTTTCCGATATAAGGATCTCCGCCTCCGCCTGTCCCCAGGAATGCGGCTCCAATTGCAATATTTTCAATAGCAGCTTTATCTAAATATCTCATCAATTTTCCTCCAATATGACAGTCTTTGAAGCAGTTAAACGATAGCCAACAATATACAGAACAAATGAAATGACAATGCCGATCAAAGGTTGATTTGATACTTGCGGCAAGCTCGGGAATAATGACAAAATGACGGGAATACAAGCAATGATCGAACCAATCAGCCAAGAGTATATGCCTAGGCGGTTTACTCCCTCTGTTTCCTTCCAGCTGTTCTTATCCCCTTTGTTCATCACCCAATAGGAGGCGATCATGACGCCCGCTACAGGAGGGACCATCGCCGACAAAATGGACATCACAGGTGTGAAGTAATCCAAGATGCCAATTACCGCGAGTACAGTCCCAATCAACCCGGCAACACCCACTGCCCATTTTTCTTTTTCCTTAGAGATGTTAAAGACATTGGTTAACGCGAACCCACCCGAGATCGCATTGACCATATTGGTCTTCCATGCCGCCAAGATCAACACGACACCGCCGATAAATGGAGTAGCGATATTCAAAAAGACAGCCGTAACATCATTCGTTTGGTAAGCCAGCGTCAAGACAGCCCCTACACTGATCATAAGTGCGCCTGCCGGTATAATTCCGAAGATAGCCGCTTTCCACACATCGGAACGCTTCCTGGAAAATTGCGAATAATCACCGGCAATGACTGCACCGAGTGCAAAGGAACCTATCGTTACCGCCAGCCCGTCCATAAAGCTCATATTCTGCTCCGGTCTGTAATTCGAAATGAACTGCAAAGTTTCCCCATTTAAAGCTTTAATCAAACCATATACGCAAAGAACGACCAGCAAAGGCACAGCAATATAGCTTAGAACACGCAGCACTTTCATTCCATACATCGCGGATACCACCATCACCAAACCGCTGATCAGAGAGGCTACTGGTACAGGTATATTGATGTTAAACTCAGCTAATAAATTCGCGAGTGCAGCCCCGCATACATTAGCCTGAATTCCAAACCACCCAAGGCATGCAATGGTCAGAATAATGGAGAGGATGGTACGCGACCCTTTTTTGCCGAATACTTGACTTGCAACTTGAACGGTCGTCTTACCTAAATCCGTGCTTTGAATTCCCTGAAAAATCATGATGGCAACGATAATGGCATACCCGATCAACGTGACGACTAATGTCTTCGATAAGCTCATCCCTGTAATCAACGTGTTCCCTACCAAAAGACCTGGTATACTAATCATTGCTCCGGCCCAAACCATCCCCAGAGTGAACCAAGACTGAGGTTTTTCTTGATTGCTCATACATTCCACTCCTCTAATCTCGATCGATTAACTAAAACTATTTTTATTATTGTAAAACAAGAGAGGGAAAGCGTCTTTTTCAGAAATAAAAATAAAAATCCGAATTTTTGTCTTTTTCGACAAGAAATTCGGATTTCTTTGACTTAGTTGTTAATTAACCGATAGATCATGCAGGCTAGATACACATCGTAAAATTCAGAATTCATCGTGATATCGTATCCCAACAGCTCGCTGATTTTCTTGATGCGGTACTTTACTGTATTTTTGTGGACAAAGAGAAGTTTGGCGCAGACATCATAATTACCCTTCGCATCCAATAGAAAAACCATTAATGTTCTAACCGACTCAAGATCATCCAGAATAGGAGCGATCACCGACATCCATTCCTCAGTGACTTCTTCTCCTTGCACACTCAAGTCAATAGCCCGCTTCATGGAGCGAATTTCTGCGGCTGTAAACCATTTCCGCTGATGATAAATCAGATGCACTTTCTTCCCGACTTGATTCACGAGCTGATACATCCTGCGTACATCCGTCGTATTCCTCATTCTTGGCGCGTACACCATTTCAGATATGGATGATAAGAAACTCGTCGTTTCGATATACTCCTCAGCAACTTCAACCTCATTGTATTTGTAAGAGTAATTGCCTAATAGCACGATAATGCAATTATCGATCGTTTGAATCACAGCCGTTTTATAATATTTGGAGAGATACTCCGACAGTTCCTCCCTTATGCACTTTTCCTCCGATAAATCCTGAATATAGACGAGCCATATCATCTGAATAGCCGCTACGTCGATATGAAGCTGGTGAGCAAGTCTCCGCATTTTTTCGCTTTCATCATTAATAATCGCCTTCACTAAGGCGTATTCGCTGACCTCGTTATGCTTGTCTCCCCATAAATTGATGGCTACCTGCACGACCTCGCTGATTTTATCCATGGTCTTTCCCGGTAGCTTCGAATTTTCTTTGATTAAAAAAAGGTAGAGGGCCTCTCCATTCTTTTGGCGGATGATCTTATGATCAACAAAGCAGGAGATGTCGGGTTTTTCTGCTCCGGTCCCGCCGTTCATCGTATAAGGTGCGTACCCCTGAATGATTGTCACAACATCCAAAGTAGAGTTGCGCGGCCACATGACTTGATTCACAACTTCTAAATTCGTATTCGTCAGTACAATGTTAGCTTTCAGCCGGTCGGATAACAATTTCAACATGATTTCCACACTGCGCGAATGCTCCGGAAGGATCGACACTTTTTCCAGCGATTCATTTACAAAATTATCATTGATCGTCTGATTGTCCAGAACAATTGCTTCCATCACTTCATAAATCACTTCATTATAGCGCAGAGAATAATCGTTCTTGGGCATACAGATGATAATAAAATTTTGGGACTCGGCTAATTGCAGCACTTCCTCTGGCACTTTTGGAATGATGATTCCTACATAATATAAAATCAGTCCCACTTCACCGAGATCAATCAAGTATTGAACCGTTTCGCACTGTTTGTCCACATTATCCTTGATGGAATATAACGAACTGATCACAATTTCTTCCGCATACCACTCTTCTTGAACAGTTTTAACGATCTTTGAAGAAAAATCAGCGTTAGAAACCTCTAATACGGATAATGAGGAGACCGTACGATGAAGGCTCTTCCTTCCGGTCAATACTTTAGCACCTCGGAATGAAGGCAATTGCAGAATATTTTTAACGGTTACCCCCATATCATTCACCACTTCTTCTTGTTCAAATAATAAAGTTATTATCCTACCGAATAGGATAACTCATTCTTGAATGCTTTTCATTTACATTAGCCTTCTAGAATAGTTGATTCGCTACTGGATTTGTTAGCTTTATCTCGCAAATTCAAGCGATTCTCAATGATCTTGACGACTTCCATGAGAATCACGGCCGTTAATGCAAGTCCTGCAGCAATTGTCCACTCACTCATTCCGAATGAAGCAGGAATTGAGAAGATTCCGCGAACAGCGGGTAGAACGGTGATTCCATACAGCACTAAGCAAAATGTTACGGCGTAAATAACGTACTTATTGCTGAAAAATCCAGCACCAATAGCCGTTTTCACGTTAGAGCGAGCTGCGAAGGTTTGAAGCGTCCGAGCCAAAATCAAGGTTGTAAACGCCATAGCAACTCCCATTTCTGAAGATATCTGCATACCCACATATTGTGATACAATGACGGCCGCCCCAATTAACACGCCTCTGACAATGATTGACTTTAATGTGTTTCCCGAGAAAATTCCTTCATTAATATTACGAGGTTTATTGTTCATTACATTAGGCTCAGCTTTTTCCATACCGAGTGCGATCGCTGGAAGTGAGTCATTAATAAGATTAATTAACAATAACTGTAATGCAGTGAAAGGATTGGGGAAATTTAAAAAGACGGCAAACACGATAGCGATGATCGCACCAAGATTACCAGCAAACAAATAACCAATCGCTTTCCTAATATTATTGAACACGGTTCTTCCGACACCAACAGCATTGACAATGGATACGAAATTATCATTGGCAAGAATCATGGCTGAAGCGTCCTTTGCAACGTCTGTTCCGCTTCCCATCGCAATACCAATGTCAGCCTGTTTCAATGCAGGAGCATCATTGACGCCATCACCCGTCATGGCTGTAATATGTCCTTTTTTCTGCCAAGCACGGACGATTCTAATTTTATTCTCCGGGGATACTCGGGCATAGACTGAGATACTTTCCAGCTTTTGATCAAGCTCTTCATCGGTTAATTCATCAAGCTCTTGCCCTGTCAGAGCAATATCGTTTTCTTCCACCAAGCCGATCTCCTTACCAATGGCTTGAGCGGTCGTTTTGTGATCCCCCGTAATCATTACGGTACGAATTCCGGCACTCTTGGCATTTTTAATAGAATCATATACAGCTTCTCTTGGTGGATCTATCATTGCGGTTAATCCGACTAATACAAGTCCATTCTCATCTTCCAGATCGATCGACTGCTGATCAGTCGAGAGACGTTTGTAACCATACGCTAGAACCCGAAGCGCATCATTTGAGAATTGTTCATTTCTTTCACTAAAACGGCGCAAAATCTTCTCCGTGATTGGCTCCTCTTTTCCATCCAAGAACACATAGTCACAGCGACTGAACATCACATCAGGACCGCCTTTGGTCAGCATCAGCTTAGTATCTCCGATCATATGAACGGTAGACATCAATTTTCGATCAGAATCAAACGGCAATTCCGCTACACGTGCATATGAATTTCGAATTTCACGGTAATCTTTATGATTTTTATTGCTAAAAGCAAGTAAAGCTACTTCAGTTGGATCACCGATTTCTTGTCCATCATCCGTAATATGCGAATCGTTACAGAGTACGGCGATATGCATCAACATTTGCTGTGCTTCGTTCCATTCAAACGGGTTGTCCGATAATGGAACATTTGAGTTGCCTGGCAGAAAGTGTTTCGTTACTGTCATTTTGTTCTGAGTTAACGTGCCGGTTTTGTCAGTACAAATGACACTGGTCGAGCCAAGTGTTTCCACAGCGGGCAATTTACGAATTATCGCATTCTGTTTCGCCATTTTCGTGGTTCCTACTGCGAGAACAATCGTAACAATTGAAGACAAAGCTTCAGGAATAGCTGCTACAGCAACCGCAACAGCAAACATAAATGCAGTCAGAATACCTTCACCCAAATTTGTGGTTTCTGTTCCGAACCAAATACGACCTGCCTCCACGGCAAAAATCACAACACAAAGGATTAAAATACCAATGCTCAGCTTCTTACTAAAATCATCCAGTTTACGCTGCAATGGCGTCTGTTTGGCTTCTGCAGAAGTAATCATATCTGCAATCTTACCAATCTCTGTATTGTTCGCTGTCCCTGTAACTATAAATGTACCACGACCATATACAACGAGCGAACCACTATATACCATGTTACGACGATCACCAAGCGGTACTTCACCGGATATGACAGCTACATCTTTATCGGCAGCCTCCGATTCACCGGTTAACATACCTTCATTTACTTTTAATGATCTTGTCTCTATCAGCCTTCCATCAGCAGGAACGTAATCACCTGCATCTAAGAGAACAATATCGCCTGGAACAAGTTCTCGCGCCGAAATCGTCATATTTTCATTGTTTCGAATAACCTTTGCAGTAGGAGCAGACATTTTACGTAATGCATCTATGGAACTTTCCGCTTTACGTGTCTGTACAACACTGATCACCGAATTCATGAGAAGGACCGCAAAAATGATTAACGATTCAACAACTTCGCCCAAGATCAATTGAACTAGAACTACAACCATTAATATTATAACCATTGAATCTTTAAATGTGGCTAAGAACAGCTGCCAAGTGGGTACTTTCTCTTTGCTTTCAAGCTCATTATAGCCGTTTTTCACAAGTCGCTCTTGCGCTTCAGCAGTGGGCAATCCTTCCTCTGTAACCTTCATCCTCTGCAATACTTCCTCAGTACTTGAACGATAAAACTCCACTGAAAAATCCCCTTTCCTTAACTCTGTTTATTCGTGTTGATACACTAGCAAAAGAAGCGTCAAGTATTTATGTGTGAATTATGAAAAGCTAACCTTTTTGTGCAACCTTAAATTTCCACACAAAAAAGCGAGACCTTTGCCATATAGAATGGCAAAGGTCTCGCTGAACAATTTCTTGTTAATAAAGCCGAAGTATTAATTCAAGTAATTAATAACATGTATTGACGACTTTATTTTGAAGTAATAGTCTACTTCAACGCTACTCCCCTTTGAAACAATAATTAATGATATCATTTTAAATTATTTGATGCAAATGAATAGGTATACAAATTGACTCGTTATTTATTTATGTCTCCCATATTGCTTGGAATAAGAAACGATTCGTTGATAAACTTTTTTATCCTTCATCTTCTTTAAGGGGTAAAATTGTGGTCTCGTATTCACTTCCAAAATCCACGGTTTTGCCTTAGAATCCAATGCTACGTCCAGTCCTAACTCTTTGAATCCATTTCTATGTTGGTCGAAGGTTTTCCCCACGGAAACGCCTAATTCTTTTAGCCTTGATTCCATTTGTTGAATATCAGCACTTTTATATCCTGCTCCCAACATCGTTTCATGAAAATAGCCGATTTTTCCACCTTGATTATAATTTGTGGCCACTCTACCGCTCTTGCCTATTTTCGTGAAAACAGCACTACTAACCCATGTTCCTTTATTCGTCTTCTGAACCATGACACGAATATCGAAGGGTCTTCCTTTCGTCTTAGCCAGATCTATTCCATACTGTAGCAAAAAAGACCTTTTGTTTGAAAAGCGATGTAGCTTATTGTACAAACGATCAATCGTCGAATAAGTAGATTTGACTGTGTTGTATTGGGTTTGGTAGCTTTTATCCTTTTTTGTAATACGCATAATATTAAATCCGCCCGAGCCACCCGTCGGCTTGAAGTACACCGTAGAATAAGAAGATAACATGGAAGTCAAATTTTCTTTATTAAAAAGCAACGTTTTGGGAACATAATTACTTAATTCCGGATTCATTAACAACCAGCTGCTTTTTTCCCATTTACTTTTGATTGTGGTGCTCTTATATTTCACTAAGCAGACCTCCTATTCATTGCTTAACATATGAATGAAGGTAATAGCTTGTCAGTGCTCTTGCCTATAATCCCTGTCTCATTTTGGATTGCAGTGATGCAGCCTTAAAGAGCAACATCTGTTACTTTATATATAACTTGTCCTCCGTTATTTTGGATCTCTTCTTGTATCTTCTTTAAACGTTCTTCACGACGCGCCGCTAACACTAATTTTGCACCTTTAGATGCAAGTTCTTTTGCAGTAGCTTCTCCAATTCCACTAGACGCACCCGTAACAATGACAACTTTATCTTGAATATTTGGCATCTAAAAAACATCCTTTCGTTTTTTTATTTGTCGATTCTATTTTCGTATTCTGCGGAATAGCGGTGGCCCGAAATCTCGATCTTCGAGAGCGCCTCGTTCAAATCACTAAGTTCGTCGTGAGTCAGCTCAACATCCACCGCACCAAGATTCTCTTCCAGACGCTCCAATTTACGTGTACCAGGAATCGGAACAACCCAAGGCTTTTGAGCGAGCACCCAGGCTAATGCAATTTGAGCCGGTTTAGCGTTTTTCGCTAAAGCCATTTTTGTTATCAGTTCGACCAATACTTGATTGGCCTCCAGATTCTCCGGTTGAAAGCGAGGAACCGTACTTCGAAAGTCAGAGTCAGCGAATGTAGCATTTTTATCTATTTTCCCGGTAAGGAAGCCCTTGCCCAGCGGGGCGAATGGAACGAAACCTATACCGAGTTCTTCGAGTGCAGGCAGCAGTTCAACTTCAGGACTCCTCCACATCATGGAGTATTCGCTCTGGATTGCGGTGAGCGGATGAACGGCATGTGCACGACGGATCGTCTTCACTCCTGCCTCAGAAAGTCCCCAATACTTAACCTTACCTTCTTTGATCAGATCTTTGACGGCTCCCGCTACCTCTTCGATTGGAACGTCCGGATCAACCCGATGTTGATAGTATAGGTCTATCGCTTCGACTTTAAGCCGTTTAAGTGAGCCTTCGACAGATTCTTTGATATGCTCAGGTCGACTATCAAGCATCGTCTGTTTCTTGCCTTTCAGGTCAAATCCAAACTTGGAGGCAATCACCACTTCATCCCGAAAGTGCTGAAGAGCTTCTCCTAAGAGTTCTTCGTTCGTGTAGGGTCCGTACACTTCAGCGGTATCGAAGAAAGTAACACCTCGGTCTATCGCCGCATGAATCAACGCTATCATTTCTTTCGTATCTGATGCCGGCCCGAAACCATGACTCATTCCCATACATCCTAGTCCGATTGCAGAAACTTCTAGTCCACTTTTCCCTAATTTACGATTTTGCACGATATATCTTCCTTTCTTTTTAATGATTATCACTTTAACTTCAAGTGTTGTTCATTGTGTTCTAAAATAATTATGCAATTTAGAAAAAAGTGACTGGTAGCATATTCTTATCAAATGGTTGCCTAATACTCTTCTAGTCACTTTTGAAAGCGAAGAATATATGCATTAGAATAGAACTTACAAAATATGTAGAAGCATGGGGGTTCTTATGTCTGATCAAATTTATAAACAGCAGGTTGAGCTCGCTGAACTCATAGAGCGTTATTCAGGACAAGATGGTGTTCACGCGACTGCGATTCCATCTTTATATTTTATTCGACGATCTGTTGTCACTGATTCAAACCATAGTGTCTACAGACCTTCCTTATGTATTATCGTTCAGGGGGCGAAGGAAGTAATGCTCGCGCAGGAGTGCTTTAGGTATAGTCCTACAGATTACCTTGTAGCGTCGGTCGATCTGCCGGTTAAGGGGCAAGTTGTAGAAGCCTCATCCGAATTTCCCTATTTGGCTCTCAATCTTGTATTTACACCAAGTCAAATCTTTGAAGTTTTACGTGATTTGAAAATTCAAGGCGGAAAGAAAAAGAATGCGAAGCGAGGTTTGTTTGTCAGCCCGATGAAGTTATCCATGTTGGATGCGGTCACCAGATTGGCTCGTTTGCTAGACAACCCGAAAGATATTCCGATTCTTGCTCCACTATTTACAAAGGAAGTTATCTATAGGGTTCTTGAAGGGCAGCATGGGGATACGCTGGAACAAATTGCACTTGAGGGGAGCTATACCAATCAAATTAGTAACGTCATCGAACATATTATTAATAACTATGAAAGTTCTTTTCGGATTGAGGAGCTCGCGGAAATAGCAAATATGAGTGTTTCTTCACTTCATAGGCATTTTAAAGAGGTAACCGCTATGACTCCAATTCAGTTCCAAAAACAAATGAGACTGCAGGAAGCCCGGCGCTTGTTATTATCGGAGTCAACAGATGCGGCTGATGTTGCTTTCCAAGTAGGATATGAAAGTCCTTCGCAATTCAGCCGTGAATATTCTCGCATGTTTGGTTTACCTCCTAAAGAAGACATAAAACGCCTGAGGGAGAATCGTGACCAAACAATACATGTGTGAATCCTGCGAAGACATACTCAAATAGCAGCATTCGACTATAAAGTTCTCAAGCCGAATGCTGCATTTTTATATTCCATCATACGGTTAAATAGGTTTATTAAGAACTCGAAAGGTTCCCGTTCCAAAAGCGCATAAATCTCCGTTCTCCGTTCTAGCAAAAGCTTGAGTTGTGATCATTTTGCGGGAACTATGGATGATTTCAGCGGTTACAAATACTCTCCCTTTCTCTGTCGGCGCTACATAGTTCATCGTTAGATTGCTTGTCACTACGTTGTCATTAGGTCTGGCAATCATCGCAATCAACCCCATTCCTGAATCGATTAACGTCGCATGGACACCTCCATGAAGAATGCCGATTAGGTTCAAATGATGTGGCTTAATGTCAATGGACACGATCACCTTTGACGGACTCAATTCTTCAATTTCACAGCCAACGAATCCCCAAAACGTAGATTCAGCTATTTTTCCCCAATGCTCCAAATCGGGATATATCTCATTTGAATCGGCATTCATAAATAGTCCTCCTAACTACTTAAGCGTGTTATCATGGTCTTCCTCAATCAATTTGCGACGAAGTACTTTCCCAACCAACGTTTTTGGAAATGAATCACGAAACTCATAAATTTTAGGCACTTTATACACCGCCAATTTATCCTTACACCAACGTTGTAGCTCCTCCTCATTAGCTGTGGAACCCTCTTTGAGTATAATGTACGCTTTTACCGTCTCGCCGCGATAAGAATCCACCACCCCAGCAACAACAGCTTCTTCCACGTCCGGATGCTCAAACAATACTTCTTCTACTTCACGCGGGTAAATATTATAACCTCCAGCTATAATCAAATCCTTGCGGCGATCTAATATATAGAAGAACCCTTCTTCGTCCATCCTCGCCAAATCCCCTGTAAATAGCCACCCATCGCGAAGTGCCTTATACGTTTCTTCAGGTTGCTGCCAATATCCCCTCATGACCTGAGGACCTCGAATAATCAACTCTCCAATTTCACCTAGTGGCATCTCCTCACCCGTATCGGGATGAACAATACGCGCTTCGGTATCTGGAAAAGGAATGCCGATAGATCCTATTTTGCGCTTCTCCCAAATATTGTTGGCATGTGTGACGGGAGAAGCTTCTGTCAGACCATAACCTTCGATCAACTTGCCTCCCGTAATACTCTCGAACCGTTCCTGGACCTCACGAGGCAACGAAGCCGCACCACTAATACAAATATTTACCGACGACAAATCGTATTTCTGAACCTCAGGGTGGTTAATCACGGCAATATACATCGTTGGTGCTCCCGGAAACACAGTTGGTTTCAAACGATCCATCGTCTTCAGCACCTGATTAATGTCAAACCGCGGCATAAGTATCAAGGTTCCCGCCATAAGAACCGATTGATTAAGCAACACCGTCATTCCGAATACATGAAAAAAAGGGAGTGCTGCTAAATATCGTTCCTTCCCCATTTGTGCTCGGTAAAACCAGAGCTTGCTCTGAATCGTATTAGCAACAAGGTTACAGTGTGTGAGCATGACACCTTTGGCGAATCCAGTTGTCCCGCCCGTATATTGAATAAGTGCCAAATCCTCATCGGCATCGACCGCAGTCTGAGTTGGGATCGATGTTGACTGTTTCAAGAATGAAAGGAAAGACATCATATTATTGTTATAGATGATCGGACTCGTCTTCTTAGTTGTCAGTGGGTATAACCAATTTTTAGGGAACGGTAAGTAGTCCTTAACCGATGTTACTAGAATATAATTTAACGGTTCTTTTTCCGTCGCTTTCTTCACCCGATCGACTAGAATATCTAACGTTATGATCATTTGGACACTGGCATCTCTCAACTGATACTCTAGTTCACGTGGCATATATAGTGGGTTCGTCATAACAACGATGCCGCCCATCAGAAGGGTTCCATAATACGCGATAACGGCTTGCGGGCAGTTCGGTAACATAATCGCTACTCGATCCCCCTTACGGATACCTAGCTTAAGGAGGGCATTCGTAAAACGGTACACCGAGTCCAATAGATCTTTATAAGAAATCTTTTTCCCTAGGAAATCAAGTGCTATATGCTCTGGAAATAATTCTGCGGACTGTACTAAAAATTGCGCCAAATTTTGCTTCGGATAATCATAGGTTATGGGTACTTCAACCGGATAATGTTCTAACCATGGTTTGTCATTCACACTGGTCACCCCATTCTCAGTCATCTTTTGATCACGAAGCATATCGAAGAAGCAAGTTCGACATCAAATCTTGAATTCAGCCGGGACTTTTACAGAACATAACTCTCTGCTTCAATTACCCTTGCAGCAATTTGGCGTTTCAATCCTAACGAGTTGATCGGGGTTCTTTTGGTTAGCTTTTTCAGAACAGAAAGCCCTGTTCGAAGGGTATCTCCTGATTCCATCGCAGCAAGAACTTCCCGCGCCCGACATTCGATCACATCAAATTGTTCGTGGATAAAAGCCGTCGTCATGTGAATCGCATTGGCTGCTTTGGTCTCGCCTACTTGATCAATCGACTTCTTGGTACGGAGTAAAGCGCTTTCCATTGCAAACGTCAAGATCATCATATCTGCCAGATGGCTAAGGATCTCTTGTTCCTGCTCTAACTTCAATTGGTACTTTTGCACGGCTTGCGCCCCAACCATCAGGAATATCTTCTTCGACATGGACAATAAATGGCTTTCTTGTTCAAGTGTACCTTGAAAGGATTGACTCGGAACCAGCCCTAATAACTCCGACTGTAGTGCTAACGCTTTTTGCATCAAAGGTAATTCGCCCTTCATCGCCCGCTTGATCAGCGTCCCCGGAATAAGTAAACGATTAATCTCATTTGTCCCTTCAAAAATACGATTAATTCTCGAATCACGGTAATTACGCTCAATGCGGTATTCTTGGATAAATCCATATCCTCCGTGAATTTGAACACCCTCATCCACGATGAAGTCGAGTGTTTCGGAACCAAACACTTTATTAATGGAGCATTCTAGCTGATACTCCGCAATAGCTTTAGCAGATTGATATCCCACATTTGGGCTATCATAATCGACTTCAGCCAACCCGATATCAAATAGCCCTGCTGTCCGGTATACCATACTTTCCAACACATAAGTCCGAATATTCATGTCCGCCAGTTTTTTGCCGATGAGGGGGAAGGAGGAAATCTTGCGGTCAAATTGTGTACGTTCATTGGCATAACTTGCAGCGTACTCAATAGAATCTTTCGCAGCACCAACACAACCAGCAGCCAATTTATATCGTCCAATATTCAAAATATTAAAGGCGATTAAATGACCTTTCCCAACTTCCCACAGCAAATTTTCTACGGGTACTTTGACATCCTCCAGAATTAACGGACATGTTGATGAACCTTTGATGCCCATTTTCTTCTCTTCCGGACCGATACTAACTCCTGACATAGTACGCTCGACAATAAAGGTGCTGAAATCCTTGCCATTAACCTTGGCGTACACAATAAAAATATCAGCAAAACCAGCATTCGTAATGAATTGCTTACTCCCATTAAGCACGTAATATTGACCATCTTCACTCAATGTTGCTATCGTCTTGGCGCCTAGTGCATCCGAGCCCGAAGAGGGTTCGGTCAAACAATAAGCCGCTATTTTCTCCCCCGTAGCAAGCGTCGGCAAATACTTCTGCTTCTGCTCCTCCGTACCAAAATAAACGATGGGCAACGTACCAATTCCTACATGTGCTCCATGAGACAAGGAGAAGGAAGAGGCCTTTGTCAGTTTCTCCGTAATCAACGTGGAGCTCACTTTATCCAGTCCGAAGCCTCCATAGCTTTCTGGAACTTCAGCACCGAGGAGACCAAGGTCACCTGCTTTTTGCAATAATTCCACGGTCAGACCATAGTTCAACTTCTCAATTTCTTCATCTCTGGGTATAATTTCGCCTGCTACGAATTTTTCTGTAGTCTCCGCGATCATCCGATGCTCTTCGGTGAAGTCCTCCGGTGTCACGATCTCGCGATAATCAATATCGTCAATCATGAAGCTTCCACCTAACACTTTGTTCGTCATTTTACTCACCATTCCCCTTTCCTCTAACCTCATCAGTGAATATCATTGCTTCCTACGGATGGATGAACTTCAAATACACCTGCCGCCCCCATTCCACCCCCGATACACATCGAGACAACTCCGTACCCCCCACCACGCCGTCCGAGTTCGTGAACCAACGTTGTCGTAAGCTTTGTGCCCGTACATCCTAGCGGATGACCAAGTGCAATCGCTCCACCGTTCACATTGACTTTCTCTTCATCGATCCCAAGCTCCCGTATAACATGCACGCACTGTGAGGCAAAAGCTTCGTTAATCTCAAAGAGACTTACCTCTTCAAGACTAATTCCTGCCATCTGCAATGCTTTGGGAATAGCTTTGACAGGTCCAACCCCCATAATTTCCGGCTCGACCCCCGCCACGGCGAACGATCTAAACGTTGCAAGCGGCGTAAGCCCAAGTTCATCCGCTTTCTCCCTACTCATCATCACAACCGCTGCTGCACCGTCGCTCGTCTGCGACGCATTGCCCGCTGTAACCGTTCCTCCCCATTTAAATGCCGGCTTTAGCTTACGAAGCGCTTCCATCGAAGTATCAGGACGAACACCTTCATCGGTATCAAACACAAATGATTTAACCTGGACTTGGCCGCTTTCATCCACACTTTTTAACTCCACCTGAATGGGGATAATCTCATCCTTGAATTTCCCCTCAGCTATCGCCTTAGCTGCTTTCTCATGTGATCTTGCCGCAAAAATATCCTGGTCTTCACGAGATACGTTAAATCTCTCCGCAACACGTTCAGCTGTATGCCCCATTCCGATATAGACTTCCGGCATTTCCTCCACAATTCTCGGATTAGGTGAAACCTTAAAGCCTGTCATCGGTACTTGGCTCATGCTTTCCACCCCACCAGCAATCAGAACATCAGCATGACCTAACATGATTCGTTCCGCGGCAAAGGCAATGGATTGTAACCCGGAAGAACAAAAACGATTGATCGTGATGGCGGGAACCGTCGCTGGAAACCCGGCATATAGCGAGATAATGCGGGCAAAGTTCAATCCCTGCCCACCTTCCGGCATGGCGCAGCCGATAATAATGTCCTCTACATCTTCCTTTTTCAGACCAGGAGCTCGATCTACGGCCGCTTCCAGAACGACTTTCCCCAACTCATCCGCACGCGTCTGCACGAGACTTCCCTTTTTGGATTTGCCTATCGCAGTTCGTGCCATGGATACGATGACCGCTTCCTTCATACCATCTTCACTCCCCGGAATGTTAATTTAATTTCGTAACGCCTTACCTTTGGTCAGCATATGGTGCATCCGTTGTTGAGTCTTTGGTTCCCCACATAAACTTAAGAATGCCTCTCGTTCCAAATCGAGCATATATTGTTCACTCACAAGTGTACCTGCGGGGACATCACCTCCAGCAAGGATATGAGCCAGCTTCTTGGCAATGAGGAGATCGTGATCGCTGATAAAGCCGCCTTCTCTCATTCCCATAGCCCCTAGTTGCAGCACTGCCTTTCCCTCACTACCTACGACCTGAAATTTCTCTCCAGGTATCGGTTCATAACCTGCCTTGCTCATCCGTAGCACAGACTGTTTGGCTTCGTAGATCAAATGATCTTGATTAGCAATAATGCGATCCGTTGCACGAAGATATCCTAATCTTTTGGCATCATGACCACTCGTTGAGACTTTAGCCATTCCGATCGTTTCAAACACCTGATTGATGTATGGCTGAAGATCCGCCTCGGAATGTCCGACACGCTGACTTGCTCGCATCGTTAATTCTTTGCAGCCTCCACCTGCAGGAATGAGTCCTACACCAAATTCCACTAAGCCGTAATACGTTTCCACTGCTGCGATAACTTGATCCGCTGGTAAACAGGACTCAACTCCCCCTCCAAGGGTCATCCGATGCGGTGCGGCGACAACGGGTTTTTCAAATCTTTTCACTTGGTACATCGTGTTCTGGAACATGCGGATAATGCTATCAATCTCATCCCATTCCTCATCCTGGGCTTCCATTAATAGCAACATGATATTGGCCCCTACACAGAAATTTCGTCCTTGATTAGCAATGACCATGCCTTCAAAGTTACTGCGAACTTCTTCCAAGCTCTGCTGAATCATCATTAAGATATCTGCACCAATCGCATTGTTAGGCGAATGAAACTCTAGACAGGCTACTCCGTCTCCAAGATCGATTAGACTTGCCCCTTCATTCCCTTTCACAATCTTGTTATTCTCCTTCAAATTGCGGAGCGAAATAATCTCCGGTGGCTGTTCAATCTGCTTATATCTCTGCTCAGATACATAATATAGAGTCCCGTTTTCCTTCTGATAGAACGACTGATTCCCCTGTGCGATCCATTCCTTCACCCACACCGGAATACTTAAACCTTCCTTTTCCATGCGCTCCACGGATTTGACTAAGCCAATAGCATCCCAGGTCTCAAACGGGCCTAACTCCCAATTGAAGCCCCATTTCATCGCTTCGTCTATTTCATAAATGGAATCGGCGATTTCACCAACTTTTTCCGCGGAGTAAACCAGTACCTGCTTAAGAATATTCCAGGCAAATTCAGAATAACGATCTCCCGCTGTAATGAGTGCTTTCGTCTTGCCCCGTGCACCTTTCGCCAGTTTGGCCGCTTCCAGCGATCCGGAAGTGATCTTCTTCTGCGGAGCATATTCCATGGTTAAGAGTTGAAGAGATGATATTTCACTACCGTTTGGTCCTTTTTTCTTCAAATAAAAACCTTGCCCAGATTTCTCGCCTAACCAGCCTCTTTCGACCATGCTTTTCATGACTTCTGGGACAATAAAAGCTGCTCTTTCTGTTTCATCAGTTACATTAGCGTATACGTTGTCTGCCACATGAATGAATGTATCAAGTCCGACCATATCGAGGGTGCGAAAGGTTGCACTCTTCGGACGCCCCATGGCGGGTCCGGTTACTGCATCTACTTCCTCCACGGTAAAACCTTGCTCTACCATTGCTTGTAATGTGATAAGTAGTCCATAAGTACCGATTCTGTTGGCGATAAAATTTGGTGTATCCTTGGCTAAGACGACGCCTTTGCCTAGTACTTTTTCACCCAAAACTCTCATTTGTTGAACTATCTGTGGATCTGTATGCATTCCGGGAATGATCTCTAGCAACTTCATATACCGTGGTGGATTGAAAAAGTGTGTACCTAAAAAATACTGCTGAAAGTCTTCACTACAATCCGCCACCATTTCATCAATCGAAATCCCTGACGTATTGGAGCTCACAATCGTTCCGGGCTTCCAATACCGTTCTACCTTGCTGAGGAGATCCTTTTTAACCTGGAGATTCTCAACAACAACCTCAATGACCCAGTCCACTTCTGCTATGTGGGACAAGTGATCCTCTAGATTCCCCGGAGTGATCCTGTCTGCAAAAGCAATGTCATAAAGGGGGGAGGGCGTACTCTTCTGCAGCTTTGCAACTGCTCCTGTAGCCAAACGATTTCTAACCGCTGGATGTTCGGGAGTATAACCTTTCTTTACCTCCTCATCAGTCATGTCTTGCGGCACCATATCCAGCAATAAACATGGAATTCCAACGTTAGCTAGATGCGCTGCAATGCCGGAGCCCATAATTCCCGAGCCAATGACTGCCGCCTTGCGAATGGATTTATTCATTTTCTTCCCTCCAGTTCAGCTTCTATTTAACGGATGGGATGATCCCCAAATACGGATTGCTCCAAAATTTCTGCTATATCTTTCGCTTTGATATGCTCCTCAACTTCCTTCATCTTGGTACCGTCCTCCATCATCGTGAGGCAATAAGGACATGCACTACTAATGACCGTTGGATTCACCTCTAGCGCCTGCTCGGTACGGGCCAAATTTACACGCTTACCCGCCTTCTCCTCCAGCCACATCATCCCGCCACCGGCACCACAGCACATCCCATTCTGCCGAGATCGCTTCATTTCGGCTACTTCCACACCGGGGATAGCCTTCAAGATATTACGCGGCTCATCATAAACATTGTTGTAGCGCCCTAGATAACACGAGTCGTGATACGTAATTCTCTCCTTCACTTCATGATGGGGATTCAACTTCCCAGCTTGAATGAGCTGGTCAAGTAACTGTGTGTGGTGGTAGACTTCCACCCCCTCAAGTCCAAATTCGGGATACTCGTTCTTCAATGTATTGAATGTATGTGGGCATGCGGTAACAATCTTACGAACCCCGTATTTTTGGAAAATCTCAATGTTGTCCGCGCACAGTTGTTGAAATAACATTTCATTGCCCATCCGACGCGGGGTATCACCCGAATTCTTCTCCTCATTGCCCAGAATGGCGAATGAAATTCCCGATTCATTGAGTAGCCTAGCAAAAGCTCGCGAAATCGAGCGACTTCGAAGATCATAGGAACCCATCGAACCTACAAAAAACAAGTATTCAAAATCAGGATTCTCCTTCACCGTGGGAACCTGAATCCCCTCGATTTCTCCAGTCCATGTGGCTCGGTCATTGCGACTCAACCCCCAAGGATTACCCTGCCGCTCAATATTCTGCATGGCGCGTTGCCCCTCGTGAGGAACACTCCCCTGCATTAAAACTAGATGTCTGCGCAGATCAATAATCTTATCGACGTGCTCATTACTTACCGGACATTGATCCTCACAATTACGGCAGGTCGTACAGGACCAGATTTCCTCTTCTGATATGACCTCACCGATGAGTTCTAATTGTTCAGAATTCTTCTCACCTTTGTTCCAGGTTGATTTATGCCAATCTATTGTCGGTACGATGTTCGTAATCATATCTTCATTCGCATGCCATAGGACGGGCTCTTTCTGCTCCGTAACTAGTGCATGACTTCCACTCGTAGCAAACAAATAACTAGGCACCCACGGGGATTTTCCTGTTACTGCAGTTCCTTTCTCCACGGCATGATCCCTTAATTTCGTAATGAGGTGCATAGGGGATAACACCTTGCCAGTATTACTTGCAGGACAAGCATCGGTACACCGCCCACATTCCACACAAGCATAGAAATCGAGCATTTGTTTCTGTGTGAAGTCCTCAATCTTACCAACGCCAAAAGTCTCTGCATCTTCGTCTTCCAAATCCAATTTTGTGAGGCGACCTACAGGCTCGCTACGACGAAACCAAATGTTAAGGGGTGCGGTCATAATATGAAAATGCTTCGACTGCGGCACATAGACCAGAAATGACAAGAGAATTAGCAAATGCATCCACCAAAATCCAATAAACCAGCCGTAGGCCGTGGAGCTTGAGATTCCAGTAAAGGCTAGCGCAAGGACGGAGGAGATCGGAGCGTAGCCACTAAACTCAAGGTCCTGCCACACACGCTCGAAGCTTAAACTGAACACAACAGATAACATCAAGAAGAAAATGAAGAAGATAACTAAGCTTGGCTTCCAACCCTTTTTTAAACGAGTCAACTTCTCCCCATAACGTCGATAAGCGGCGTACCCCATAGAGAATAAAATCAGAATGACCGTGATTTCCTGCATGAGCCCAAACACTTCATAACCCGGAATCGGCAGATGTTTACCTGCTGTTAATCCTTTTACAATCAGATCTAAGGCTCCGAACTGTAAAATAATGAATCCATAAAAAATAAGGAAGTGCATCACCCCACTTTTGGGATCCTTCAACAACTTTTTCTGACCAAATACCTGTGATAAGAACTCCCCCCATCTTCCTTCACCTCGTTGCCGGAAGTTCGAAGGTTCTCCAAGCTTTAGATACAAGTAGCGATGATACACAGCTTTATAGAATAAATAGAAGGCATATCCCGTTACCGCCAGAAACAATACGAAATTCGCAATTTGCCACCCCATCTCTTCGCATCCTTTCTTTGATTGTAAAAAGACCATCCATCGATGCATTAAGAAACCGTTCACATAATATACATTTATTGATAACGCATGAACTTCATGCCCATTTTCCAAAAAAATGAATGAGTCCTCATTCATTAAATTCGAATGCTTATGCCGAGGTGTCTCCATGACAAATAAAAGACAAGAAAAATATGAACTCATCTTGGGGGCCGCCCTAAAAGTCATTGCAGAGAATGGTTTTCATGGATCACAAATATCCAAAATCGCTAAGGAAGCGGGGATCGCTGATGGGACCGTTTATCTTTATTTTAAGAACAAAGAAGATATCCTCGTTTCCCTCTTTCAACAACGATTAGGTGACTTGGTCAGCAGGTTTAACAGCAGTATTCGCGAGACACATTCAGCGGAAGAGGCTCTGCGTAAGATTTGTGAGATTCATTTCACCGAGCTGGAACAAAACGTAGATCTAGCTTATGTAACTCAGATCGAACTCCGCCAAAGTTCGTTTGAACTTCGTAAAGCGATCGGTCTCTCGGTGAAACCTTATATCCAACTGATTGAGAACATTCTCGAACGAGGAGTGCAAGAAAAGGGGTTCCGACCTGATCTCGATATTAAGCTAACCCGTTTGCTATTATTTGGGGGATTAGATGAAGTGGTGACCTCTTGGATCATATCCGGAAGGAAATACTCGTTATCTGCTCAAGTAGACAAAACCGTAGAATTTTTCTTGAAAGGCTTGAAATAATCCATAAAGAGGGGAGCATGCAGATGAATATCTATGTCATTCTCAAACAAACATTTGACACGGAGGAGAAAATCGCAATTCAAGAGGGGGTTATTTCCGACGACGGAGTCAAGTTCATCATAAATCCCTATGACGAATATGCCGTTGAAGAAGCTTTGCACCTCAAGGAGCAACATGGGGGGAGCGTGACCGTCCTTTCTATCGGGCCTAATCGCACAACAGAAGCGTTAAGAACCGCACTTGCCATGGGGGCAGATGAAGCCGTGCTAATTTCTGATGATCAAATCAGTAGTGGTGATGAATTCAGTGTCTCCAAAGTATTAGCTGCTTATCTCGACAAGCAATCCTTCGATCTTATATTAGGAGGCAATTTCTCCATTGATAGTGGAGGGGGCCAAGTGGCCATCCGACTCTCTCAATTACTCAATATTCCGCATGTTGCGTCGATTATCAAGCTCGATGTTAGTGGAGATCAAGCTTTTGTTCATCGTGATTCCGAAGGGGATATCGAAACGTTGATGGTTACCCTGCCTGCATTATTCACCGCACAACAGGGTTTGAATGAACCACGCTACCCGTCGTTACCCGGGATTATGAAAGCAAAGAAGAAACCCTTTCATCAGCTCACTCTAGATGATGTAGGACTTACAGAATCTGAAATCAGCGCCAAAACAGAGCGTCTATCCCTCTTCTTACCTCCTACACGTAAATCAGGTCAAATCTTACAAGGTGAGCTTAACGATCAAGCTGCAGAGCTCGTTCAGCTTCTTCAGCATTCTGATGTGAAGGCGATTTAATCCAGAAAAGGAGATGTACCTATGAGTAAAACTTACGTTGTCGTCGCAGAAGTACGTGACAGTAAGCTACGCCAAGTCACGCTGGAAGCGCTGAATTCTGTTGCTTTGGCACAAGAAGATGACGACCTCCTTGCGGTCATTCTAATGGGACATCAGCTTGCGGCGATTACAGAACAGTTATCCCAGTATGTTGCCGGGCAGATTCATGTTATCGACCATATTGATTTGGGAACATACAACTCTGAAACCTACTTTGCTGCTATTAAAGATGTATTGGACAGCTTGAACCCGCATGTTGTGTTCTTGGGGCATACGGCATCAGGACGTGACCTCGCTCCAATGATCGCAGCATATTTAAATGCAGGTCAACTATCAGATGTAATTGCCATAGAGAAGGCGGATGCAGAAGTACTGTATACCAGACCTCTTTATGCAGGGAAGGCATTTGAACAAAAAAAATTCATTGAAAGCCCCCAAGTCGTTACGATACGCCCAAACAATATAGCTGCCGCTACCGCTAATCCTTCTAACCCGCAAGCAGAGGTCATTACAACCGACTACGCTCCACCTGCATCACTTCGTTCCATCGTGAAAGACGTTATTCGTAAAACCTCAGGCAAAGTAGATCTGACAGAAGCTAAAATTGTCGTGTCCGGTGGAAGAGGTGTCAAGAGTAGCGATGGCTTCAAGCCGTTGCAAGAATTAGCTGAGGTATTAAATGGGGCAGTTGGTGCATCGCGGGGAGCATGTGATGCCGGGTATTGCGATTATGCCTTGCAGATTGGTCAAACGGGTAAAGTCGTCACACCCGAAATTTATATCGCCTGCGGAATCAGCGGCGCCATTCAGCATTTAGCCGGCATGAGCCAATCTCGCATCATCATCGCCATCAATAAGGACCCGGAAGCACCGATATTCAAATTGGCCGATTACGGCATCGTAGGCGACCTATTCGTCGTCGTTCCCCTGTTGACGGAAGAATTCAAAAAAGCGTTGGCTTAATATTGGAAAGACCCGCAGCTCACTTTGTGAGTAGCTGCGGGTCTTTTATTAGTTGGAGGCAGATAAACAAAAAGTAGGAATCCATCCATATTCATCATTTTCTGTTTTACAGTATGTCCAATCGTTTAAATGCTCTAAACCCAATAGTAAATCACCTTGATTAGCTGTTAATTCATGAGCTGAATAATCTTTAGTAGCCATTGCTATACCCTGTTTATTTGGGGTTGTTAAAATCTGCTTCGGAACCCATCCTTCTTTTTGTGTAGCCATTGATGTACAAAAAATCCAATTAGGAAATTGAGTATCTTCTTTTCCATATAAAACTTCTTGTTCTTTTCTTAAAATTATTGGGTCAGGGTAACTCGATATATGATCTTTAATTACAGTGTAGTGTTGCAAGGTACACTCTCCTTTCGTCTATTAATTATAAATGAAGGTAGTAGGCTATGCATTAAGCGTTATTTAATTGTTTTTTCTAGCAAGCCACTATAGTATTAATAGACACACATGATATAGCTTTTCATGATTACACGAATACTAAGGAGTTCTTACATATGGATTTTGTTGCAATAGACTTTGAAACAGCCAACGCGAATCGATCAAGCGCCTGCTCTTTAGGCCTTGTTGAAGTCCAAGGAGGCGTTATTACCTCAGAACAGGTCTGGTTAATCGATCCGGAGCAACCTTTTGACTATCGAAATATACAGATTCATGGGATCACTCCTGCAATGGTTAGCGGTATGCCTACGTTCCATGAGCTGTGGCCGACGCTTGAACCCTACCTACAAGGAAAACAGGTTGTCGCGCACAATGCCTCTTTTGATATGAGCGTTTTACGTTATTGCTTAGACCAATGTGATGTAGCGTACCCTTCCTTCCAATATTTCTGTACCTACCTACTGAGCAAAAAAATGTTACCAGACATGTCTTCCTACAAATTAAATGTGATCGCTGCATACTATGACATCGCGCTCAACCATCATGAAGCATTAGATGATGCTCGTGCGTGTGCGAAGATTCTACTAAAGTTATTAGCTCAAGATAATCACGCTGATCCTGTACAACTCTCCAAAGCTCATGGTTGTAAAGTAGGATCGATCTTCGCTGAAGGTTATACTCCCTTCTCGGCTCCAGCGAAGAAACGTCCGAAGAAGGCGGCATCAAGTTACCTCAACAACCGTCCCACTTTCCCGAGCTCTTACTTTTGACTAAAAGCTTGTACATCTAGCGGATTTATACTGGGATTTCAGGTCACATTAGAGGGAAAACCTCCCATTAATTTGTGTAGTGGGCACCTCACTCAACAATTTACTGGAATAACTCCCGTTAATTTAACCATTCTTAATAACAACGGGGCTAAAGCGTTAAATTAGATGGAGAAAATCCAGTTAATTAGCCCCCTGTTTACAATGGCCACCAATTTAGCTGGAGAAATTCCAGTTATTCGTACTCCATAGGCGTTGAATCTTTGTTTAAGCAATAATCTTCGTTTTCTTAGCATTTTCCGCGGAACGTTTGGTGAGGTTGCTAAGTGGTCGTTTCAGTGCAAGGGCAAAGAACAGACTGATCCCCATAAACACAATCAGGAACACCATATCCTTGATCGCCGTTTGCCACAATATGCCCCCAACAGCCTCCCGAAGCAAGCTAATTGCATAGGTAAACGGCATAAATGGATTAAGCACTTGGAAGAAAGGCGCTGACATGCTGATTGGAAAGGTCCCCCCTGAGCTAGAGAATTGTAATACCATGAATACAATCGCTAACCCCTTGCCTATATTGCCAAATACGGACAGCAACATATAAGTGATTGAGACGAATACAGCACTAACTAGAAGGGCAAAGACGACAAACCAGTACTTATTTGCTACATAGGTATCTAGAAAGATGAAATTACCCAAGGATATACATACTGCCTGCATTAACCCGATCGACATAAATGTGAACATTCTCCCCAGGTAAAGCTCATGTCCCCGAAAGCTTCCGGTAGGATTCTCTGCTTCAGCACGTAACAAGGAAATCAACAAAGTTGACCCTACCCACAAAGCAAGCACACAGTAAAAGGGCATCATCGCTGACCCGTAATTGGGAATTGGATAGAGCTGATTTTCTTTAATTTGCACCGGACTAGCAAGAAACTCACTTTCCTTCTGAATATCTCCGCGGAGCAACCTAGCAAGCTCATCTATGTTATTGTTACTATTCACATCTCTAAGTGTTGCTGCTGCTTTTTTGATCGCAGCCTCAAGCAACGGCAAATCATCCCTTACCAATCCCGCGACACGATGAACACCATGCTGCACCTCAGGCAGTTTAGTTGTGACGAAATCCGATACTTTACCTATCTCAGTCTCCGCTTTTGGCAAATCATTTTGCACAAAAGAAGCTGCAGCATCGATTTTACCACCTACTTTGGGCAATTCATTCTGTACAAAAGGAGCAACGATATTAATCGCCGTTGTAAAAGCTTCTGTCTTGCTCTTCAAGTTCTCGGCCATCTCATGAACCTTCGCCCTAATATCCGGCAGCTCTGTCTGAAGACGCTGGAGCTCGCCTTGACCAAAACTCATGACTTGATTAGCCGAAGCCAATATCTCGGCAATATCCGGTAACTTTCCTTGTGCAGTCTGCAAAGTCTTCGAAGTGACTGAAGCCGTTTCTTGGAGCTTGTCTAATCCCCCAGTAATGGCCGGGACAAGCTCACTATCATAGGAAGCGATCAATTCATCCAATGAGCTAGATATATTCTTTGAGATGGCATTTAATTGCGAAACGGCTTCGCTTGGCGGTGTCTCGTTATTGTTTACTGCTTTTTTTACAAGATTAAGCAATTGAATCTGTGTATTCAGCTTCTTTGAAATCGAATTTATCCGATCAACTTTACCAGTCAAATTGTTACCCGGCAAATAACTGCCTATATTCCCAAGCAAATCTTTCAAGCTTTCGGTAGCGTGTAGCCCCGTAGAGAGCCGCGCTAATACTTGATCTATTTGTTCTACGGTCACAGTCGAAGCGGTGTCGATATTCACGTCCGTTAACTTAGCTGAGATGAGCTCCACTGAACTCGCAATCTGATTGAGCAGAATTAAATTTTGCTTAATGGCTGGGGCCATCGACTGAAACGCCTCTTTATTCGAAGTAAGAAAACTATTCATTTCATTCGTAAACTGTATCCCAGTTGTAGCTATTGTTCCTATCTTCTCCAACTGACTTTGAGCGGCTGTTACAATTTCCAGTGCTTTGTTTGTTTTAACCAGTGCTTCTTCAATTGTTTTGCTTATACGATCAAAGTTAGCATCTGCTTCCTGAATCCGATCAGCAGCCTCTTGAATTTGCGGCAGTCTTTGCTGGATTGCCAACACTTCGGACGTAGCCTGACTTATTTGCGGCCAATATTGCTGAAGCTTTAACACATAGTTAGCTGCCTCTGAAATTTCCGGAAGCATCTGCTGAACGGCAACGATCTTTTGCGCCTTATCATTAATCTCAGGTAACCTGCTCTCCACTTCAAATACTTTTTGCCCAGCAGCTTCAATCGTCGGTATATCGCTTTCTAGTGCAAATATCCCGTCTTCTATTCTTCGGATCATAGGTAGGTTGTTCTGTAACTCTATGTTAGCTTCACTTAACTTACTCAATATGACCTCACTCACCGACTCCGTAAAGCTTTCATTGATCTGCTTCGCAACTGCAGATACTCCAGAGCCTGTGATTTTGGGAGCAATAGCGTTTACCTTTTCATTGATCGTATATATAACTTCCGGTCGGTCCACCTTTCCTTCAATAATCCCGGTTATTTTAGAAGAAAAGTCAGCAGGTACAAGTAAACTAGCATAAAAGGTTCCCTTCATTACGCCGTCATACGCCTCATGCTCATCGACAAACGTCCATCCAAGCTTATTATTTCCTTTCAAATTCTCAATCAGCGTTGCTCCCATATTAAGATTAAGGCCATTAACTACCGCACCCTCATCCAGACTAGTCACCGCAATCTTAATTCCCTGCGTATTGTTATATGGATCCCAAACCGATTTAACATTGATCCAATCGTACAATCCAGGCAATATAATAATTGCAGCAATGAGGAATATCCCTGTCGGAACACGTAAGATATGAATCCAATCACTTTTGAAAATATGCCAAATGTTACGCATCAAAAGACCACCTATTCTAGATGTGATATCGAAAAGTATTAGTCAGCTAATAGGTATTTTAGACAAAGGACCCAAGGCAAATGCCCTAGGTCCCCAAAATATGCCTTCTTATTTATGTTCTAAGATGTTACTTTTTATGCGTCAGAAGTGTATTCAGTCCATGAAGCTCTTAATATGACATTCCTCTGTCACATATTTACGCTATACTAATATCGAGGTGACTAAGCATGCAAATAAATAGGCTATTTGAAATTGTATATATGCTATTTAATAAGAAGACCGTTACGGCAAGGGAACTGGCTCAGCATTTTGAGGTTTCACAACGGACTATATATAGAGATATTGAGACGCTTAGTCAAGCGGGGATTCCTATCTACACCAATAAAGGTAAGGGCGGGGGTATCAGCATTCTCCCCCAGTTTGTTCTAAATAAGTCTGTGCTGTCAGACGTAGAGCAAAATGATATTTTATCGGCATTACAAGGGTTGAATGCACTGAATATTCCAAATATAGATCCTGTCCTGTCCAAGCTTGGAGCTCTATTTAATAAGAATAATACAAGCTGGATTGATGTGAATTTCTCCCATTGGGGTAGTGATGACAGCGAAATAGAGAAGTTTATGTCCTTGAAACATGCGATTCTTAATAAAAAAGTGATTATGTTTGATTATTACAGTTCCTATGGAGAAAAGTTAACACGGTCCGTAGAACCGCTAAAGCTTGTTTTTAAAGGACGAGGTTGGTATCTCTATGGGTACTGTAGGTTGAAAAAGGATACCCGCATGTTCAAAATTACACGTATTCGAAATTTGCTCACTTCAGACGAGGTCTTCAACAGGGATATTCCTGAAGATATTTGGAGCCCCTCAGAGAACACGGGCAACAGAGGCGACATCATCACATTAGTTATGAAAATAGATGCCCAATTGACCTATCGATTGTACGATGAATTTCAACCTGAGAATATTTCACGCAACGACGACGGAAGCTTTACGGTTACAACTTCTATGCCCGAAAACGAATGGGTGTATGGATATATCATGTCGTACGGAGAATATGCAGAGGTCATAGAACCAACTCATATAAAAGACATTATTGTGAGCAAATATAAAAAAGCACTTAAAAAATATTTATAATATGACATACTGTTGTCAATTTATGAATGTTACACTGACTTCATTAACTGAGAAGAGGTGTATTCAATGAAATATGAAGTAGTGGAAATAAGCGAGAAAAAGGTAGTAGGAATCACAGCCCGCACAAGGAATTCTGATGCCGATATGCCTCAAATCATCGGAGGACTATGGCAGCGTTTTTGGACTGATGGCATTTATCAATCCATATCACATAAGCAGAATGATTGTAGTATAGGATTATACTCGAACTATGAGAACGACGTAAATGGAGCTTATGATATCACGGTTTGTTGTGAAGTTTCTGAATTGGACCACTTACCATCTGGCGTTGAGGCAAAGATCATCTCCTCTGGCAAATACGCTAAGTTTGTCGTTCATGGACATATGCAACATGCCGTTGGAGAATTTTGGACAAAGCTATGGGGGATGAATCTAGACCGAAGATATGGCTATGATTTTGAAGAGTATCAAAGTGGTGGCGATATGGACAACGCCGAAATTCATATATACATCGCAATTAATTAAATAAAAGGGAAAGAAAGTGTGCTTATCATGAAGCATGAATGGAAAAAACATGAGAAATCGTTGTATTTGCCAAAAAACAAACCTGAGCTTATTATCGTCCCAAGCTTTAACTTTTTCACGATAGAAGGATCAGGTAATCCTAATCAGGAGTCATTCTCTGAAGCGGTAGGTGTGCTATATTCCTTATCGTATGGGATCAAAATGTCTCCTAAGAAAGGCATCATCCCAAATGGTTATTTTGAGCATAGTATCTATCCGCTTGAGGGAATTTGGGATATAAGTGATGAAGCTAAAGCTAATAACAATCATACTCTAGATAAGAACGAGTTAGTTTACAAAATTATGATTCGCCAGCCTGACTTTGTAACTAAAGAGCTTGCTTGCGAGATCATCGAAACGGTCAAAAGTAAAAAGCCTCATCCTCTACTTGAAAAGGTTCAGTTTGAAGCCATTGAGGATGGTCTCTCCGTGCAGATCCTGCACACGGGTCCTTATGATAACGAACCTGAAAGTTTTGAGCTTATGGATCAGTATTGTAGTGCAAATGGATTAGTGCGAACTGTACTTACCCACAGGGAAATCTATATTACAGATGCAAGAAAAACTGCAATTGATAAGTTGAAAACCGTGTTACGAATTTCGGTAAAACACCTAGAACACTAATAAAGGACCTAAGGCAGACACCTTAGGTCCTTTATCTCTATCTATTATAACTTCAAACGATAAACCGCCTTATTCTCCAATCCCCTGATAAACGGTGTCCATTCCTCCGTAGCCGGAGTCGTAGCCAAAGCATCCTCTACCATTTGTAGCTTGGCATCGAGCGAATCTATATGATGAAGAGCAACAGCCTCAGCCGTCTGCGGCTGAACTGGGCTACCCCATTCACCCAAGTTGTGGTGCGACAATACCAAGTGCTGTAAACCAAGCACTTTCTGCGAATCTAGGTCATAATCTAAGCGGATCGCCGCCTCTGTGATCCAATTGGATGCCATGGAGATATGCCCAACCAGCTTCCCTTGGACACTGTACTCAGACACAATCCCCAACTGGGCAACCATTTCCTCCGTTTTGGCGATATCATGCAGAATGATGCCTGCCTTTAGGAAATCGGAATTCAAGAACGGTCGTTGCTTACACAAGAATTCACCAATTTCCAACATCCGAACCATATGATAAGCGAGTCCCGCAAAATAGTCATGATGATGCGTTTTAGCAGCAGGATAATGCATTAATTTATCTTCTACCTTATCTACGCAAAATGATACGATTGCGGCAATTTCCTCATCGGAAATGCTCGAAATTACCCCTTTAATAGTATTAATCAGATCATTCGGACTGATCGGAGCCGAGCGAACAAAATCAGTTAACGTGACACCGTCCTCAGCAGTAGCGGGCCTAATTTTTATAATTTTAACCTGCAATCGCTCGCGATAGGTTTGCACGAGCCCCTGTACCTTTACTAACCCCATCGGAAAAAAAGTTTCTTTATCGGTAGCCGATGCATCCCACAGCTTGGCTGGTAGCTGACCACTGGAGTCACACAGGACGATATCTAAATACTCCTTGGGTGGAGTACTATTGGTCTGTTTAACCTCAAGTTCTTTCAATAAATAAAATCCTACAAATTCATCTTGGCTAGTGAGCTGATTAATCAAGGTCATATATTTTCCTCCTAATAGTACAGGTTACTATAATAGTAGATACATTCTCATCATAAAAGAAAACACCGCTTCTAATAGATAAGTGAGTGTGACAAGTCATCTCTCCCACAAAGAAGGGGTGTTCTCAATTATAATAGAACATAACATAAGATAGAATCAACGTCTAACTGGAATCATTTAAATTCAACTAAATTGAGAACAACTATCTTGTTTCTTTACGGCCTGCAAGCAAGTAGGTGATGGGTCCAATTGTGGCAATAAAAATGATGATAAGCTCCCAAATCCATTTTTTTTCGCCTCTAACCTGTGTGCTATCTCTTCGAGAGATGTCTGCCAAAGCAGTAATGATGAGAATAAGCCAAATGACAACCAATGGAATTATATAAATCAGTTCCACACTCTCACTCCCTATCTCAACTATTTTGTTTGATGAAAGGTGATATCTCCATTCTCACTGGACATTTGGACCTCTAGGTTACCCTCCCCCAGAGACCGAGCCAGAAATTGATCACTATCTTGGGATAGCTCCAGACCAGCTATATCCGTTCGAATCTTTCCGGTGCCGGTATGAAGTACCGTTTGTACAGCTTTAACAGGTTTGCCCACGTACAGTGTTATATCTCCTGTCATCGTATTCGCTTGAATATCCCCAGCTAATTCAGCCAATTTGATAACAATTTCACCTGTTGTTGAATTGAGGTCAAGAGAAACCGTATTTCCATCTAACTCGATATCACCTGTTACTGTTCTTATCTTATTTAATCGACTATCAGTGCCATTCACCTGAACGTGGCCCGTTTCTGATTTCAAGGTATTATTAATGGAGTGAATATTGTTCAACTGGATATCACCTGTAATGGTAGTAACGGTAATAGCTTCAAAAATTTTATCCGGTACAGACAGCGTTAGATCAACATCATAACTTGCATTGATTGTAAACCGTTGTTTCTTCAACTCCAGAACAGTGATATCTAATGTACCGTTATCGATCGACGTGTTCAGTGCTAATCTCTCTGAGTATTGAACCGATTGGGAGCCAAGTCTAGTTAATGTAATAGCATCACCGGAAATTCGCTCGATTTGAATATCGTCCATAGCAGCATTTATCACAATATTATTAATGCTGTCACTCTTGAATGATCTATTTTCACTAACCGCCACTGTATTAAAGGGAGATATGCCCATAAAATACAAAATAAAGTTACCCATAAGTCCGATTATGATACAAGTAAGTGCAATTCGTAATAAAGAACGTCTCCATATCATCATAGAATGGGTTTCCTCGCTCTCCTTAATGTTTCTAACAAATAACTAAGTACCCCTTTGGAGTACCAGACTGTAAATTGCATCATCAGTGTAAGTAGTAAGAGACCGAATCCGAAGAAGCTCAAGAAGACGAATCCGAATTTAAGAAGTTCGACCGAAAATCCGTTGTCCATTAAGATCATACTAGGAACGACGAACATACAAACGATACCGAACCCAATGAAAGCGAATTGGACGAGATAGAGTACGCTGACGGGGAATAGAACGAAAAATACATGTAGAATTCCCAGACGTACGGTTGAGAAAATGGCACGAATCGTACTTTTTATTTTTGGATTTTCACGAGCTTGTTCAATTTTCATCTCAGCTATAAGACTTTCTGCAAGCTTGGTGGGAGGTTCCAAATTGCTCAATACCGTCTGCTCGTCAATTCCGCTTGATATGGCCATATAAATATGGCTATATATTTCTTTAACTGCATCCTCTTTATCAGCCTTGGGTAAGGAACGAAGCGATCGTTCCAGCTCTTCAATGTACGCATCGATTTGAACACTCATGGTTTTTCCTCCGTTTGCTCCAATTGATCGATTTGTTGAATGGCATCTACAAGGTTCTTCCATTCTCCTGACATTTCTTCTAGAAGCTCCTCCCCCAATGGAGTCAACATATAATATTTCCTAGGGGGTCCTGACGCTGATTCCTGCCAGAATGATTCAATGTATTTTTCTTTGGAAAGTCGCCTTAACAAGGGGTACAGAGTCCCTTCTGTAACGGAAAGAATTTGCCATTTGCTTAATAAAGTAGTGAACTCATATCCATAACGCTTATTTTGTTTGAGAAGAAGCAAAATGGAATACTCAACAATCCCTCTTCGGACTTGGGAAATCCATTCATTCATATTCATATTCATCACCTTGCCAAGAGTGTAGCACAAGGTACTGTGTACTGCAAGGTACGATGTAATAATTTTCTAAAAAATATTCGAACGATAACAAAAGTGTGCTCCACCATTTCCATGTTCTATGGATATCCTCAAGTTTTTTTCTACTATTAAACAAATAGTTTCTATAAATAAAGAAAGGTTGTTGCTCCCTTTAGAGAATACTTATTTTTTTAGGGTACTAGATCTAATGACCTAATGTAAAATAAAGGAATAGTTCTCTAATCTTGCATTTTATTAACCTATAAGGAAATTAACTCGTATCCTAATTATTAAGGACTACACCATGTTGATATTTGCTGAATTTCGGCTTTTGTTGAATATTTTCTCCCATTCTAATGGAGCATTGTCTATCCATGACAATCTAGTATATTAAAAATGTAAACGCTATCTTTAAGAGAAACTAACGAATTACAAAATCAAATGAGAATGGAGTGATTGTTTAATGAAAGTGAACAGTCGAAAAAGGTACTCAAGAAGGATCTTTACCATCTCTGTTATGGCAGTCTTGTTATTCGTAACTACTCTGACCCCAATCTATACTAGCGGCCATGACAGCAAGGCATATGCCGCAAGTACGACAAAAGAAGTTCGAAATGTCATGTATTATGGGGATTGGTCCATCTGGGGTGGTCAAGGGAATTTCTACCCCAAAGATATTCCTGCAGATCAATTGACACATTTGAATTTTGCATTTCTGGATTTTGATGCAAATGGAAATTTAGTCTTTACGGACAAAGATGCAGCTGTAGGCGCTCCTGTCGGACAAGCCGGCGTACAATGGGGAGCAGCAAACGCAGGGATTCTTATGGCACTCCAACAATTAAGGGCTGAAAATCCGAATTTGAAAATCGGTATTTCTATCGGTGGATGGTCCAAATCGGGTGATTTCTCCGTCGTTGCTGCGGACTCGACAAAACGCGCAAAGCTCGTCTCCAACGTGATGAAGTTCGTGAAATATACTAATATGGATTTCGTTGATTTGGACTGGGAATTCCCGGGTGATGTTCGTCAACCAGACTTGGTCGACAACAAAAACGATGAAGGTACAAAATACGCGAGACCAGAGGATAAAGCAAACTTTATTACATTGTTGCAGGATTTAAGAGCAGCATTGAATACACAAGGTGCAGACATCGGCAAGTATTATGAACTCACTGTAGCCTTACCTGCACCAAAAGCGAAGGTTGATCTTGGCATTGACGTCGCCAAACTATTCGCAGTCGTTGATTTTGCGAATATTATGTCCTACGACATGCGCGGAGCATGGGATGAATATAGTGGCCACCATACAGGTCTATATCCTAACCCTAATGATCCGTTGAAAGGCAATAATTTATCTGTACATGAGACAGTTCAATACTTGTTGCAAAAAGGGGCACAGCCGAATCAAATTGTTGTAGGTGCTGCTTACTATACAAGAGGATGGGAAAAAGTAAGTGTCGGACCTGATGCTAGCCTTCCTGGTCTATTCGGTAAAGCTGAATTGATCGCAAAAGACGCAGACCTCACCCCTACCTATGGTGCTGCGAACGAAGCGGCGCTGACAGTAGGAGATGGCGGTCGACGCTCTGGGTCTTGGGCTTATCGCAGCATTAACGCGCTTAAAGCGAAATATCCTAATTTGAAAGAATATTGGGATAATACAGCAAAAGCTCCATATCTGTATGATGCGGCATCAGGTGCATTTTTCACCTACGATAATGTCAGATCCATTCAAGAAAAAGCAAAATATGTACTAGATAATAATTTGGGCGGTATGATTGCCTGGATGGCTTCAGAAGATAATCCAACAACATCCACTAAACGCGATGAGCTTGCAAAAGCGACGAAGCAAGGGCTTTTTGGCAGCAGTCCACTTGCAGCACGTGAGATAAAATATTCGAAACTTAATGTTACAGTAACCATCACTCCATACACGGAGAACTGGGGAACAGGTAAGGGCTATGACATCAAAATTGTAAATAATGAGCGTTTATCTGAAAGTGATGCCGTGTTGAAGGAAGTTGAACTGGGTGCAAAATCGATTAAACTGCCGAAGTATTATATTAAAGCAAATGGAGCACTAACTTCAGGTGATTATTCAGCAGGTACAGTAACTCAAGAAAATGGGTACACCGTTGTTGATTTGAAATCGGTATATGATGGCAAGTTGCTATCACCAAATGGCACATATACCTTTAAACTTAAAGGGGATGCCGTCATTGATAGCATCGAGCTTGTACAACGCGTATCCGACAACAGTCCGGAAATCGGCAGACAAACGGTCTTTGGCAGTACCACGCCTGTTAATCAAGCCCCTGTATTAAGTGGTGTAGCGAATAAAACGATTACAGTTGGGGACTCTTTTGATCCAAAAAGCGGCGTATCCGCAACGGATAAAGAGGACGGCGATTTGACGGCCGCCATTCAAATTACAGGCACAGTGAACACGGCCGTTGCAGGTAACTACACGTTGACCTATAGCGTTGCCGATTCCAAAGGATTGGTCACGCAGCAGCAGCGCATCATTACGGTTGCAGCTGTTGTTAACGAAGCGCCAGTATTTAGCGGTGTTACGAACAAAACGATTACGGTTGGAGAATCCTTTGATCCTAAGAGCGGCGTAACCGCGACGGATAAAGAGGATGGCGATTTGACCGTAGCTATTCAAATTACAGGAACGGTCAATCCTGCTGTTGCAGGAACGTATACTCTGACTTACAGTGTTGCAGATTCCAAAGGATTGGTCACGCAGCAGCAGCGCATCATAACGGTTGCAGCTGTTGTCAACGAAGCACCAGTATTTAGCGGTGTTACGAACAAAACGATTACGGTTGGAGAAGCCTTTGATCCTAAGAGCGGCGTAACCGCGACGGATAAAGAGGATGGCGATTTGACGGCAGCTATTCAAATTACAGGCACGATCAATCCTACCATTGCTGGAACCTACACGCTGACTTATAGTGTGACGGATTCCAAGGGATTATCGACACAGCTACAGCGTGTCATTACCGTTACAGCTGCATCAACCGATACGTTTGATCCGGCGAAGGTATATGTCAAAGGAGATGTCGTGATCTATAAAGGCGTGAAATATACTGCCAAATGGTGGACACAGGGCGGTACTCCTGATAGTTCACAAGCATGGGAAAAAGAAACGGTATCGAACGGAGATGGAAGCGTAGACTATATTTCGGGTACAGCTTACACGGCTGGCAACAAGGTCCGTTATGATGGAAAGGTGTATGAAGCCAAATGGTGGACGAATTCCGTGCCGGGCAGCGATTCTTCATGGCAGTTGATTAGTTAATTAAAAGGATTGTGGTAGATACAAAACAAGCGGAGCAGATATTTCTGTTCCGCTTGTTCATTGTTCTATCTCGCTATCAATAATTAGGTTTCACTACGCTCTTCCATTAATCTCGAACAACATGTGTATTCTGAAACACTTTGACTTCCTCCAAAGTAGATACCCGTTGTGCCCCGCCTACACGTTGCGTAGATAATGCCCCACAAGCATTGGCGAAGAGCATCAGTTCCATATCACGTTTTCCGTTTAGATATCCATGAATTAGTCCAGCATTAAAAGAATCGCCAGCACCAGTTGTATCGATCGGTGTGATCATATAAGAATTAATCTCAACTAGCCGCTTATCCTCACTATAGAGCGTGGCACCTTTAGAGCCTCTTTTCACCGCCACTCCATGATGCCCCTCGGGTAGTAAACCCCACACATCCTCCAGTGTAGGTACTCCGTAGATATGAAGAAGTTCTTCTTCACTCGGGATAAAGAGATCTGTTTCTTCCAGAAGAGAGTGAATTCCCTCCCTCACCCATTGATTACGAACATCCCAGCCTGTATCGAAGGAGGTTGTAGCTCCATTTTTCCGCACCTGCTTAAATATTTCCTGCCAATGATCTCGCATCCCGTCTTGCAAGAAGTACGATCCAAAATGAACATGATCGGCCTCTTCATATAGAGCTTCCGGCAAATCTCCAGGAGTAAGATCCGGGATACTCCCCATAAAGGTTAGCAAACCTCTGTCTTGCGGAGTTGAGAGAGATAAAGTAACTCCCGTCTTCGCTGTCTGTCTCTTCATAATGAAATCCGTATTTACACCTTTACTTTGCAACTGCTCGATGCAATAATTACCGAACTCATCATCTCCTACCACACTTACAAAGCGTACATCCAACCCTAGACCTGCTAGCGCACACGCAGTTATCGCGGATGAAGATCCAAGAACGATATCGAACGAGTCCACTAATTTCTCGCGGTTCCACTCCGGGATCACATCAGTTCCAGTAATGATCATGTCCACATTCAATTCACCAAGCACGTATACCGTCTTCATCAGATATCCCTTACCTTTCTTAACTACACTAATTCAGAAATAAGATGACGTTCCTTCTCATATAATTCTTCGAACATCGCCTTGATCTCAGACAATGAGCATACAGAAGCCGTCAGTGGATCTACCATCAAGGCATGCATCGCCATCTCTTTATCCCGCTCCAGAACCGCCGATACAGCAAGTTCGAAGAAAGACATGTTACTCTTGCATAACGCGGCTAAATGTTCAGGGAGCTTCCCGAAATGGGTTGGCTGGATGCCGTTCGCATCTACCATACATGCCACCTCAACAATACCATCTTGAGGCAAGTTCGAGATCAATCCTTTGTTTAGAACATTACCATGAATAACTTTCGGCGTATTTTTCAGAATTCCTTCAATAATGACGGCAGCATATTCATTCGAGCTTTCAAATTCGATCTCTATGTCACCGGATAACAAATTCATGATCAAATTTTCATTCTCTTGTCGCCAGGTTGGCCAGTTATTGGCATAGAACCCTGTCGCCCCGTTATATCCATCATTGCAGTGAAAATCTATTAAATCCTGTCTCTTACGATAATAAGGAATATATTCAGAGAAATGTCCGCTAGATTCTGAGACAAATGCACCAAGATATTTCATCGCATCTAACCGGACGGGATCTTTGGCCAAGATGGTTGGATCCTTCATATTTTCCAAGAGTACAGGGTATAGGTCTTTGCCTTTGTGCGACAATTCCAGGAACCATGACATATGGTTGATGCCGCCTGCTCGCCATTTCATTTCTTCATAAGGAATACCAGCATACTCAGCGAGCTGGCGGGAGCTATTTTGAATCGAATGGCATAAGCCCACGACAGGGATATTCGTGATTTTGGTTGTTGCTAGTGTCACAGCCGACATCGGATTTGTATAGTTAAGAATCGTCGCGTTTGGACTCAGTTCCTCAATATCCTTCACAATGGATATCCAGGTTGGTAAAGTACGCAGCGTTTTAAATAGACCGCCTGGACCTAAAGTATCGCCTATGCATTGATTTACCCCATATTTAAGCGGGATTTCAAATTCATTACGAACCGTCTCCAGTCCATTCACTTCAATTTGGTTAATAACGAAGGTTGAATCCGCCAATACTTTGCGACGGTCAGACGAAGATATGACAGACCAGTTTTTACCAGATATTTCAATCAGCTTTTCGACTAACTGATGAACGATCTCCAACCGTCTTTCATCAATATCTACAAGGGCTATGACCCCACCCTCTATATCCGTGATATTCAAAATATCAATGACCAATCCTTTGGTAAAAAAACTCCCCGCTCCGATAATCGTTATCTTTGTCATCCTAAACACTCCTATATCGTATTCGTATATTTAAGAGAACCAACTACTTTTTCAATTCAATAGCAATGACTGTGTCCGCCTCATCTGGCAATGGATAAGTGAAGTGAGCAATACTGCCCAAACAAGCAAATAAAATATTCTCATAAGCTTTCGTGATCCAGCTATCCCCACGTTGCACTTCCACACCATCTGCTAGACGATACATGGATTTCACTTGATCAACCGGCACGCCTGTTAACGCCAAAGGACCGATCGGTGCTTCGAACACATGCGCATAAATCATATTTCCATTCCGCGTATAACGTCCCCATTCCGGCTTATCGATATCAGCATAACCGCAGCTATAGATGCTCTCCGCATTCTTATCCATCCATTCACCTATGGCTTCAAGGGTATCCATTGACTGCTTGTTGAAATTGCCTTTCGCATCAGGACCTACATTAAGGATCATGTTCCCTCCCTTGCTCACACATTCTACAAGTTTTCTAATTAGCAGTGCAGCAGGTTTATAGGCAATATCATTCGGAGTATATCCCCATGTATTGTTCATAGTGGTGCACATTTCCCAAGGAATCGAAACTCCAAGCTCGTTCTTAATTCCTTCTTGTGGAATGATCTGTTCCGGACTTGAGAAGTCACCGCTCCAAGCTGTAGGATTCGCTGTCAAAAGACTGCCCCCACCCTCCCCACTCGTCTCCAATCGATTATCGATAATAACCTCTGGTTGTAGGGACCGTACCATTTCCATCAGCTCTTTGGCATGCCAAGTTTCGCCTCTCATGTGTTCATAGGAATAATCAAACCATAAAATATCGATCTTGCCATAGTTCCTGCAGAGCTCTTTAATTTGCCCGTGCATATAAGCTAAATAATTATCGAAGTTATACGTATTATCCTTATATGCCTCGTTATCGCGCATAGGATGAATGAGATCGCCATATTTCGGGTAATCCTCGTGATGCCAGTCAATCAAAGAGTAGTATAAACCTACCTTCAATCCCTCAGCACGGACAGCATCAACAAATTCACGGGTCAAATCGCGCTTACAGACGGTATTGGTTGACTTATAATCCGTAAGTGCACTGTCAAACAGACAGAAACCATCATGATGCTTAACCGTCATCACTACATATTTCATACCGGCCTTCTTTGCGGCCTTCACCCATTTAACAGGGTCATAATCGACCGGATTAAACTGCTCGAAATATTGCTCATACATATCAACAGGGATACGCTCGTCACTCATCACCCATTCGCCACGACCGGGAATGGCGTACAATCCCCAGTGAATAAACATGCCAAAACGTTCCTTCAGAAACCACTCTGTTCTAGTAAATAAATCAGACATTGTATTCTCCTTATCCCTTTACTGCGCCAGCAGTAAGGCTCTTAATGAATAGTTTCGATGTAAAACTAAAAACAAGAATCGTTGGTAACACAGATACGATAATCGCTGAGAACATACCATTCAGATCACGCGCATAAGCAGATCTAAATTGACCTAACAGGGCGGGGATCGTCATGTTCGTTTTACTTTCAAGCAATATCGTTGCAAAATAAAATTCGTTCCAGTTGTTCAAGAAAGCAAGTACGGCTGCCGTGGCCAATCCTGGCTTGGCAAGCGGAACAATGATTTGTACAAATGTTCTCACATGGCCACAACCGTCCATTTGTGCGGCTTCCTCCATCTCTGCAGGAATCGTGAGAAAATAGCTACGAATGACGAAAAAGGTAATCGCGATACCTAATCCGGAATAGACGAGTACGACACCAGTCCGTGTATCATAAAGTCCCAATGTGTCAATGAGACGATAGAGTGGAAAGCTGATCGAAATCGGTGGGATAAAGAGAGTCGTTGCGAACATCAGCGTAATTAGACCTTTACCTTTGAAATCCATCCGTGCCGATACATAAGCAGCCATAGCTACGAATATCACGCTAAGTAATGTCGAGATGACACTGACAATGATACTATTCGAGAAATAGGTTCCAATTTGGAGCTTGGTAAATATCGTGATATAGCCATCAAACTTCCAAGTCTCTGGAAGTCCAAGACCTCCCGGTCTTTCTTTGAATGATGAGATGAATACCCAAATGATCGGATATATTGAAATTAAGATAACGAAGATTAGCAAAGCATATTTGCATATACCGGCAACAATTCCTCGAAGCATTCCATTATGATTGTCATCCATGGTGGTTACCTCCCGTGTTAATAACTTTCATTCGTTTTGAACACGCGGGTGATAAGCACAACGAGTACAACACCAAGGATGAACTGTATAACACCTGCGGTATTCGCTAATGCGAAGTTCAATTTGCTACTTCCCATCGCGGTTTGGAAGATGTAATAGCTCAAACTGAAGGTCGCATCATCAGGTCCACCCTTCGTCAATAACTGAATCTCGTTGAACAATAGCAAACTATAGTTCGTAGCTAGAATAGCCACGGTCCCAATCATGGGTCTTAAAAGTGGCAATGTAATGTACCTTTCAGTCTGAATACCATTTGCTCCATCAATCTTCGCCGCTTCATATAAATCTGGGGATATCGACGCGATTTGCGACATGAGCAATATACAGTTCGTTCCACCAAACAAGATAAAGGCAAAGGTAACACCCCAGAACGCGGTTCCCTGATTCGCAAGAATATTAAGGTTAGCCTCGGGATTAAATACCTTGATGATTTCCGTTACGAAACCAAGAGATGGGTCATACAGATTAACAAAGATTAATCCGATCGCCGCTGTCGAAATAATGTTCGGAATGAGAAAGGCATTTCTAGCGAATACCCATCCCCGCGGTTTTTTGGACAACACTAGCGCAACTAGAATTGAAAAAGGAACCTGAACGACTAGGGCCAGCGCAACCCATTTAAGCGAGTTCAATAGAGCTGTTTTGAAATAATAGTCTGTAGTAAATAGCTTGGTGAAGTTATCAAATACATGGGACCACCCTAGAAACTGTGGTGATTGAAGGTTCTTGAAATCCCATTTGCTAAATGAGGTTAAAAATATAGTTACTAGTGGATACGCGTATATAAACAAAAACATAACAACTGCCGGCAACAAAAAACAAAAAATAAAGATCTTTTTCTGCATGCGTGTCTTGTTTTTGTTTACAGCAGCGTTGTTGTTCCTACGCAATTCAGTCTGTGCTTCCATCGAACCTATCCCCCCTCTATAGAATGAACAGCTAATGCCGAACCCAACAATGATGCCCAACCCTATCGAAACACCATTGTTGTGGTTATTGACATCCAAAGCTTGATTCACAACTTATTGCACGATTTGATCCATTTCTTTAACTATCTGATCTACATCTTTACTACCATCATGCATGGCAGAGTATTTTCCATTGAGTGCACTTGTAATATCTTGATTCCAGTTCGAGCTCATCGCTTTGGTCTGATAATCAGCATTAACTGCAAGCTGACAAGCTTCAGCCAGCTTCTTCAGCTCAGCATTGTCGCCATTAATGTACTTGTCATAATCAAGGCCATTGTAGGCCGGCATTGCAAGTACTTTCGAGAAGATACGATCCGCAATTTCTGGGCTTGTCATGTATTTCACAAATTCAACACTGGCTGCAATCTTTGCTTCGTCTTGTTTGCTGCTGATCACATATCCTGTTGAAGCTGATACAATAGCGGCTTTCTTCCCAGCTTCGTTTGTTGGGAATACTGCTGGTTTAATATGTTCAGGCTTCACCTTAATATCACTTGTAAAGCTGCCCGCTTCCCATACCCCGTTAAAGAGCATAGCCGCATCACCATTCATGAAATCATCACGATATGATTCAGAGTCGGCAGCACCAAAGTATGCTGTCTTAATTTTGCCTAAAGCATGTTTGGACACAAAATCAACGGTGTCTTTGAAAGCAGGATTATCAAAAGATGTAGGTAGAGTAGCTGCGAAATCTCGACCTTCTTGTGTGCTAACTAGATGAGCATTAAACAGAATATCTACCGGCCATCCTTGGTTCATGGAGAATGGAGTTTTAACATCCGGTGATGCAGCGAGTTTATCCACTGCGGCGTTGAAGTCATCCCAAGTTTGCCATTGATCAGGAGTAGTTGCTCCAGCTTTGTTAAATAAGTCTTCGTTATACCAGAACCCCATCGTCTCTAATTGCTCGCGGACGGTATAAATTTTCCCATCGACGTTGTTTTGAACATAGTTAATTCCGACGCCTTGTTTGAACACTGGATCTTCATCGATATAGGGCTTCAAATCCAGGATCAGGTCTGCCTCTGAAGCGGCGGGAACAATGTTATAACCTGCAACATCAACGATATCGGGAAATTGACCTCGTGAAATTTCTTGAATCGCTTTGTCGTAAACCCCTTGTGGTCCAGTTTCTAGTGCAACGGCCTTAAACGTAAATTCATCTTTGTGAAGCTCTGCGAATTCATCGTAAATTTTTCTCATTTCAACAGCAGGCTGCCAGTCATCTTGGAAAAAGGAATGATAGAATGTGATCGTAGGCTTTTCACCGCTTGTTTGAGTGCCTTCAGTACCAGACTTGTCATTTGCTGACGCGTTTTCGGCATTCTTATTGTTTGAACAACCGCTAAGAACAAGCACCGAAACAAAACACAACACAAACATGGTTGATAGGATCTTCTTCATCGTAAAACCCCTTTTTTGTATGAAATAGACTAGTTGTGCACTAATCCTTGAATCTATTCTCACAAAAAAGAGACTTCATATTAATCAATTAAATTGACTTATGTTTGAGTTTATTTTGTTGAAACGCTTTCATTTAGGGTCCGTCTTACTTTGCCCTATCAAAACTTTGTGTTTTTTTTGGATAGTTGATTATTTTTTACCAAATAAATCGCTTAAGCAACAAAAAAAGGGGATGACCCCAGCCAATTTCTTGGCTTTGAAGGCATCCCACGATTAAACTTAGCATTTAATTGATTTATTTAGTGACTTAACATTTCCGATAATTCTGACGGCGATAAAGAGCCGTTTATCACTCGTTTCAGATTATTCTTCAGCGTATCAATAGCCTTCTCATCGCTGAGCGAATCTAGCGTTCTAATTTGAATATCCGCATGGTTTGCTACTCCGAGTGCCATTCCGAGCATTGGTGCTGCCTCTTTAATCCAATCATAGTCTACATTAGGATTCGATGGGGCTTGTTTGGTTTCCACAACCAACCTTTTTTGCACCTTATCGCTAAGCATATACTTCAAAAACCTGACGCAGGCTTCAATTTTTTGCGGATCACCTGTATTTCCAATGACATAACCCGATGAAGGGGATACATAAGAGACCGTTTTGTTATCATAAGCCGGAAATGCAGCATAATTAATATGATCGTGGTTGGATGATTGATTGAGTTCATCGCTATCCCACACTCCGCTGAGGAAAAAGGCAATTTCTGAATCTTTAAACATTTGCAATGCATCATTTCTGCTGATCGGTTGATCACCATAAGTATTAGCTTTACGTAAATCCTCAATAGCCCTTCTAAACTCATCCGTATTGAAATTCGTAGCTGAGCTACTCATAAATTCTGTACCGTTGATATTTTCACCAGCAATTCTTGCACCTAAAAAAATCATATTTTGTTCATTCTCCATCATCAATGGCTTTATCGTTTGACCACGATTTAACGACCATTGTTTCACTTTGTCACAAGCGCTCCAAAATTCGTCCCAAGACAATGGTAACTTCACAGCCGAGTTCGATGTGGAATCTTCCGTTACCCCTGCTTGTTGTAAAATATCCTCGTTGTACCAATACCCTGCGATTTCTAATGCGTCAGGCAGTGTATATATCTCATTATCTGTCATCCAAACTTTAAATATGGATGGGTGTATACTTCTTTTAAACTCTTCATCAGCATCAATATACGGCTTCAAATTCAGCGCTTTGCCCCTAATAATCGCGTTGGACAAAAACTGACTTGCTCCATTCGTCGAAATGATATCCGGCATCTTGTCCGCAGCTAATTTATCATTGGCTTTGTCGATTACAACCGCAAGATCAGGAGAGGAATCAAAGGTTAGCTTAATATCTGGATTAGCCCGTTCAAAATCTTTATATATTTTTCTCATATTGACATGATTTGGTGACGAACCACCCCATCCGTGCATTAAGGTTATTTCAATTTTCTCTTTGGTAGGTGAATTAGAGCATGATACTAGACTTACCGCAGCGAATAATACTGTGATCATCAGAGCTATGGCACGCAATTTCATAACAAGCACCCCTTTTGGTTGACGATGGATCTAGTTGCATATTAACATTAGAAAAAAAATTTAAGCTATCATTTTTTTGCGAAAGTGCTACTCTATTTTATAAACATATAAAGGGAAAGAGAGAGTGGGGGACAATTTCAAATGAACGATATAAGTAAAAAGCGAACGTTCCGTTCCAAAATTATTCTCTTTGATATTACCACTACATTAATCCCAATTATCTTATGTGCGATCATCTTAGGCATTCTCATGTTCACTCTGTTAACCGGTTACATTCGTAATGATATCGTATTCTTTATCAAAGAAACCAACAACAATTTCCAGAACAAGACCGTGCTAGTTGAGGATACGTTACTACGAATTAGAAACAACAAGAGTATATCGGACTATTTAACCGATATCAAAGACCGTTCTACAAGCGATGTCGATTATACCGAAGTCGAAACACAGTTTAGACAATCTGTTGATCTCTATTCCGATAAAAATACGGCCAAGCGAGACAGTCCTTTCCTAGATAAAATTTATCTGTACGATCATGACGGCAATGCCTTCAAAGCTTTTTATAATCCCCCACTCCAGACCTTGCAATTAGAATATGACAAGAATTACGACATGATTTATCAAGATTTTCTCCGAAGTAAAGAGGATGTGAAATTTGTTGTAGATGGCGAGAACATCAATTTGCTGTTCACTGTATATTCTGACTCCATGCAGAACATAGGCACCCTCATATTCGTAATCAACATGAGCAACGTCAACGAAATTATGCAACAGGTCGATCATTACGATCATTCCTTTTGGTATATGTTTGATGGGGATGGAAATACAATTGTAGCTCACAATGCTGACATGATCACTACGGAAGATAAGCATCAAATTATAAATACATACAAACAGGATGCATATGAGCACAAGATTGAGAATACCAATTACCTAATTTACACGGAACGTATGAACATGGATTTCAATTGTGCCATAGGTATTCCCAGTAATCATTTATTCACATTATTGTTTAATTCCATCAAATCTTATGTGTATATTTTCTCAGCTATCATCTTATTGGTCCTTGTATTCACCGTAATTTTCATCCGAAAATTAACCAAGCCTTTGGATGAAGTTGCCTCTAGTATCAGGCTGGTAGGGAAAGGCAAGTTTGATATTAAAATGCCTGAATTCACCAGCCGTGAGTTCGCTTATATCAGTGAGGTGTTCAACTCAATGACGGACAGGATTAATTATTTGATCAAAGATGTCTATGAGAAGCAGTTAATTATCAAAGAATCTGAGCTTAAATTTCTCCAAACTCAAGTGAATCCTCATTTTATGTTTAATGTGCTTAATACGATTGCCCTCAAGGCCAAGATGGATAACAATGACGACGTGAGCAAAATGATCAGTTCATTTGCTGGATTAATTCAAGCAAGTATTTACCGTACCGATAAGGAAAAAGTACCGATTAAGCAGGAATTAATCTACTTGGAGTTTTATCTTTATTTGCAAAGCTACCGATTCGGGGATAAGCTGAACTATAAAATTAAGTATGATGACGAAAGACTACTTGAACTTTATGTTCCGAAACTAGCGATACAATTTATTGTTGAGAACGCTGTCACCCATGGGATCGAGCCGAAGTTCGAAAATGGATTTGTAGAAGTGAATATTTATGCAAAAAATAATTGTCTGTTTATCGAAGTCAAAGATGACGGAGTTGGCTTCGATAGCTTGGAGGGACGAGTGGAACTCCCCCTAAAAACGACAAATAACAAGACAGATCATAATCATGTAGGGCTTAATAATACCTATAAAATCATTCAATATTTTTATGGAAACGATTATGGGATTGACATTTATACCAAGAAAAATGAGGGTACCATCGTAACGATTCAAATTCCATTTGATAACGGCAGCAATGCGGAGGATGATCAACATGTATAAAGTGATGATCGCAGACGATGAACCGATGGTTCGTAAAGGTCTTATTCATCTCATTAATTGGCAAGAACTAGACTGCGAATTAGCTTATGTAGCTGAGGATGGTAAAGAACTGATCGATAATATTGATCGTTACGATCCCGATATTATTATTTGCGATATCAAAATGCCCAGGGTAGATGGCATCGAAGTGGCTCGCTACATTTGGGAGCATGACCTCCGGGCAAAGGTTACTCTTCTCACGGCCTATGCAGATTTTCAGTATGCGCAATCTGCGATTCAATATGGCGTTGTTCAATATGTAACAAAAACGGGTGCGCTTGATGGAATTATCGATGCCATTGAGAAATCGAAAGACCTAATTAAACGTGCACGGCTCGAAAGTAATCACCATCATCTCGACAAAGACCTCATGAAACTGAATATTATGAAATCAATTATTGATAGCTCGCTGTATAATATCGATGAGATCAAGAAAAATGCGATCGAATATGACATCAGCCTACAGAAATTTCTTGCACTTGCTGTGAAACTTGAGACCGATCAAAATGATGATCACCTTAAAAGTCAGATGCATACTAGTCTTTCTAACATCTTCACCATGGCGCTTAGTGATAGTGGATTCGAATCCTATACCATTCCTATGGCTAAAGATATGTTCTGTATTATTATCAATTCATTACATCAGAACTACAAAGAGAAGATTCAAACGATTTGCTCAGATATCGTTGATACGGTACATAGCTTTATGAACGAGAGTGTCTACATTGGGATCAGCGAGCCTGCCGAAGGCCCGTATCATCTCAACGCCACTTATCAACAAGCTACCTCAGCATTGTCTAGGCGTTTTTTAGATGAGCAAATAAAAATCTATCCTTACACATCTATCACTCAAGTAAATAACACTTATTCTGCGCAAATCGAAATGCTCATCGAACAGATTAGTTTAGAAATACAAAAGGGCATGGCGGATACGGCTACCGAATATCTTGAGCAATTATTCTCGTTCCAGAAAACAAACCAGCTATCTGAGATCGATATAAAAAATGTAGGCATTCTCATTGAAAATAAATGCAGAAAGTTTGTTGCTGCGCATCATACTACGCTATCTACGATCTATGATTATCAAAGTGATGCGGGAACCGACATTAGTGACAGTGTGTTTTTTAGCCAATATTCTGATGTATTAACTCAAATCGTACTTGCTACTTGCGAGTTTATGCTTACGGTATCAAAAGGGAGAAACAACATTATCATTGACGCATTGCACTATATCGATAACCATTTCAAACAGGATATTACCCTTAATGACATAGCCAACCACATCAATGTAAACAGCAGTTATCTCAGCCGGTTATTCAAAGAGAAAACCGGGGATACGATCATCAATACGATTAACCATAAAAAGATTGAAAGAGCTAAAGATTCTTTAAGAAATACCGACAAAAAGATATATGAAATTGCTGAAGAGATTGGGATAGATGACACCAGCTACTTTTCTCATTTTTTCAAAAAATATACCGGCGTCTCTCCTAAACAATATAAAGGTTCGTACAATAAGGAGATGTCCCCAGAATAGACACAAGGAGCAGTTTCCCTAGTAGATAACACTACTGAGGTTAGCTGCTCCTTATGTATTCTCACCTATTCTTTAATCAAATCAATAAACTTCGCTTCAACAGTATCTGCAAGAAGTGTTGGTTCAAGCTCCATCTGCATGCCAATTTTCCCGGCACTAACAGCCATCTTCTTCTGTTGTTCTGCACTACTGTCTATAAAAGTTGGATAAAGTTTCTTCATTCCAACCGGAGAACATCCTCCGCGAATGTAGCCTGTCCATTTCTGCAAATCCTTCATAGGCAGCATTTCGATCTTCTTCTCTCCAGCAGCTTTGGCTGCCTTCTTGAGATCGAGTTCTTCTGCAACAGGGATCACAAACACATATAGGTTAGGCCCGCTATGTGCTACCAGTGTCTTAAAAACACATTCTGGTTCTCTGCCAATCTTCTCAGCTACAGCTGTTCCATGAATCATTCCATCCTCATTATCGTAGGAAAGAACTTCATACTGTATCTTCTTCGCATCAAGCATTCGCAGCGCATTTGTTTTTGTAACTTGCATGAGCAATCTACCTTTCTAAATCCTATTCATTAACGATCCCTCAGATGTCCCGTTTTGAATCACTGATTCTAGCCTACTGAATAAGAATTAGAAATGCAAGATTATACCGAATATTTATCAAACGATACCGGACTTCCGTTTATAGTGGCCTTTACCGTCTTCTTCTCACCTGTTTGGAGTTGTAACCGATCTCCACTTAAGCTTGTGTATTCAGCCTGAAGTGGTGTTGTTTCGCTTAGACTGAACGCCGGCGACTGTACCATCATCTTGTCGGCAAACTCCTTGAGTCCACCGATTCCAAGTTTCGCAGCCTCCTTCACGCTAATAGCTTCCACTACAACTCCACCCGGCAATCCACCCTCAGAAACCTCAATAAAATTACTTCGCTCAATTAACTCATACGAATGAGACAAATAAACAGCAAAGTAGACATTTCCCACCTGCCCAAACAGCGATTGTTGCTCTTTATGCCATTCACCTTTTGGTAGTACGCCAATGAGTTGGTTAGGTTCCCCCTTCGGAACAGGGTATAGCTCCATAACAACACTCTTATGATATAGAACTTCTCCATAACCACTTTGATGGCGGGGGTCGCCCTCGTTGTAACCTTCACCCGGATGGAAGAAGTATAGCTGATTTGTTCCGGCTCGTTCCGTTATTGGTAGCGAATACGTCCAGCGGAGCTGTTCATTATCAAATTCCTCGACCCGCTCCCACATGCCTCCGGCAGCATAATCCTCCGTAATATAAGCGTAAGAATGCAGCAACGGTTGAGGCTCGGGATCAGTTGGAATAACTTTTTGTGTCACTTTGGCTACTTCCATCGGAATCCTACGATCCAGCGCCACCTTACGCGCACTCGCTGGTGCCTCATAGAATAGAAACCCGGCATACTCTGTACGCGGCATAATTTCAGGTAACTGGAAATCGCCAAATTGTACATAATCATGAAGGACATTGGCGTCACCAGGAACATCATGCGGCCACCCCCGAGAATGAGCACCTACCCATGAACCCTGAAGATAAAATTGCGCTCGCACACTCCATAAATAATCTAGCATCTCTCCCAATTCATGCTGGATTTCTTCATCTTCGGGACTCATCAGCTCCAGTGCACAGGTAAAGGCTTGAACCCAATGCCAGAACCACGGTAGACAACCATACTCCGGCATCCCCTTGGATTGAATATAGGTTAGTGTTTCTTTAAGACTTCGTTTGCCATCTTCAATCAACTCTTCATCCTCAAATAGTGTGCCAAATATTAGCTTGGCCGCCGTATATTTTGCTTCATGATGACCATAATTCATCACTGGTTTACGGAAGAAATCACTGTGGTAAATATGTGTCAACGCTGTTTGAAATTTAATTTGTAGATCGGCGTTCATCCATCCTCTATACTCGCTGAAGAAGTAAGCCATCAAACTGCCCATGATCTCAACAGGTAGCTCATGTGGCTTCGATTCTCTTGGAATGGGACTTAGTCCTAGCGGCCAATGGCCGTACAATATAGTACCGGGTTGTTGGTTTTGCAACATGAGAACCTCTAGCAACACGGCTTCCGCTTTCCTCTTAGCTTCCTCCCGATCGAAAGAAACCTCTGCTTGAATATCTACTGCGGCAGCGAATAAATAAGATGCATAGTAAAAGTTGTTACGAACATCGTTATGAAACCACAAACCACTTTCCAATAACGAATCATGATACGCTGCCTCACTAATCTTATGTACAAGCTCAGACTGTCGTTTCTTATACGGACTAGGAGTACTTTGTAATCCCTCCATTGATGAACACCCTCTCCATTTTGTAATACAAGATATTTTGTTAGTACAGATCATTATTATGATTTAATTTTTCAGTTCATTTTCTATTGTGCATACTTAACTTCCATTTTGCAACTATATGAACCGCTAAATAAACCTATATAAACAATAAAACAAATATAAACACTTGATAAATGAACTTAAATGGAGTAGATTGTACTTATACGAACGATAAATCATAACTGACAGGAGAATGAATATCCAATGGAAAGACGTTATGCTTCTCACCCGAATGAAGTTAAGAAGTTTGATACCGAGCGGCTCCGCGAGGAATTTCACATCCCAACTATTTTTGCTCCCGATGAGCTGAAGCTCGTACTTACACATGAGGATCGCATGATTGTTGGCGGCGCACAGCCCGTGACTAAAGAAGTTGTTCTTACAACAGATTTGAAGGAACTTGGTGTTTCCTACTTTTTAGAGCGTCGTGAACTGGGAATCATTAATGTAGGTGGTAAAGGTATCGTGGTTGTTGATGGAACAGAATATGAAATCGATACAAAGGAATGCCTCTATGTAGGTCAAGGCTCCAAAGATGTCGTATTCAAAAGCGTTGATGCTGCAAAGCCTGCTAAATTCTATCTGAACTCGGCACCTGCACACCAATCTTACCCAACTACCAAAACAACACTGGCTGAGTCGGAATCCGGAGCGCTAGGTGATATCACGAACTCAAATGAACGTACGATTCATCGTCTTATTCATACAAACGGAGTGCAAAGTGCTCAACTCGTGATGGGTATGACCCAACTAAAACCAGGAAACATGTGGAACACAATGCCTGCACATACACATCCAAGACGTATGGAGGCTTATATGTACTTCGATCTTCCGGATGATTCCGTAGTCATTCATCTCATGGGCGAACCAAGCGAAACACGCCATATCGTTATGCGTAACGAACAAGCCGTGATCTCCCCAAGCTGGTCGATTCACAGCGGCGTTGGAACAAGCAATTATACATTTATCTGGAGCATGGCCGGAGATAATAAAAGATATGATGATATGGACCCTGTATCCATAAAAGATTTACAATAGAGGGGTAGTTCAATAGAGGTAAATTACTTACGGAAAGATGAGGCAAGTTATGAATCCGATACGACGATACGAGATGATTATGGAAGTTCTGCTGAACAAAAAAGATGTAACGGTGAACGAGCTAAGTGAAAGGCTCCAGGTGACAGGGAAAACGATACGCGAGGATTTAAGCAAGCTGGAGGAGCAGGGTTTGATCGTACGTGTGCATGGCGGAGCTGTACTTGCACATAGTGATCAATTCGGAATTTTACCTACCAAGAAGCCACTCGATAAGTATTCCGAGGAAAAAACGGAGATTGCGCTCCGTGCACTTGCACACATTGAAGTGGATGATATCGTCGCTCTCGACGGCGGAAGCACTACACTAGAAATCGCTCGTCGGCTGGACAACATTCCTCTAACCGTAGTCACCAATGATGTCTACATCATTAGCGAACTCGTTCCAAAAGATAACATTCGTCTTGTCGTACCCGGTGGTTACCGTGTCCGCAACATGCTGGCCGGACCTGAAGCCGTCTCTTACGTGCAAAAACTTAATATTAAAAAAGCATTTCTATCGGCTACGGCCGTTCATATCGAGAATGGACTTTCCATTTATACAGGAGATTTAATTGAATTCAAACAGGCCCTTGTGTCCACATCCCGTGAGGTGTACGCCGTTGTGGATCATCATAAATTTGGACACACCGCGCTCCGTACCTTTGCTACTCTCCATGAGGTTAACGCAATTATTACGAACAAAGGCCTGTCACCCGAAATAGCTGAGCAGTTCCGCAGTGCAGGTATAACGATCGAATGCTAACCAATTAAGCTTTCTAATTCATCATTTTAAAGGAGCGAACCATTATATGTCATCATTATTCAGTTTAGCAGGAAAAACAGCACTCGTAACCGGAGCTGCTAGCGGACTCGGACAAGGTATTGCTTTGGCATTTGCTGAAGCAGGTGCAGATATCGTATCTGCCTCCCTTACTTCAAGCCATGATACGGTAAAAGCTGCTGAGGCTTTGGGCGTAAAAGCACATGGAATTGAAGCTGACCTTGGAGATCACAGCACCCTTCAAGCAACTTTTGATGAAGCTCTAAAACTTACAGGCCATATCGATATTCTCGTAAATAACGCCGGTATCATTCGTCGTACTCCAGCGAAAGATCATAGCGAAAAAGACTGGTTCGATGTGATCAACCTGAACCTGAACACCGTGTTCTTAATGTCGCAAATCGCTGGCCGTCACTTTATCGAAAGAGGATCCGGCAAAATCATTAACATCTGCTCTATGCTTTCCTATCAAGGTGGTATCAATGTACCAGGATATACTGCTAGTAAGCACGGCGTAGCTGGATTAACCAAAGCATTCGCGAACGAATGGGCTGGTTCCGGGATTAACATTAACGCTATCGCTCCTGGTTACATGGCAACCGACAATACGGCTCCAATTCGTGCTGATGAGAACCGTTCTAATGCTATTCTTGAGCGTATCCCTGCTGCACGTTGGGGTACTCCTGAAGATGTTAAAGGTCCTGCTGTCTTCTTAGCTTCCGCGGCTTCCGACTACCTGAATGGTCATGTATTGGCTGTTGACGGTGGATGGTTGGCTAGATAAAAAGCCATCAATAAATGATATCAACACCCCCGATACACTTCTTAGTGTACGGGGGTGTTGTTGTGTTGCGGTTATTTTTCTGAAGACGTATCCTTCCCCTACTTTTATTTGTACACTTATTCCTATACTATGTAGGGATAAGCCTTGAAAGAAAGGAAGCTTACGATGAGACTACCGGTAACCCAAGGGGTTATGAAGTTGTTCGAAGATAGGAAGCAACGTCCAATCGGTACCCGCTCTCTTTTCGAGACAAGAGCACTCCTGGATGTTCAGTTTATTATTTCGCCATTTCCCTACGGATATCATAAATATATGTTTGGCATTGAGATGAAGGTCGGATCAAAACGCATGTATATCGTACAGCGAATACGAGAATTTCTTAATCAAATGGAGCGAGGAGAGCCGTATACGTTCTCCAGACATTTTACCTATGATCCGGAAATACACTGTTTTCAAAAAAATGATAATGACGTGCTTAAAGCATTAATAGAGGTTTATCACCATGAAATCATGTATCGCGAAACGTTTAGTACCTATTCTGGGCTTAGCAACAATATAAGTGGCGATCGGATGCTGCTCATCCCTCCACATCTTTGGGACTCCGTCTGTCCCTTACTTGTAAGTGCCCCCTCGGTGCAACTTGTTCAGGATGACATGACATTCGACACGATCTCGATATCCGATGAACCCATCCCACTACACTTCGAATTTGATCAAGCAATGGATGATGGTTACCAATTGGACGTTCAAGGACTGAATCAAATGAACATTATGGAGTCCTATGGAATCGTTATTTCACAAGGGAAATTGCTGAAGCTGCCAGAGCAACAGTGTAAGCGACTCTCCGAGCTCAAGCAACTGCTTGAGCGTACAGATAACTCTCAAATCGAGATTTCGCCAGAGCAAATAGAGCCTTTTATGGAAAAAGTCATCCCTGGACTATTGAAGCTTGGTCAAGTCAAAATTGCTAATTCGATATCTGACAAAGTCGTACGAACTCCACTAAAAGCTAAGCTTTATTTGGACCGCGTAAGAGATCGTTTGCTTGCCGGACTGGAATTCCATTATGGAGACCTCGTCATCAATCCATTAGAAGAACATGCCACAAAACGCTCCAACAACGTCATTCTCATGCGAGATGGAGATCAGGAGGGACGAATTCTTGAGCTCATGGAGCAAAGCTCTTTTGCCCGCACAGAAAGTGGTTACTTCATGAACGATGAGGACGGAGAATATGATTTCCTATACCATATCGTTCCACAACTTGAGAAGTTATTGGATGTATACGCTACTACAGCTGTAAAAGTAAAACTACTCACCGGACTTACTCCACCTAAAGTAACAGTAGATGTGGACGAACGAACCGATTGGCTGGAGCTACGCTTTGAAATGGACGGTATTCCAGAGACAGAAATTCGTAAGTTGCTTCAATCTCTTCAAGATAAGAATAAATACTATCGTCTCCCGAACGGGGCATTATTACCGCTAGAGAGTTCAGAGTTTCAAGAGATTATCGCCTTAATCAATGAAATGGGATTCCAGAAACGAGATCTGACAGGACCTATTCTCCGTCTTCCTGCAATACGTGGACTTCATTTGATGGACTCTCAGCATAAACGAGATGCGATTAAGCTTAGTAAGGCGTTCCGTCAATTACTCGACAATATGAGATTTCCAGACAATATGGATTTCCCTGTTCCAAATTCTCTGATAAATGTCTTACGAGACTATCAGAAATATGGATTCCAATGGCTAAAGACACTTGCCCATTATCGTTTTGGAGGCATTCTGGCAGACGATATGGGACTTGGCAAGACACTGCAAAGCATCGCCTTTCTCGCCTCTGTACTACCAGAGATTAGAAATCAAAAATTGCCGGCATTAATCATTTGCCCAGCTTCTCTGATGTATAACTGGCTTAATGAGCTTAGAAAATTTGCACCGGATATTGTGACTGTTATTGCCGATGGCAGCCGTAGCGAACGAGAAAAGACACTGAACCTTATCTCCGGTGTAGACGTCATTATTACTTCCTACCCGCTACTACGCAGAGATATCAAATTCATTGCTAGCTTAAGTTTCCATACGCTTATTTTGGATGAAGCACAAGCCTTTAAGAACTACACCACTCAGACTGCGCAGGCAGTAAAAGTGATCCAAGCACGTTATCGATTTGCACTTACCGGAACTCCTATAGAGAACAAACTAGAAGAGATATGGTCGATCTTTGACGCCGTATTCCCTGATTTATTTGCTAGCAGAAAAGCCTTTAACGACCTACCACAGGATCTTATAGCCAAGCGAATTGCTCCATTCCTGCTACGCCGATTGAAGACTGACGTGTTAAAGGAACTACCTGAGAAGATTGAATCGCAACAAACATCCCAGCTGCTACCAGAGCAGAAAAAGCTATATATCGCTTATTTGGCAAAGCTACAGCAGGAAACTTTAAAGCATCTGGATGAACAGGATTTCCAGAAGAATCGTATCAAAATCCTAGCCGGATTAACTCGGCTTCGCCAGCTTTGTTGTCATCCGGCTCTATTTGTGGATGACTATGCAGGCAGCTCAGCCAAATTTGAACAGCTAATGGAGATCATCGATGAATGCCGGAATGCTGGTAAAAGAGTGCTCATCTTCTCTCAATTTACAGAAATGCTGAGTCTAATCCGTAAAGACCTAGGAATTCAAGGTGTGCCCTTATTCTATCTGGATGGTAATACCCCTGCCTCTGAGCGCGTCGAGCTATGCAACAGGTTCAATGAAGGAGAGCGCGAGTTGTTCCTCGCTTCATTAAAAGCTGGTGGTACTGGACTTAACTTGACCGGAGCAGATACCGTAATCCTGTATGATCTTTGGTGGAACCCCGCCGTGGAACAACAGGCTGCCGATCGTGCACATCGGATCGGACAGAGGAATGTAGTTCAAGTCATCCGCCTTATCACTCAAGATACGGTTGAGGAGAAAATGTACGAACTTCAGCAGAGAAAAAAAGACCTCATTGATGAGATCATTCAACCAGGTCATGAATCCTTATCGACGCTAACAGAGGAAGATATTCGTGAAATTTTGATGCTATAGCCAAAGACTGTGTACAAGGAAAAGGTCCCCGACATTATAATCGGGGACCTTTTTTATTCATAGTATTTTGTCACTTTAATTAAACCCAACCCTGAGCATTACTCCGAACATACTCCGTTAAGAAATCCAGCCATGTGGCTTGATCATTTAGACAAGGGGCCATCGTATAAAGTTCACCAGGACCACCCGCATTTTCGAATACTTCACGACCTTCAACTCCGATTTCATGAAGTGTCTCCAAGCAATCGGTAGCAAAACCTGGTGCAAATAAGAAGGGACGCTTCACGCCCTGACGTGCTAGGTCACCGAGTACATCAAATGTCGCTGGGCCAACCCAAGGTTCTCTCCCAAAGCGTGACTGATAGACGATCCCCCACTGATCCCGAGCCCATCCCATCTCTCTCGCGAGTAATTCCGCCGTTTCAAGACATTGATCAGGATAAGGATCCCCCGTGTCAGCATAACGCTGTGGAATTCCGTGAAATGTGAGGATGAACTTATCTGGTGGTGACTGTAGTGACTTTAATTGTTGCTCTAAATGATGCTTCATTGCCGCGATATAACCAGGATGATTGTAATAAGCATCAACAAATCGCAACGTAGGTACAAACCGCTTAGCTGTCGAACCTGAAGCACTACGCCTACCTAAGGCTGCAAAACAAGCTTCATCATATACCGATGCCGTAGTTGTTGATGAGTACTGTGGAAACAGCGGCATAATAATAATTCTCGTAATCCCTTCATTTTCAAGTACTCTCATCGCTTGCTCAATGCTTGGTTCACTGTATGCCATTCCCACTTCAACCCGAAACCCTTCTCCCAACCGTTCTTGCAAACCAACTTGCTGTTTGTGCAAATAAACTCGCAGCGGCGAGCCTTGCTCCGTCCAAATTTCTTTATATAACTTAGCCGAACGTTTTGGGCGAACGGTAAGAATGACACCTTGCAGCAGCGGCTGCCACAGTAGAGGATGATAGTCAACAATCCGCCGATCAGATAGAAATCTTTTTAAATAGGGACGGACTGCCTTCGCTGTAGGTTCACTTGGGGTACCAATCTGAGCCAATATAACTCCAATCTTCTCTTGTTTCATGTTGACCTCCCAAAACGTTCAGAACCCTCTCAGAATTTGATTCTGAAAGGGCTCTGCTGTTTATCGTATGTGACTCTACTATATCAATTATCTTCCAGCTATTTCAAGTGCAACTTTTATTGCATCGACTACTTTACCTGAAAGAGCCTTCAATGCATCGGTGTCGCCAAATGCTGCCGGACGATAGGCATATTTGTGCATTGTATCTTTTTCGGTCATTGGAGTTTCAATTTCAGCCTTCACTGCTAGCTCATCAGCTGACAATTTGTCTGCTGCCTTTACTTTTCCAGCGGCATCTAGATAAGAAACTTCCATTTTCACAGGAACATTGTGTTCCACTGTAACCATCACATATACTGATTTATCCGCATTCACACCCGCATGGATCCCATTCAGATATGCTGCTTTGTACGGTTCAACAATCTCAGCTTTCTTGTAAACTCGATCTATAGCTTGTTTAAATGCATTGCTACTGCTAGTAGCTCCTGAGATTGCATCGACCTTTTGAGCTTGTTCCCTTGTTCCAGCGTCAAGGAAATCCTTCAACATTTGTGGAAGACCCTTTACAAGATCTGCATACGCTGTTTCTCCCTTATCAACAAGATTGTTGCCCACTCGATAAAGATCGATTCCAACGATGTTACCATTTCTTAAAGTTACGTCCGCTCTGTTCGAACCTACATTAGAAGCATCACCATAGGCAGTGAATTTACCATCTTTATAATTACTTTGCTTAACAGAAGCATTTTGCATAGCGTCAGTGAAAGCAGCTTTAGCTGCAAGAGACACGACTTCCTGTCCATTAATTATGGCTGTTTTTGCTCCGTCTTTGGTCAAGCCTTCATTCAATTTAGCAACTGCGGCTTTTTGATCTTCAGTCAATTTATCTTCTGCGATCAGCTTTCCGTCTGCTCCAAATAGGGAAACTGCTGTTTTCGTTACTTTATCAGCACTCATATCAACAAGAACTAGAACTCTAGACTTATTATCTACACCAGCAAAAGTACCTTCAAAGTACTGGCTACCTGTAGGAACTTTACGTGCTTTTTCAAATGCTCTTTCGACAGCTAGATTCCAGCTATGACTGCTCTCAGTAGCTCCTGATATAGCATCAACGCTATTATCAAAGTTCTCGATATAAGAACCGTTCTTCAGCAACTTTGCAACCATAGGCGCATTAGCCTTCACTACTTCAGCATAAGCCGTGTCACCTCTGTCGATTAGGTTCGAACCTAATCTATAGAGCTTAACATCAACTAACTTACCGTTTCTAATCACTACGTCTGCTCTTTCTACACCTTTATCTCTAGCAGATCCGTAAGCAGAATATACACCATCTATATATTCTACAACGTTATTAACCTTCGCGTTCAACTCAGCATCACGGAAAGCATTAACTGCTGCCTTAGTTTCAGCATCGTAACCATTTAGAGCTACAGCATTTGTACCTCTATATAGTAATTCACCAGCGAGCGTATACACCATTTTCGCTTGCTCAGCGCTCATACTGGCTTCATCAATGACATCACCTTTTTCATTAAGCGGGTACACTTTTACGCCTAGGCGTTTCGTCTTGTCATAATTTACAAAAACCATGAATTTACCTTCAGGGTCAACCCCCATATGTTCGCCTTCAAAGTAGATTTCATCAGCAGGCTTCTCTACAAGAGCTCGTGAGAATGCTCTATCTACTGATAATTTCCATCCATCACTTGAGCGAGTTGCACCGGAGACAACGTCTACCTTAGCTGCTTCATCTCTAGTTGTTCCTACCAATTTTGCCTTCATTGCTTCATATGCATTCCATAGGCCGCTATAGTTATAACGAGCATCTCTGTCAATCAACTTAGGACTTGTTCTCAAAAGTTCAATTGCGGCTACCTTACCATCCTTAATTGTAACTTTTGCGCCCTCAGTTCCTTTGGAGTAAGCATTACCGTAAGTTACATATACTCCATCTGCATAGGTCTTCTCAGCAATTTTAACTGGAGTAGCTTCAGTTGCTGCTTTAGTTACTTCTTTTGTTGCCTGTGTTGTCGTAGCCTCTTTAGTCGTATTCTCTTTCGTTGTTGTCTTATTTGGCTGTGTTGTTTTGCTTGGTGTTGTTGTTTTACTTGGTGTTGTTGTTTTTGCAGGTGCCTTCGTTTCTTCTTTAACCGCTTCCGATGCGGCAGATACAACATCTATCGTTGAGAATTTAGATGCCGATGTATCCACCACTAGAAGAAGTGATGACAGAACAAATGTAGCACATAGAGTTAAAGAAATTAGCTTTTTCATTTACTACCCTCTCCCTTTATCATATTTGAGCTCAAAAAAATAAATTCAGTCCATATGTAGTCTTCTACTTGAACGCTATAAACCGTGTTCCCCCCTCCTCAATTCAATCACCATCAGTAAATTGTGAATTGTTTCACATTATTAGTGAAATAAATCACTTATAAAAATGCCCAAAAAAATATATGTAGGTGATTTGGATTCATCATATTCAATCTTCACTGTTATTATCTGTATACAAAATCACATATTCAAATTTTTATGTATTATTTACATGAAATTAATAAAATCCTCGAAATTCACATCATCTTTTTTTCTAATTCATAGGTTTCTTGCTCTATGTCCCCGGGATTGAGAATATTGATTAGCTTAAAACCACATTTGTCGATGTAGAAGTGATGGTTTCTTTTTGAAGTGCCTGGCGTAGCCGTTTTCCACATTTTTGCGTCAGGATATTTACTCTCTATCATTCTCCATATTCTCGTCCCAATCCCCATGTTTTGGATCGAAGAATCAATAAATAAACTCTCTAGGTAGTAATTACCTTCGTCTTGAATCCACACGATAGCAACTCCAATGGCCTCACCATGCATCAATATTGTAAAAGAGTCATTAGAAGCGAGTACCCCATATCTCATCAAAAATTCGCCATTATCATACCCTGCAGGTCCATCTCGATGCCCTTCACCCAAATGAATTCTCGCATCCTCATCAAAAGACCTAGTCATTATAGTTGTCAGAAGCACGATGTCTTCCTCTTGTAGTGGTACGAACTCAATTTTACCATGATCACTCATATCAGCTTTCCTCCATAAAATCGATTGTTACAACAATACATTCATTATAACAACCGAACTTTCACAAGGGATGTCTTTTTTCTAGAATAAGTGCAAACAACCTTAATGGCCACATGTACATGAGTGATCATTAAGGTTGTTTTGTTGGTTAAGACTCGATGTCAGTTCAAACTTCCGATGCTAATCCACGTAACAAATCCGTAATTTTTATCAATTTCCTTCAGCCTGGATATCTCCAGAACAGCACAATCTGGGAACTGTTCCTTCAAAGTTACATAATAAGCAGGACTATTGGACATTGCCACGATGATATAGTGAGAATTGGGAAATGGCTCTTCAAACTGAATAGTAACCTCGGTTATATCTTCATGACGTTGTAACAAGAAAGCAGCCATTCCGAATTGTTGTAGTGAAGGCTCACCTGAAATCCCTTGAATTGGAGTCAATGCTAAGTGCTCAACCCCCACAGATCCCAACTCCAAATGAGCAGATCCCACAGCTCTTTCTGCAAGATGCTGACCTTGCACGGAGTTCTCACTCAAATGTTGGCTTTGTATTGACAGCGGCTTAAGATGGATTGACCCTACTGATTCGTCCTGAAGGACATCTTCATCTACTGCATCCGCCTGCAATTGAACGCGGGAGATCGACTGAGGTTTGATATCTTCTCCGTTTATTCCACCTTGCGGGAATAAACCATTTTGTTGAAGTTCGGCTGATAAGTTCGTAAATGTAACCACTTGTTCCCCGAGATGCACAGTTCCTACTGTTGCTTCACCTATATGGCGTCCTTCTACACTGCCCTCTACCAGATGCTGTGATCCTACGGACCCTTCTGCCAGATGTTGACTTTGTACGATTGCTTCACCTAAATGCTGACTTTGCACAGATAGTGACTTAAGATGGATCGATCCAACCGATTCGTCCTGAAGGACATCTTCATCCACTGCATCCGCCTGCAACTGAACGCGGGAGATCGACTGAGGTTTGATGCTTTCTCCGTTTATTCCACCTTGCGGGAATAAACCACTTTCTTGTAGTTCTGCTGACAAATGCGTAAATGTAACTACTTGTTCCCCAAGATGCTGGCTTCCTACTACCGCTTCGCCTATATGACGACCTTCTACACTGCCATCTACCAGATGCTGTGATCCAACGGATCCTTCTGTCAGATGTTGACTTTGTACAGTTGCCTCACCCAAATGCTGGCTTTGCACAGATAGCAGCTTAAGATGGATGGAGCCCACCGATTCGTCCTGAAGGACATCTTCATCTACTGCATCCGCCTGTAACTGAACGCGGGAGATCGACTGAGGTTTGATGCTTTCTCCGTTTATTCCACCTTGCGGGAATAAACCATTTTGTTGTAACTCGGCTGACAAGTGTGTAAATGTCACCACTTGTTCCCCAAGATGCTGGCTTCCTACTACCGCTTCACCTATATGACGACCTTCTACACTGCCATCTACCAGATGCTGTGATCCAACGGATCCTTCTGTCAGATGTTGACTTTGTACGGTTGCCTCGCCCAAATGCTGGCTTTGTACAGATAGCGGCTTAAGATGGGTGGAGCCCACCGACCCATCTTGTAGTATCTCTTCGTCAACTGCATCCGCCTGCAACTGAACGCGGGAGATCGACTGAGGTTTGATGCTTTCTCCGTTTATTCCACCTTGCGGGAATAAACCACTTTCTTGTAGTTCTGCTGACAAATGCGTAAATGTAACTACTTGTTCCCCAAGATGCTGGCTTCCTACTACCGCTTCACCTATATGACGACCTTCTACACTGCCATCTACCAGATGCTGTGATCCAACGGATCCTTCTGTCAGATGTTGACTTTGTACGGTTGCCTCGCCCAAATGCTGGCTTTGTACAGATAGCGGCTTAAGATGGGTGGAGCCCACCGACCCATCTTGTAGTACCTCTTCGTCAACTGCATCCGCCTGCAACTGAACGCGGGAGATCGACTGAGGTTTGATGTTTTCTCCATCTATTCCACCTTGCGGGAACAAACCGTTTTGTTGAAGCTCCGCCGACAAGTGTGTAAATGTGACCACTTGTTCCCCGAGATGCTGGCTTCCTATTGCTGACTCATCAATATGACGACCTTCTACGCTGCCATCCAACAGATGCCGTGATCTCACAGATCCTTCTTTCAGGTGTTTGCTTCGTATAATAGCATCGCCCAAATGCTGGCTTTGTACAGATAGCGGCTTCAAGTGAATGGACCCGACCGATTCCTCCTGTAGGACATCTTCATCCACTGCATCCACCTGTAAGTGAATCCTAGAAATGGATTCAGATCTAATGTCTTCTCCATTAATACCACCTTGCGGTAGCAAACCACCTTGCTGAAGCTCCTCTGACAAGTGTGTGAACGTGACTGCTTGATTCCCGATATGCTTACTCTCTAGAACTGCTTCGCCTATATGACGACCTTCTACACTGCCATCCAATAGATGCTGTGATTCTACGGATCCTTCTCCCAGATGTTGACTTTGTATGATAGCCTCACCCAAATGCTGGCTTTGTACAGATGACCGCTTCAGATGAATGGAACCAACCGACTCATCTTGCAAAATCTCTTCGTCGACGGATTCCGCTTGTAAGTGATCACGTGAGATTGAGCGTGGTTTAATATTTTCTCCATCTATTCCACCCTGCGGTAACAAACCTCCTTGTTGGAGCTCCTCTGATAAGTGTGTAAATGTAACTGCTTGTTCCCGGAGATGGTCGGTCCCTACTACCGCTTTACCTATATGCCGACTTTCAACACTGCCATTCACCAAGTGCTGTGATCTAACGGATTCTTCAGTTAGATGATAACCTTGCACGGATGCTTCATTCAAATGATAACTTTGTACAGACAATGGCTTAAGATGAACCGATCCTACGGACTCATCTTGCAGAACTACTTCATCTACTGCATCCGGCACTAGCTGAATACGTGAGATCGACTGGGGTTTAATGTCTTCTCCACTTATTCCATCTTGCGGTAGCAAACCATTTTGCTGAAGCTCAGCTGATAAATGTGTAAATGTAACTGTTTGATTCCCGATATGCCGAGTTCCTACTGCTGCATTACTAATATGATAACTTTCTATACTATCATCCACGAAATGCTGCGATCCGATGGATCCTACTGCTAGATGTTGACCTTGTATAATAGCCTCACTCAAATGATGGCTTTGTACAGACCCTTTCTTAAGGTGAATTGATCCTACAGAATCATCCTGCAGAACCTCTTCATCTACTGCATTTACACGCAATTGAGCACGTGAGATCGATTGCGGTTTAATATCCTCTCCATTCACACCATCATGAGGTAACAGACCACCTTGTTGGAGCTCCTCTGACAAATTTGTAAATGTTACTACCTGTTCCCCGAGATGCTCGGTTCTTATCGCTTTCTCAACAATATGACGACCTTCAACACTGTTACCTAGCAATTGCTCTGAACCCACGGATCCTTCGCTCAGATGTTGGCGTTGCACCGATGAAGCGCTCAAATGATGACTTTCTACTGATAAGGGCTTCAGGTGAATTGATCCTACGGACTCATTCTGCAGAACTTCTTCGTCAACTGCATCCGCCTCCAACTGAACACGTGAGATCGACTGAGGCTTAATATTTGCTCCATCGACACCATCTTGAGGTAGCAAACCACCTTGCTGGAGCTGGGCTGATAAGTTCATAAATGTAACCACTTGCTCCCCAAAATGCCTTGTTCCTACGACACCTTCAGCAATATGCTGACCTTCTACACTTCCGTCCAGTAAATGATGGGATCCCACAGAATCTTCAGCTAACTTGTCAAAAGTGACCGACTGATTTTGCAGAACTCGCTCTGATACAGACTCGGTAGTGAAATGACGCTCTTCAATTGTATTTGAATGTACATGCTTAGAAATAACACTATCTAAAGCCAGATGTTCTGTGTGAACAACTTCTGGAGATAAACTAACGGACTGAATAGCTCCCGCAGCAAAATGCTCTGAGCGAAGAGTATGAGGATGGATTTTGGAAGCAGTAACGCTACCTTCTGCCAACTTAGAGCTTGTGACCGCTAAATCATTAATTTTATCGCTAGTTACGCTCTCCGGAGATAATTTCAAAGCAGTTACGGCATGATCTTGTAAATGAATGGAGAACACAGCACCTTCACTTAGATGCTCATCTTTAACTACCCCAGCTTGCAAAGAAGCCGGTCCGATACTGTTGTCGGCTAAATGTATTTGATTAATTGAACCAGGGATAATGTGAAAAGAAGAAATCTGCTCAGTATCAATAGCCTCACCTGTAACAGCCCCAGGTCTTATCTTACTCGCAGTTACACTACTCTCTGCCAGTTTCTCTGTCGTTATGATCTCTTTTTTCAGATGCTTTGTAGTCACTGAATCATTTGCTAAATGATATTCTTTGATTGAACTGCTTTCTATTTTATCTTCTTTGACACTCCCTGCAGCAATATGCCAATCTTGAATCGCTTCAGTCTCAATATGTTCACTCTGTACAGATCCGTTGGATAAATGCTGCGAAGAAACACTGAAAGGAGCTAATTTAGTCCCCTCTACGGCTGCCCTACCCAAGTGACGGGTAAGAACCGCCTCATCAGCAATTTTCTGAGGTAAAATGCTCTGATCAGCAATTTTAGAAGAGGTAACCGCCTGTTCAACGATTTGTGCTGTTCCAACAGCCTGATCAGACAATTTGGTTGAGAGAATACTCCGATCGGCTAAATGCCTGCCCTTAATTTCACCAGCAGCGATCTGATCCTGCCCGATACTTCCTGGCTTCAAATGCACATTCTCAATCGAACCCGGTGCAATGTGACGAGCTCCAATTGCTTGCTCTTTGATATGGTGTGAACCAATTACATCTCCTTCTAGTTGGTCTGTACCTACACTCGGAGTAGCAAGATGCTGTTTTCCTATCAAGCCTGATGCCAGATTACGGATAGATATCGCATTTTCAGCGAGATGTCTACCCTCAATCGTTCCGTCTTGCAGTTTGGTTCCTGTAATGGATCCATCACGAAGTTTGGCCGAGGTTACCGATTGATCGCCTAATTTAGAGTTATCAATGGCTCCGTTTGCTAAATTATACGATTGGATACTCCCGCTACGTATTTTATCAGCAGTAACTGCCTGATCTTGTATTAAGTCTGTTGTAACAATCCACTCTTTGAGATGGCGGCTTTCGATCGATCCATTCGCCAGCTTATCCCCATGAATCATGTCATCCGCTAGCTTATCCGAGGTAATACTACCTTCTTCTAGCTTATCCCCGCTAATGGAGCGATTTCTAATCATTTTCCCTTCAATTGTACCTTCCGCTAAATGATTACCTGTAATGGAATGTGGGGCGATCTTGGAAGATGTCACAGACGCTTCCGCAATCTTAATGCTGTGCACCGCATAATCAGCCAACCACGCCGTTTCTATTGTACCGTGCTTTAATTTGGTGGAATCAATCGTATAAGGTGCGATCTTCTCCCCTGTAATGGCAGCATTTGTTATATCATCTGTGTATATGATACCTTTATCCGTTGAATCAGCGGCTTTTTCTTCTAGCTCATGAATTAGAGTGCTTCGTTTTGAATCAGCCGTGAGATTCTCTTCAGCGACTTCCTCAACAGCGACTTCCTCAACAGCCACTTCCCCCACGAACGCTTCTTCTTCCAATACCTCCTTTACCAGCGCTTCCTGTGGTGCAAACACCGGAGCGGCATGAACCTTAGCGTTCTCCAGCAGCTTTAATTCATTTAAATCCGGATTGTCCACGTAGTAGAGCGGCTTTCTTCCTTTACCAGGTTTGTTGGTTTTAAATTTCTTATTCAGAGCTGCCCTCTCCTTTACCAAAAGTTTTTCGTCTTTGGCATCATATGCGGAGGGCTGGGCACTTGTCACAAGTCTTCTTCTATTTCGGCTAATAGGAATGACAAAGAGAGGGATCTTCCCAATGGAAGATCCCTCTCTGATTAATTTCTATTACATGCTAGTTTGAGTAGTTGTCTCGCTCTCATCTACAGAGCTTAGTTCCGCTTTATTCGCTGCAAACAGCATGCTTATGATCAACACGAAGGCAATTAATGCGAGGAACGGTATTGTAATAAAGCCCCACCAGTTAAGATAGTCAACGTTACACGGAACTCCAATCTTACATGGAGTCAATTTTGCCAGAGCAGGAAGCTTTTGTTCTGCATAGTGATATAGGGAAATAGATCCTCCAATAAAGCTAAGCGGAAGTACATACCTGATGATAGCACGATCATTGCGGAAGGCTGCTATTCCGAGCAGAAATACCTGAGGATACATGAAAATACGCTGGAACCAGCACAATTTACACGGTTCATAGTGCAAAATTTCGCTTAGATACAAACTCCCTGCCGTTGCAACTAATGAGACAAGCCAGGCCAGATAAATACCATAGTCCTTAAAGAAGGATCGCATAGGTCCCCATCCCTTCGATTACTTAGATTGATCTTGTATCGCTTGATCAATAGCTTGCTTCATAGCATTGTAATCTGCATAGTTCTGGTTGACATATTCTACACCATTAATGAATATCGTTGGTGTTCCTCCAAGTCTTAATTCATCGGCTTTAGCGATATGCGCATCTACTTCGTTCTTATACGTCTTGTCTTCAATATCCTTCCTCAGTAGCTCATAATCAATTGGAAGATTCTCCTGCTTCGCTAGATTTACAAGAAAATCAGTTGTAGCCCATACTGTATTTTCATCCCCCTGATTATTATATAACGCATCTAGATAAGTCCAGAATAGCTCTTTGTCCTGATGGTATACGGATTGAACCGCTAAAGCTGCTGTGTAGGAATCAGGGCCAATAAAAGCTAGGTTCATAAAATAAAAGGCCACTTTACCCTGATCAATATAATCACTCTGTAGTTGTTTTTTGATTGTATCGTTAAAAGCTTTACAACTTGGGCATTTAAAATCACCGAATTCTACGATTTTTACAGGTGCATCAACGTTACCAAGCACAGGCAAATTAGCATAATCAAATATGCCCTCTTTGGAAGCCGATTTAGGCTGGAGGAGAATTCCCACGATAACAAGAATAAGTACAACTCCAAGCGTCCCAAACCAGATGATCCGTCTCATTTTTTGTTTCTGTTTTATTTTGATCGCCTCTGCTTTGCGTTGTGCCAATACATTGCTACTTTTCTTTGGCGGCATACAACCCCTTCTTCCATTTTAAAATTAAAAATCTTATTTTTCTGTAACTATTCTAGTTACAAAAGTAGGCTTAGTCAAGTTATTACTCCTATTGTTATAGTTATAAAAGAATCGATCCCAAGTAAAATAACAAAAGACGGCCTTATGGCCGTCCTCCTTGATTGTACCTTCATTATATTGGCCAGAATACCAGCTTATATTCAAACAAATATTACTCCTGATTCTTGCTATCGTCACTGGTTTCAGCAGCTTCTTCCTCATCACTCGTATCTGCAGCTTCTCCGCGAGTCGTAATAATCGAAGCCAGTAGTTCTTCTCCAGAAGACAACAAGGTGACTCCTTCAGGAAGCGACACATCTGCCGCTACAAGCTTATCCCCGATTCCGAGTGAAGTCACATCTATGTTCAAGCCAGATGGTAGTGCATCTGGTAACCCTTCAACTTCAAGTTCCGTAGCTTGTACTTGGAGTGCACCCGCTCCCTTTGTACCTTCGGCTGTACCGATATAATGCAGCGGTATTTTGACGCGAATGGGTTTATTCTTAGCTACCTGCTGAAAATCAACATGTACCCATTTCCCGTTCTGTTGCTGAACTTCCTTGATCAACGCTGGGAAGCTACTTCCATCGTCCACCTTCAATTCAAAAAACTCTGAGCGACCCGTGCGCGCCACCTTATTAAGCTCCTTCGCATCCACATGAATCGCTTGACTTCCCGCTTTCTCACCATACACAACACCCGGGACACGTCCGCTTTGTCTCAATTGGCGAAGCGAAGCGCTAGTAAACTCCGTTCTTTGCACAGCATTCAAATGCAAAGTTTGATGATTCATACTCATAGCGCAACAACCTCCTAGTTAAATTACTATACTTGGCCAAAGCCATATTATTATATTACCCAAATATGTCGAGAAGCTAACAGGTAGGACATAATTATTCTCTGAGTTTTACATCAATTTTACACTGCGTTTACAATTTTCATTATTTTTCACGAAAGGAAAAGAGTAAAATAATAGTGATTGGATTTACTACGATTTTTGATCAATAACATCGGAGGTCGTCAAGAATGACGTTAATGGAAATGAACGGCTCTCGATATTTGAATCGGGATTTAAGTTGGGTCGAGTTTAATAGACGTGTTCTGCAAGAAGCTAAAGACCCCAGTACACCACTACTAGAGCGAGCCAAATTTTTGTCCATTGTTTCAAGTAATCTGGATGAATTTATAAGCGTACGTTTAGCAGGTATTCAGGACCAGATCCGGGCAGGATACACCAAAAAAGATTTTACTGGATACACGCCCGCTGGTTTGTACAAGCGTCTCAATTCGCGTATTTCAGGAATGGTTGCTGAGCAATATCGAACTTTTCGAGATTTGTCCAGACAACTTAGCAAAGAAAATATTATGTTTCTAAATTATGAAGATCTTAATGTAACGCAGCGTAAATCGATGGAAAAATACTATCACGATATTATTTTCCCCGTCCTTACTCCTATGGCCGTAGACCAAAGCCGTCCTTTTCCATTGGTTCATACGGGATTTGTGTATCTTTCGGTCGTATTGAAACGTACTGAATTTACATCTGACAAAGAGGAACCTTATTTCGCCATTGTACAAATCCCATCGAATCTCTCAAGATGTATTCCTTTACCTCGTCATATGAACAGCAAGAAGCAATCTTTTATTCTCATTGAAGAACTAATTCGTCATCATATTCAATCGTTGTTTAGTGGATATACGCCACTTGCTGTAGATGAATTCCGACTGACACGTAATGCCGATCTAACTATTGATGAAGACGGTGCAGAGGACTTGTTAGAGGAGATCGAAAAGGAACTACGGAAACGCCGCTGGGGAGCTCCGGTACGGCTGGAGATTCAGAAGGGGATTCATCCTTATGCGCTAGAAATGCTAGAGGAAGAATTCGAAGTGACCGATTCTGTGTTTGAAATTGATGGGCCGCTAGATTTGAGTTTCCTTAGTAAACTTTCATCCGTAATTAAGGGAAACCAAAAACTACGGTATCCGCAGATTGAACCCGTCTATCCGCTTGAATTCGAAGAAAATGATAATTTTTTCGAGGTTATCACAAAAAAAGATGTTCTAGTCTATCACCCTTACGAAAGCTTTGATGCAGTTACGGATTTCATCATTCAAGCTTCCGAAGACCCGTCCGTTATGGCAATCAAAATGACCCTATATCGAGTTAGTGGAAATTCTCCACTAATAAAAGCGCTCGCCAGTGCTGCCGAGTCGGGTAAACAAGTGACCGTAGTCGTTGAGCTCAAAGCTAGGTTCGATGAAGAAAGAAATATTGCATGGGCACGTACACTTGAGAAAGCTGGTTGTCATGTTGTATATGGATTAATAGGACTTAAAACTCATGCCAAAATTCTGCTCGTTGTCCGTCAGGAAGGCCAGGATTTGAAGCGTTATGTTCATATAGGAACTGGCAATTATAACGATATTACTGCACAACTTTATACCGATATCGGGTTATTCACCACAGATACCGCAATCGGGGAGGATGCATCTGAACTATTTAACCTGATTACAGGTTATTCATCGGCAGATCGTTGGCAGGCCCTAACACCAGCTCCAACCGACATGAAGGACAAGTTATTTGCACTCATCCGTCGTGAAGCCGAACATGCTGCAGCCGGTCGTCCTGCTAAGATCATCGCGAAAATGAACTCCCTGTCCAATCAGGAAATGATCGATGAATTATATGAAGCTTCACAAGCAGGGGTCAATATTGACCTCATCATACGTGGTGTTTGCTGTCTTCGCCCTGGAATTAAAGGGTTGAGCGAGTTGATCACCGTGCGAAGCATTGTTGACCGCTTCCTTGAGCACTCTCGGATCTATTATTTTGAGAACGGTGGTAAACCTGAGGTTTGGATATCAAGCGCGGATTGGATGACACGAAACTTAACAAGACGTCTTGAACTCATGTGTCCCGTGTACAAAAATGATACACGAGACATTATCGTTCAAATTCTGATGCTCTCATTAGCGGACAACGTTAAAGCGAAGCGATTGGTTCAGAACGGTAAATATGAAGCTGTTACAAACGACTTGCCACCTTGCCGCAGTCAGTTTGCAGCTCTAGATATCAACAAGTGGAAGAAGATTCCAACTTCCAATCTAAGCTAAACTTCCATATTTTTTTAAAATTCCTTGCCGCAGATTCAAGCCCTTTCATCTCTAGAGGAGCTTGACTGCGGTATTTCAATGTAAGCATAAGCTTCTCATCTCCAATCTCCGCATGCATCTGCTCCACAACCTGTGTCTCACTTATATCTAATGCAACTGCTATTTCAAGTAACGAACCTAATCTCCCAATAAATTCAGGATCCGTGGGTTCAAGTATACTTCGATATTCCCCCAGATTAACACCCTTACCATTCCCGGACAAACGTCCAGCAATATAAGCACACATCACATTTTCACGATGTGTTAAACCTGCAATCGGGGCGTGGGTTAGCCAATACAACGTATGTTTGTCATATTGGTGATACCGGACTCCACTACCTATTTTATAGAGCATAGAAGCTACGTAGAGAAGTTTTCTCGCCAATGGATCATGATCCTGTGATAATGACTCCAACAGTATTTCAGCGAATCTATGAACCTGGTGCAAATGGCTTAGTTGAACCGTTGAATGGAATGCAAGCAGCGAATTTACCTGACGAGGTAGAACCTGTGCAGCTGCTGGCAGGCCTTGCTCCAAGGATTCTAGTAGCAGACCTTCTCTAAGACCCGTCCCACTAACGAGACATAGGGAAGCGTCAATATACTGCAGAATCGTATGTAGAATGATTACACCTGGAACAATGATGTCAGCACGGGACTTGGAGAGCCCGTCCATCCGCTTACGCTTAGTTAGAGATAAAGAGGGGAGCAACTGTGCAAAATGTTGTATGCTTTCTCTCTCAAGCAAATAATGATGAGCGATCGGCATAGGATATTTGGCTCTTCGCTGATCTAATTTACCGAGAGCACGGATACTCCCTCCTAGTCCGATTAACGGTAACCCCGGATGACTATTCATCCACTGATGCTCAGAAAGTAAGTCATGTATGTCATCCTGAAGCTTAACGATATCGCTGTCTGACCAAGATTCGGGACTTCCCCCATACTTCAATTGTGAGTTCACAGCACCGATCGGTAAAGACACGCTAGAGATCCATTCGCGATTACGGAATAATGTTATTTCTGTACTTCCTCCGCCGATATCGATGATGTATCCATCCTGAACCTCGATCCCGCCAACAACGCCCAAGAAGCCGTAATAAGCTTCTTTCTCCCCAGACAAAACCTCAATTTGCAGACCGGTAGCTTGATATAGCGTATCGACAATCTCTTGTGAATTCGTAGCGTTTCGAATAGCTGCTGTAGCAGCCACACGAATTTCCTTGCATTCGTATTGGATGCAAATATGATGAAACTGGCTGAGTATAGGTACAATTTGGACAATATCCCCTATTTCCAACCTTCCGTCTGGCTTTATCTTTTCACTTAAACGTGCGGATTCCTTGTTCTCATTAATCAAGCGGTAATCCCCACGCGGTGTTACTTCATAAATGGCTAATCTTATGGAGTTGGATCCAATGTCCATGATTCCAATCGTCGTATGGTTGTTCTCCATTGTAAGACTCCTTGTCATCTAAGATTGTAATACCATCACTTTATCCCACTTATATGAAAAAATAAACCTTATACAGAGTAGAAAATAGAAAAAAACCGACACCACTCGGTGTCGGTCAACAAAATAAGCGTTGGTAAAAGATGTTACAGCCCATAAAGATAGGCTTCACGAAGGAAATTATGCATTAATATTACGTACCAATTGGACAACTTCCTGAGCCGTACTCATTTGTAATGCCTGCGCCGCCAAATTCTCCATGTCCCCTTTGGACAACTTGGAGATTTGAGAACGTGCTGGAAGTATGGATGTGGCACTCATACTAAATTCATCTAAGCCAAGGCCAAGTAATAGTGGAATAGCCGTAGCATCGCCCGCCATTTCACCACACATGCCTACCCAGCGACCTTCCTTATGAGCGGCGTCAATAACCATTTTAACAAGGCGTAGGATAGATGGATTATAAGGCTGATACAAATAAGATACCCGCTCGTTCATGCGATCAGCAGCCATTGTATATTGAATAAGATCATTTGTACCAATACTGAAGAAATCGACTTCTTTAGCAAATTGATCTGCGAGCACAGCTGTTGAAGGAATTTCAACCATGATTCCAAGTTGGATCGTATCAGAGACAGATACTCCTTCGCTTACCAACTTCTCTTTCTCCTCCAATAGCAAAGCTTTTGCTTGCCTAAATTCATCAAGCGTAGCGATCATCGGGAACATAATGCGCAGATTTCCATATACACTCGCCCGAAGCAATGCACGAAGCTGCGTGCGGAAAATGTCTTGGCGTTCTAGACATAGCCGAACAGCACGGAAACCGAGAAACGGATTCATTTCCTTTGGCATCTCGAGATATGACAGCTCTTTATCGCCACCGATGTCGAGCGTCCGTACGACAACAGGTTTGCCATCCATTTTCTCAAGCACTGTTTTGTACGAATTAAATTGAACTTCCTCCGAAGGTAATTCAGTACGTCCCATATATAAGAACTCCGTACGGTATAGTCCTACCCCTTCGCCACCATTCTCTAGAACCCCTGTGACATCATTTGGAGTTCCAATGTTCGCGGCAAGTTCAACATGTACACCGTCCGTTGAAATAGTCGGCACTTCACGAAGCTTCTTCCATTCCTCAATTTTCTGTAAATGCTGTTCTCTTTTTGCTTTATACTCTTCTACCAAGTCTGGAGTAGGATTAATTATAACGGTGCCATCCAATCCATCGACAATAATCAGATCACCACTCTTCACTTGGCTCATGACTTCCTTGGTTCCTACAACAGCAGGGATCTCCAATGACCGAGCCATAATGGCTGAGTGAGAGGTTCTACCTCCGATATTTGTCGCAAATCCTTTTACATATTTGCGGTTTAATTGCGCTGTATCCGATGGAGTTAAATCCTCGGCAATGACAACAACCTCTTGATCGATATCCGTTGGATTCACATACGTAAGTTCTAGCAGATGAATTAATACACGTTTCGTTACATCACGCATGTCTGCGGCACGTTCTTTAAGGTAATCACTCTTCATGTTCTCGAACATAGAAATGAACTCTTGGGCGGTTTCGTTCAGTGCATATTCTGCACAAATCTTCTCAGTGGAGATTTTATCACGGACCGGTGTAAGTAGTTCAGGGTCACTCAATATGAGCAAATGAGATTCAAATATTTCTGCTTTCTTCTCACCAAGCTCTTGAAGCGTACGTTCCTTAATCGCTTCAAGCTCTTTCTCTGATTTCGCTAGAGCTTCATCCAACCGGATAAGTTCGGCTTCCGGGTCCAAGACTTCACGGCGGTTCACCGTGAAATCTGGATCCTCCAATCTGAAGGCAGAAGCAATAGCTACACCTGGCGATGCAGCAATTCCATCTATCTTAAGCATTTACTTCGCCTAGCCCTTCTTTAACCATCACATCTGTAAGCGCCTGAAGAGCTTCCTCAGCATTCTCGCCAACGGATGACAGTGTAATGGAATCACCTTTTTCCAACCCTAGGGATAATACACCTAGAATTGATTTTAGAGTCACTTTTTTACCGTTTGCTTCTGCAAAAGATTCGACTCCCTTAAATTTGTTAGCTGTATTAACCAGCGCTGTCGCAGGGCGTGCATGAATTCCGTCTTCATCAGTAATTCTGAATATTTTTTCCATTTGTTTTCTCTCGCTTTCTTTATATAGGTATATTTCTTATTTAACGACCTATCAAGACTAGTCAAACTTGCTCGATAATTCGTTATTAATACTCGCCATCATTCAGGGATTTAGATTTAGATGCTTTCTCTAGTTCCCTCCTTAAGAAATAGTGATGATATCACCCTCACCGCTCCCAAGCTCTCCCGATTTATTTAACTTAACCTCAGCACCTTCTGGAAGATTAGAGAAAATAATTGGAGAGATTATAGATGGAGCGTGCTCTTTCACATAAGCCAAATCAACTTCCATAATCGGTTGACCCGCCGCGATAAGATCGCCTTCCTTGACTAGAACATGGAAGCCCTGACCCTTTAACTTTACCGTATTTACTCCAATATGCACCAGTACTTCTTTGCCTCCATCAGACATAATACCGATCGCATGTTTGCTCGGAAATACGTTAAATACCTTGCCGTAGACCGGAGAACATATCGTTCCATCATGTGGCAATACTGCAAATCCATCCCCAGTCATTTTCTCTGAGAAGACGGGATCCGGAACTTTGGTAATCTCCATGAGCTCACCGTTTACCGGCATGACGATATCTTCTTTAATAATAGCCTCTCCATCTTGTGCCGCTTCCTGTTCCACAACCGCGGCCTTATCTACGGTAGATACTGGCGCTGCTTCTGGTGTTCTACCACTTATTATATCGGCAATTTGCGTTTTAATTGTATCCGAACGGGTACCAAATATCGCTTGGATATTATTCCCGACTTCGAGGACACCTGATGCCCCCAGCTTTTTCAGTTGATCCTTACGAACATTCCCTTTGTCCCTCACTTCTACCCGCAGGCGAGTAATGCAGGCATCTAGATGGGCAATGTTCTCTTTTCCTCCAAGTGCTATTAAAATGTTGTTCGGCAATTCATCTTTAGTGACCGCCCCCTCTTGGTTTGTTCCCTTGTCTCCTTCAATTTCGGGTTCCTCGCGTCCTGGTGTCCTCAAGTTAAACTTACGGATAACAAACCGGAAGCCAAAATAATACACCACTGCGAGAATTAATCCTACGATAATGACGTTCCACCATGGTGTACGTCCCGGAATAACACCAAAAATCAAGTAATCAATAAGCCCACCTGAAAAGGTCATGCCGATCTTGACGTGTAGAATATGCATCGTCATGAAGGACAATCCTGCAAATACACAGTGTACCGCGAACAATAAAGGTGCGACAAACAAGAAAGAGAACTCAAGTGGTTCTGTGATCCCTGTTAAAAATGAAGTTAATGCTGCTGAGCCCATTATACCAGCAACATATTTCTTATGCTCAGGTCTTGCTTCATGGTAGATAGCAAGCGCTGCTGCTGGTAATCCGAACATCATAAACGGGAACTTACCGGTCATAAATGTGCCTGCTGTAAATTCTACACCATCACGGAGTTGAGCCATAAATATTTGTTGGTCCCCACGGACTAAATGCCCCGCCTTGTTCACATATTCTCCAAACTCGTACCAGAAAGGCGAGTAGAAAATATGATGAAGACCAAACGGAATTAGTGCACGCTCCACCATTCCGAATATCAAAGCGGACAAGGTCCGATTTTGTTCTAGCATGAAGTGCGAGACTGTATTTAATCCCGACTGTATCGGAGGCCAAATGATAACCATCAATAGACCAAGTAACACGGATGTCGCTGCGGTCATAATCGGAACAAAACGTTTTCCTGCAAAAAATCCAAGGTACGAAGGTAATTCAATTTTAAAGAAACGATTGTACATACTCGCCGCCAAAACCCCGACGATAATACCACCAAACACCCCTGTTGCAAGTGTCGGAATCCCAAGTACATCAGCATAAGCTGGATCTGTACCGATCATCGCTGGTGTGACACCAATAACGGTTCCCATAGTTACATTCATAACAAGATAACCGATAATGGCCGCGAGCCCAGCGACCCCTTCTCCCCCTGCTAAACCTACCGCAACACCAACAGCAAATAACAACGCTAGGTTTGTGAATACAATTTGCCCTGCATTCATCATGACAGTAGCAACAGCTGATACAGTTTGGTTATCCAATACCGGGACTAAATCCAGAAATTCTGGACTTACCAACATGTTACCTATCCCTAGAAGTAATCCTGCTGCAGGTAACAACGCCACAGGTAGCATCAGAGCCTTACCAACTCTTTGTAAGACACCAAACAGACGCTTAAACATAAAATACCCTCCTGTAATCTAAGATGCCCAAACAACAAAAAAGGCACCAGTCAATAAAGTTTTTGTTGTACTTCCTGTCTAGGGTTATAATACCCAGCAGACTGGTAATACAATCAAAAAACTTTTATCAACTCATGCCTGATCGAATCAGTCACACATTGTGATTATCTTATTGTTGTTATCGGTTCAGATTATAGCAAACCTGCCAATCAATCGCAAGTCAGTTTTATCGTATATGTGGAGGAGCTACACGGTGAAGATGCATTGTTAAATAGCTAACTTCAGCAGGGTATATTGTCTTATTTAAGCGCTGTTGCATTACCTGTGTCAACTTCCGAGCTATTTGATATAAAGATGGGTACTCTTGTTGAAGCAACGTGTCCAACATGTGGATTTCTCCAACCCGCTCACCACGCCGCACCCGTTCGATCGCAAATCTCAAATGGGTAAGGAGCCGTGAATAATCCAATGAATTACGTAAAATTGTAAATTGAAGTTCTTCCTCAACAATACGAACCAAGTCAGCAATTAGTTCTGCTTGCCCTCTTACCTCGCTAATATGGCGGTTGGTCATCGCGCTGTTAATATGAAGCGCAACAAATCCGACTTCATCCTCGCCCAAATCCACGCCCATCTTTCTGTGAATCAAATCAATAGCATACTGAGCTAGCTCATATTCAACAGTATAGATTTCTTTCGTCTCGAATAGAAACGGGTTGTGAATAGCTAGATCTTGCTGTGCTCTCTTGAGAGCAAACGAGAGGTGATCGGTAAGGGCAATGTGAATGTGCTCATTCAGTTCGGTCTGAGTTTTCCGGGAAATATACGTGATAACTTCGCCGATGACCTCAATTAACTTCTCATCTACGTGAGGAACAAGTTGCTTATACTGTTCCTGTTCCTTTTGATCCTTGAGAATAAACAACTTCTCTACCGATTCAAGTGGAACAAAATCATTGGATTTCATGTTGAATCCAATACCTTTGCCAATGACTACTACCTCGTCATGCTGGGGATGCTTTGCAATGATGACGTTGTTATTCAACACCTTAGCGACTTGCAAGCTATTACTCATAATTGCCCCCTTCTACTTGCGAAGTCAATTCCTAGAAAGCTTACGCTTACGAACATTATAATCGACCTTTCAACTCCTTGCTAGTAAATTACAAAAAATACAAAAGCGCCTCGCAAAAAGTCGCGGGACGCTCGTAGCGTAATATGAATATTTACATGCGTAGGTAGTAAATGTCAAGAATCGATCGTTGGAAATTTAATTACTTTCATCCTTAGACACCTTTTTGTCAATAATGATAGGAGCATTATCAAGAACAACAGGGTCATTCTTAGATGTTACAATTGGAACTGAAGGCGTCGATAGATTCTTTCCACCTTTAGTTAAGCCGTTAATGAGTTTTTCCAAATCGATACCTGACACACTCTTCAGCATCTCAGGAGCTGTAGCCATTAATTCCGTCACATAATTGCTCACCCGGGCTGCTCCTTCGCCTTTACCGGTATCCACTACAGTCAACTTGTCAATGGACGACAATGGACCGGCAATTTTTCCAGCTAGCTCTGGAAGCATTTTGACAACAATATCAAGGATAGCGGCTTCACCAAATTTTTGGAATGCTTCAGCCAATTTTTCTTTCGCTTCCGCCTCCGCAAGACCTCGTAAACGGATAATTTCTGCGTCTGCAGTACCTTTAGCCCGCTCTGCGTCGGCAATAGCCATACCTTCCAACCGCTTCTGCTCCGCTGATGCTCGAGCTTGAGTCTCTATTGAGTATTGTAGCGCATCCGCTTCCCGCATTTTACGTGCCTTATCCGCCTCTGCCGCTTGCTCGACAGCATAACGATCGGCGTCAGCTTTCTTCTTCACTTCTGCATCGTATTGTTTCTCACGAACCATAATTTCTTTACCTTGCAAATCGATTTCCCGTTCCTTACGAACCAATTCAACCTTCATCTGTTCTTCTACCACAGTCTGCTTCGCACGGGCCTCTTGAATATGATAAGCCTGGTCTGCTTCGGCTTTCGCGGTATCCTGATCTCTCTTAAATGAAGCCACTTTAAGTTCTTTCTCTTTGGAAGCTTCCGCTATGTTCGTATCACGAAGCAACTCAGCTTTTTGTCCTTCCTCTTCAGCCAATGCCTTCTTAATCCGTGAATCCCTTACCGCATCCGCTTCAGCGATTTCAGCATCTCGCTTCACTGCTGCAATTCGCGGCTTACCAAGTGCTTCCAAATAACCGTGTTTGTCGCGAACGTCTTTTATGGTAAAGGAAACGATCTGTAGTCCCATCTTCTTCAGATCCCGTGCTGCAACACCTTGCACTTCCTGAGCGAACTTATCCCTGTTACGATACACTTCTTCTACGGTCATGGATCCAAGAATCGAACGAAGATGACCCTCAAGCACTTCCTGTGCTTCACCCTTAAGCGACTCGATCGGTTTACCCATAAACTGCTCAGCAGCCGTAGCGACGTCTTCAACAGAGCCACCTACTTTGATGATTGCAACTCCATCAGCCGATACGGGAACTCCTTGCTCCGTATATACCTCAGGTGTCATAACGTCTAATTTATGCGAAAGAAGCGACATGAACTCAGCTTTTTGGAAAATAGGCCAAATAAACGCCCCGCCCCCACGCACGATCTTAATTTTACGACCTGACTCATCATCGGAAATGTTTTTATTTCCCAGAAAAGATCCAGTGACGATCATAGCCTCGTCCGGGCTTACCGTTTTATAGCGAGCCCAGAAGGCTAGACCAAAAATAAGAATAACTACAATGACAATAACGGGAATCAACAAGAAATCAGGAATATCCGTAAACGACAATCACACCATCTCCTTATTATGTTCTTCTTCATAAAGCTCCGAAACTTGCACAATGCCTTCCTTCTCATCCACTACAACAACTAATGTACCGGCTGCAATTTCCCGGTGATCCCAGCTGGCTGCAATATGTAAGGTGTTGCCAGCTACAAACTTAACCATAATTTCTCCAAAACCTTGGCTTGGAATTGGCACCGTTACCTCGCCGAGTTTGCCGGGAAGCTCAGCTGCAGAGTAACCAGTCGAGTTCTCACTATTCTCCATTGGCTTGACATAAAGAAAATAAATGAGAATAGACAGGAACAGCGCTATGATGATAGCCAACGCATAAATAATGGGAGCGCCCAAATTAGTGTAACGGAACAGTAGAATACCTGCTCCTCCGAATGTCGTGATAGCCGAAGCTGAAATAATCGGCTTAAAGAAATCAACCGCGATTACATCAAAAATCCCGTCTATCCAACTTCCAATCAAGTCACCTAATACGAGGCTAACCACTGCGAATAGGCTACCGCCAACCAAACAGCCCCAGAACAACGATTCCATATCACTTCCCCCTTTCGGGCTGCCTATATCTATTATACGTAACAAATATTTCCTTGTTTCGTTTACTTTCGATTTTTAGCTTTTTGATCCGCTTAATTAAGGATTAATTTCCCCTATAAAAACAGGAACGATTCTAATTAAAAGCGACTCATAGGATATCGATCTATCCCATGAGTCGCTCTGATACAACTTTTGGCACTAGGCCTATTTAAATTTTCTTAAAGTGATTTTCGATAAATTTCTAGTACATCCTGTTTGTCCAAGGTTGCAAAATTTCCAAATGGACCAAAACGAACTGCTTTCTCGGCCATGATATCCAGCTTGCTATCATCAATCTCATAATCCGCAAGACGGCTTGGAGCGCCGATAGAATTCCAGAATGCTCGAAGCGCATCAATTCCCGCTTCTGCAATCTCAAGATCACTCTTACCCGCTGGATCAACACCAAATACACGAATAGCCAGACGTTTAAATCTGTCTACGTCGTGATGTAAATTGTGTCTCATCCAATTCGGGAACAAGATGGCAAGACCTCCACCGTGCGGAATGTCGTACACAGCTGAGACAGCATGTTCAATGTTATGTGTTGCCCAGTCGCCATTCAGCCCCATATTCAAAATACCGTTTAAAGCGAGCGTCCCGCTAAGTAGAATCGTCTCACGATGTTCGTAATTCTCTAGATCCGCGATTAGCTTTGGCGCCGTTTCTATAACAGTACGAAGAACAGACTCACAAAATTCATCCTGAACTAACGTATTCTTCTCTTTATGGAAATAGTGCTCGAAGACATGCGACATGATATCGACCATGCCATACACCGTCTGATCCTTTGGAAGGGTGAACGTATGTTCAGGATCAAGAATAGAGAAGGCAGGATAAGCAAGGATACTTCCCCAACCTAATTTTTCCTCGGTCACCTCATTAGAAATAACTGAATTCCCATTCATTTCAGAGCCTGTCGCTGCCATTGTTAGTACAGTTCCGAGAGGAAGAGCCTCTTTAGGAACTGCTTTACGTTCGGCAAAGTCCCACATATCTCCGTCATACTTAGCTCCTACCGCAATGGCTTTCGAGCAGTCAAGCACGCTCCCACCACCAACTGCAAGGATTAGCTCAATCCCATTTGTTTTGCATAGTTCCACACCTTTGTGGACCGTTGATAAACGTGGATTTGGCTCCACACCGGCTAGTTCTGTGACTTCCGTTCCAAGCTCACCAAGGATCGTAATAACTTTATCATACAGACCGCTACGCTTGATGCTTCCTCCACCGTAGACAAGAAGTATCTTACTTCCGTAACGTGGAATTTCTCTCTTCAGCGTCTCTAACTTCCCTTTGCCGAAGATCAGTTTTGTCGGATTATAAAATTCGAAATTGTTCATTCTCTAAAAACCTCCTATATCATTCAGTATTATACTTCAATATTAATAAATATCATGATCTCCCTCATTATACTTCGTTCAAGTAGACGAAACAAACCAAATACGAATTAGAAAAAATACCTTCAGGTTCACCTCGTATAGAGGGCCTGAAGGTATTCTTATTAGTTCACTTCATTTTGCTTTTCTGTATATCCAACCGAGTGTAGGAAACGGCGGAAAGCTGCTCGACCAGATTCAGTCACTTTGAACACACCTGCGTGTCCTAAGATTTCAGCGAACTTATTGCCAACTTCATTGCGCAATATAGCTTCGGCTTCTTCCTTAGGGAGAGATGTACCAAATCGGTTCACCAATTCTTTGATCCAATCACGATGAACGTCCAGGTGTGAGCCAGCTTCAGACACTGTTGCTTCGTACAACTCCACATCTCCGCTTAGTATTCCAGCGATGTCCGCTAACTCTTCCTTAAGGCGTCCTGGAAGGATTGCAAGCCCCATCACTTCGATCAAGCCGATGTTCTCTTTCTTAATATGATGCATTTCCCGATGAGGATGGTAAATCCCTTCCGGATACTGTTCATCGCACCGGTTGTTACGTAATACGATGTCCATTTCATAGCCACCATTTGCATCTCGGCGCATAATTGGAGTCACCGTATTATGTGGGATAGAGACATCATTATCCTGTGTAAAGGCAAGCACATTCGCGTCAGGATCACTGTACTTTTTCCACTTTTCATACAGATCATCTGCAGCATCAAGCACTACGGCCGGATCATGCCCATTCAGACGCAATACCGTCATTGGCCAGTTCACCATACCTACCTTAACACCCTCATATTGTTCATGCTGGAACACAGCTTCAATAGGTGCTTTCTCTAGTGGGAACGTATGTCTTCCACCCTGAAAATGATCATGAGTCAATATGGATCCACCGACGATAGGTAAATCCGCATTGGAGCCGATAAAATAGTGCGGAAACTGTGTGGTGAAGTCTAGTAGGCGTTTGAATGTATCTCTCGTCAGTTTCATAGGAACGTGATCGTGGTGAAAAACAATGCAATGCTCGTTATAGTAGACATACGGTGAATATTGGAAGAACCAGGATTCCTCGTTCAATTTAAGTGGAATAACCCGTAAGTTTTGACGCGCTGGATGGTTGATCCGCCCCGCATATCCAACGTTCTCCCGGCACAATTGACATTTTGGATATACAGGTGGGGGCAATAATTTCGCCATAGCAATCTCTTTGGGACTCTTCTCCGGTTTGGATAGGTTAATGGTTATCTCCATATCCCCATAAGCTGTAGGCTGTTTCCAATAGATATTATTAGCAACCCGGTCCATTCGAATATAATTGCTGTCTACAGAGAGTTTACAGAATGCATCTGTTGCTGCTTGAATGCCCCTCTCATTTGTCGTCTTCTGAAAAGACGCAATGACCTCCGAAGGTCGCGGTGTCAATAGTCCCATAATGCGAGCATCAAGTAAATCCCGGTAAGTATCTGTATTTTCTGGAATAAGCCCTATCGCAAATCCATAATCAATCAATACCTCAAGAGGTTGCTGTGGACTAGTTAGCGGCTCCAAATCTACAATCTCACCTATAAAAGGTTCATCCGAACCAAATAGCTCTAGCAGGAGATTACGTGAGTAATCCAAATCCCACCAATCAATTAGGCCTTGTTCCAGTGCATAATGAACGAGCTGCTCTATCGCAAGCAGTGCATCTAGTTTGTTATTCTCATTAGCTGTCACTATCGTTCACTCCCTTAATTTTCTCCATAACCGTTAGGATGATTGTTGTGCCATTCCCACGCGCTGCGAATAATGTCATCCAATTTATCTCGTTTAGGCTTCCAACCTAATACTGTTCTAGCTTTATCCGATGAAGCAATCAATACAGCGGGATCACCTGCTCGGCGCGGACTGATAACAACTGGGAAATCTCTACCTGTCACTTCACGAACCTTGGAGATAACCTCTTTCACTGAGAAGCCTTGACCATTACCTAAATTGAATACATTACTATCTCCGCCACCGATCAAATGATCAACGGCAAGTAAATGAGCATCCGCAAGATCGCTAACATGAATATAGTCACGGACACATGTACCGTCCGGTGTATTGTAATCATCACCAAATACTTGGATTGAAGGACGTTGTCCTAATGCCGCTTGTAAAATAAGCGGAATCAGATGGCTTTCTGGACGATGATCTTCACCGATCTTTCCACCCGCATGAGCTCCAGCGGCATTAAAATAGCGTAATGCTACGTATTTAATTCCAAGCACTTGATCGAACCAGGCCATCATCCGCTCCATAGTTAACTTGGTTTCACCATACACATTGGTAGGCTGAGTAAGATCCGTTTCTTCAATTGGCACTTTCTTCGGTTCGCCATACGTAGCAGCTGTGGAAGAGAAGACAATTTTGCGTACATTGGCAGCATCCATAGCTTCCAATAGACAAAGCGTACCGTAGACATTGTTATCGTAGTATTTCACAGGATTCTGCATACTTTCGCCTACCAGCGAATTTGCAGCAAAATGGATAACCGCTTCAATCTCATTCTCTGCGAACAATTTAGCTAGTAATTCTTTATCACGCAAATCGCCTTCATACAATTTACCACCTAGCAATGATTCTGCATGCCCTGATTGTAAGTTATCAATCACGACGACTTCTTTCCCTCTACTAAGTAGCTCTGCTACGGTATGGGAACCAATGTATCCTGCTCCACCTGTTACTAGAATTGCCATGGTTATTTGTCCTCCTTCATCTCATGAACTCCGTTACCTACACCACACACATAAAATTCGCCATTCAATCCTGTACGTTGTTCGTAAGCCTCACCAACATTTTGAACAAATTGCTCTACTGCATCCTCATGAACAAGGGATACCGTACAGCCACCAAAGCCAGCTCCTGTCATTCGAGCACCTAGCGTTCCTTCGATTTTACGGGCTTCTTCTACCATCACATCAAGTTCCATACAGCTAACTTCATATAAATCGCGCAGGGAATCATGAGAAGCATTCATCAATTGGCCAAAAGCCTGCAAATCGTTAGCACTCAATGCTTTTACTGACTCCAATACCCTTGCGTTCTCCTCTACGACATGCGTAGCACGTCTAACCAATATTTCATCTTCGATGGTATTCTTCAGCTGTTCAAAGCGCTCTGGCTTCAGGTGAGCCAAGTATTGCAGACTCGGTTCACTTTGCTTCAGAATCTCCAACGCCGCATCACATTGCCCGCGACGCTCATTATATTTGGAATCGACCAAACCTCTACGTTTGTTCGTATTACCAATGACAATTTTGTATGCTCCGGTCCGGAATGGTACCAGTTCGTATTCAAGTGTATCGCACATCAATAGAATAGCTTGATCTTGTGCCCCGTTCGCTACAGCAAATTGATCCATAATCCCACTGTTCACACCAACAAAGATATTCTCAGCTCGTTGAGATAAACGGGCAATTTCAACCGTATTGCATTCCTTGTCTTCCATCGAGAGTAACGCATACGCTGTAACAACTTCAATCGATGCCGACGAAGACAATCCAGCACCATTTGGGATTTCTCCATGAAATAGTAGGTCGTAACCAGAGGTCAAATTCACACCCAATTTGTTCAGTTCAACAATGACTCCAATCGGGTAATCTACCCATTCATCCATTTTGCTAGAACCAATTTCATCTAGATTTATTTCTGCACGATAAGGAAAATTAGTAGAAGCAAAAGTCACTTTCCGATCTGCACGTTTCCGAATAGCTAACGTTGTTCCGAACTCGAGCGCGGCTGGCAATACATAACCACCGTTATAGTCGATATGCTCGCCGATCAGATTAACCCGTCCAGGCGCATTAAAAATTCGTAAAAACTCATTATTTTCTCCATAACGTGATATAAACAATTGTTCCATTTCCAGCTTTTTCATTTAATTACACCCCATCATCATGGAATCTTAACTTCTTGTTCTCAGTATAAAGTTATCACTGGAATTTGGTAATGCACCTTTGCGAGTTCTATATGGATAAATGTGACTTGTCAGCGTACAATAGAATTGTAACAACGCGCGTGTTATCAAATACGATAGTAGGAGCCTAACCCATCATGCATGAATCATATAATGCCGCTGCTAACCCTGAAGTCTATGAATCAGGAGACCTGCACGTCCTATTCGTGGGCGAGAGTCAGACTCCTACCGAGCATAAATTAGGTCCTAAAGTGTATGACTATTTCCTATTACACTTTGTAGAGAATGGCAGAGGTCAATTTGTTAACGAATCCTCGGTCTATAAATTAACAAAAGGAGATTGCTTCCTTATACATCCGGAGCAACTGGTTAGTTATGCTTCCGATCCTATCGATCCTTGGCGGTACCGATGGATCGCCTTTACAGGAGATCAAGCAGCCGAACTCGTAAGACGTGCAGGATTCACACCACAGCTTCCTGTTTTCCATGCCGATCCTAGTAGCAACATTCCAGATTTGCTTCAAGGCATTCTCCAAGCCTTTAGAGGCAGTATGCCGAGTTCCCACCTGCTCTCCATCGGTTATCTCTACCAACTTATGGCCGAGGCAAAGGAGACGCTAGTCAAAGAATCTCCTCTCCCCTCCGGAGAATCTGGTGTTCAGAGAATTGTTAAGCAGATGATTCATTATATTTCCAGCCAATATGCTTATCCTGTCTCGATTGAACAAATGTGTACGAGTCTGGGATATAATCGCGCATACTTATCCCGAATCTTCAAGAAAGAGACAGGGATCACCCCTGTCACGTACTTACTTAAGCTGCGTATCGATAAATCACGCCAACTTCTACGTGGTCGTCCAGAATTATCGATTGAGCAAATTGCCTCATCCGTCGGTTTAACCGATCCGCTCTATTTCTCTCGTCAATTCCACCGATTCTACGGTGAATCACCGAGTCAATATAGGAGATCGGTAACTGGTCAGTCTAAATAACCCCAAACAGCCCCCATCCTATACTTTTGGATGGGGGTTGCTAAGTAAAATCTTTTCAATTATCCCCTTGCGTATTTAAGATCGTCTCCACACGGTTCAATTCTTCAGCGGTGAAGTCTAGCATATTAAGCGCCTGCACATTCTCTTCAATTTGACTAACACGGCTGGCCCCAATAAGTGCTGAGGTTACTTTGCCGCTACGCAGAACCCACGCCAATGCAAACTGCGCCAAGCTCTGACCACGAGCTGCTGCTAATTGATTAAGTGCATGCACTTTTCGCAACATTTCAGGCGTAATGTTCTCTTCACCGAGGAAGACACTTGCACTCTTTGCACGGGAGTCCTCAGGAATGCCATGTAAATATTTATTCGTCAGCAACCCTTGAGCAAGTGGACAGAAAGCTATACTGCCTACACCGTTATCTTCCAACACATCTTGCAATCCGTTCTCGATCCAGCGATTAAGCATGGAATAACTTGGTTGATGGATAAGAAGCGGTGTGCCCAATGACCCCAGAATAGAGATCGCTTCAGCAGTCTCCTCTGCAGTATAATTGGAAATCCCTACATACAACGCTTTCCCCGAACGCACGATATGGTCTAGGGTCATCATGGTTTCTTCTAGCGGCGTCTCTGGGTCGAAACGGTGTGAGTAAAAAATATCAACATAATCCAAGTCCATTCGTTTCAAGCTTTGGTCCAGACTTGATATCAAATATTTACGTGAACCCCATTCCCCATAAGGACCTGGCCACATATTATACCCAGCCTTAGTAGAGATGATTAGTTCATCGCGATAAGCTAACAAGTCTTTCTTCAAAATCTCTCCAAATACTTCCTCCGCTGAGCCTGGAGGTGGTCCATAATTATTGGCCAAATCAAAATGAGTAATTCCAAGATCAAAAGCTCTAGTAACCATATTCCGACCATTCTCAAATTGATTCACGCCACCAAAATTATGCCATAATCCAAGTGAAATGGCTGGAAGCTTCAGTCCCGAACGACCTACACGGTTATATTTCATCGATTGGTAACGATCTTCATTTGCGTTATATACCATACTTCTGCCCTACTTTCTGAAATAGATTATTTTACCTTTACCAAAAATATCATATCTTCTTCCAATTTTTTTAGCAAGAAGCCGTTTACTAAGCTGCATACTTATTCGTACAATAACTTATGTACTTGTCCCAGCACAGAACCAATGGGTTCTGTAATATGGAGATCGGCACGGTCATCATATGCTGTCGACGATGCATTTAAGAGAACCGTTCGTTCACCTCGGAAGTAGGTTACGAGATGTGCTGCCGGCTGAACGGTAAGAGAGGTTCCTCCAATCAGCAACAAATCAGCTGTCGCTATGGCATTAACTGTAGCCTCTATCACCTGGTCGTCCAAATTTTCCCCGTATAATACAACATCAGGTTTAACGATCCCCCCACAATTCGCACACTTTGGAACAACTTCTACACTTGCCATGATCTCTTCCAAACTATGAAATTGTCCGCACTCCATACAGAAATTCCGGTGAATTGAGCCATGAAGTTCAAGTACGTGTTGATTTCCTGCCATTCCATGCAATCCATCGATATTCTGTGTAACAATTGCTTTCAGTTTCCCGTCATTCTCCAGTTGTGCCAAGAATAGATGAGCCGCATTGGGTCTCGCTTCCGGATGAATCATTTTCGATTTATAGAAATCATAAAACACTTCGGGATGTCGGTTAAAAAAACGACGACTTAATATATCCTCAGGAGCGTACGGTGACTCCGTTTCCATTTTATATATCCCAGCTGCTGAGCGGAAATCAGGTATTCCACTCTCTGTTGAGATTCCCGCTCCACCAAAAAAAACGATGTTTCTACTCTCTTTTACCCATTCTGACAGTAGCTCAGTTTTAGAAGAAATCAACCCAATACTCCCCCTTTTATTAAGGCTCAGAATCAAAATCAGTGCTGCTTGTTATTTAATACATAAAATTAAGTTTCAACTACTATACTCCAGTAATCCTTAATTAAAATGTCTGCATCATGTAGATAGGATGCCCCATTTCCACCCGGTTCCAGACCAATCGTCATCATGACTCCCGCTTCCTTCCCCATGCTCATATCGACATTACTATCTCCAATGACTATGACATCTGCGGGGGATATTCCGAGTTCACTGCATGCTAGCGTCACCATTTCTGGATCCGGTTTTCCAAGATTCACACGATCACGCCCTACAAAGCTACCAAAATACGGAGCGAGCCCTACCCATTCCAAATGCTCTTGTGCTTCGCTTGTTCGATCTGAGGTGACTACACCCAATAAAATTCCTGCAGAGTGGCAAGACTTCAATAGTCCATCAATTCCTGCAATCGGCTTAGCCGGACGATGTTCCTTAACTTCAGCTAACGCATTAGCACTAAACTTGGCAACCAATTTCAACGCTTTATCCCAAGTAATACCGACCGAATATAACTGCCATGCTAGTAAAGCCGTAATTTCTTCTTCCGTACCCATCGCAAGGGGTCCAGTCCTGTCATAATCGACAACTCGTCCATTCACGTCATAGCTAATTCCTAACAATGTGGAGAGAGCCTCCAAGCGGCGGTTTACTATCCCTATGCTGCTCAAATAATCCTGTAATAAACCCATTAATGTCTCAGCCCATTGCCCCCATAGCTCCATGAAATCTAGTAAAGTTCCGTCCTTATCGAATAAAATGGCCTTACAGGGTATAGAGTAAGATTGAATTTTGAGCGTTGGCAACATAACACCTCCACAACTATTGAATTAACTACATTATGACATCTATCCTTAGTTCTATTGTAATGCTAAATGAGATCGTATGACAAAATACAGTAAGTTAAGCTCAATTCATCTAATTACTCTAATGATCATTGCTAGAAAAAGTAGATTACATATGATAGACTTTAAAAAAGACTTTAACGATCTAAAGCTACACAACAAAATATATATGGGGGGAATAATACCATGTCAGTCAAAAAAATGCGTTCAGATATGATCAAAAAAGGCTTTGACCGGGCACCTCACCGCAGTCTATTGCGGGCCGCAGGCGTAAAGGAGGAAGACTTCGGTAAACCTTTTATCGCGGTATGTAACTCCTATATTGATATAGTTCCTGGGCATGTGCATTTGCAGGAATTTGGTAAGATTGTTAAAGAAGCTATCCGTGAAGCCGGCGGTGTTCCATTTGAATTTAATACGATCGGTGTTGACGACGGCATTGCTATGGGACACATTGGAATGCGTTATTCACTACCGAGCCGGGAGATTATCGCTGATGCCTTGGAAACTGTTGTATCTGCCCACTGGTTTGATGGCATGGTCTGCATTCCAAACTGCGATAAAATCACTCCAGGTATGATGATGGGCGCACTTCGCGTCAACATTCCAACGATATTTGTCAGCGGTGGCCCAATGAAAGCTGGGGTAGATAGCAAAGGTAATCGTCTTTCATTAACTTCAGTCTTTGAAGGCGTTGGTGCGCACCAAGCTGGAAAAATCAATGACGCTGAACTGCTAGAGTTGGAGCAATACGGTTGTCCTACTTGTGGCTCATGCTCCGGTATGTTCACTGCAAATTCCATGAACTGCCTTGCAGAAGCTCTAGGCCTTGCTCTTCCAGGTAACGGAACAATTCTTGCCATAGCGGAAGAAAGACGCGACTTTGTAAGACAATCAGCTAAACAACTTATGGAACTTATCAAGATCGACCTCAAACCGCGTGATTTCGTGACAAAGGAATCCATTGATAACGCGTTTGCCTTGGATATGGCAATGGGTGGTTCAACGAACACGGTCCTCCACACGCTTGCATTAGCACAAGAAGCTGGAATTGACTATCCGTTAGAACGTATCAATGAAGTTGCTAACCGTGTACCGCATATTTCCAAGCTCGCTCCGGCTTCGAATTATTTCATCGAAGATGTTCACCGGGCTGGTGGTGTAAGTGCCGTACTGAACGAATTGCTTAAGAAACCAGGTGCCATTTACGGTGACTGCATGACGGTATCCGGTAAGACGATAGCCGAGAATGTTGCAGGATGTGAAATCCAGGATTTCAACGTAATCCATCCTATCGACAATCCTTATTCCGAAAGAGGCGGCCTAGCTATTCTCTACGGAAATCTTGCTCCTGAAGGCTCTGTTATCAAAGTCGGCGCTGTTGATCCTTCCGTTGGTGGATATCATAAAGGACCTGCCATCTGCTTCGATTCACAAGAAGAAGCACTCGAAGGAATTGCTAATGGAAAAGTAAAAGAAGGTAGCGTCGTTGTCATTCGTTACGAAGGACCTAAGGGTGGACCGGGCATGCCTGAAATGCTAGCACCTACTTCTCAAATCGTTGGTATGGGGCTCGGAGCTAAGGTCGGCTTAATCACAGACGGACGCTTCTCTGGAGCATCTAGAGGGATCAGTATTGGACATATTTCACCTGAAGCAGCAGAAGGTGGACCGATTGCTTTTGTTGAAGACGGGGACATTATCGAACTCGATTTGAATAATCGTATCATTCAACTTCATGTGGATGATGAAGAATTTAATAAACGTCAGGCAAATTGGAAGGGCTTCGAGCCAAAAGTAAAAACTGGTTATCTGGCTCGTTACTCCAAATTAGTTACTAATGCCAGCATGGGCGGTATCTTAAAGATTTAATCCGCAATAAGATAAAAGGGGCTATTTCACAAGTCAAACTCGTGAAATAGCCCCTTTTCTATTGCTTATTTCTTTATTTATAAGTCCAGAGTATATACATAAAGTTAAAGCTATGTCAGAGAAGTACTGAGGACAACTTCAGTTTCAGTTGCGTCTTCTGCTGATTGTAGATCCTTTTGTTGCTTCTGTTTCAAATGACGGTGAGAACCACCCTCCGAGTACCGTTCCAATAGAAGCTCAATCGGCATCACGAGCATTTTCGGAACTAGCTCTTTCGATGAAGATTGTTTCAGCCTAGCTCCCCCTTGTGGATGAATAACTTTCATCAAGAATTTCAGGTATATCGTAGTGGATTTCGCAAATAAACCTTTTGGCAGATCGGCCACCGTAAAGCCAAGTTGTTCCGTTCCACGATTAATCATCGTAACACCATAAAGTGCTTTGACATCATGAAGTTCAGGATGAGCCATGATATAACTTGCTAATTCAGGTAATGTCTTCTCCACTCCACGAATCATCCCAATTGCAACCTGGATTGAACTTCTCGAACGCATACCGATCTGGAACAATTTTTTGTTGTCGAAATGTAATTCTAACACTTGATCTCCGTGAACAAGTGGAATATCCCCCATCATTTTAACTGTATCCCCATGATATGGTCGTATCCGAAAATGAAATATCGGATCTTCTGAATTGGTTGTCTTTAGTCGGAATAGGAAATGGAATACTTTCTCCCAGAGAAACCACAATGAAACGATGCATTTCTTCATTGGAGATAAAGCGGGCTTTCCACGATGCACTGCATTCTCACCAGTTGAAGTTGAAGGAGCCGCATTACCTTTCTTCTTGAGGTTCTTCCCCATTGTGATCATCTCATCAATCCGGATACTTTGGAGTCCACGTGTTTGTGCTTCCTTAAGTACACGCTCAAGGGCTATAAGCATTTGCATAGGAGCATCCGTGTTAGCACCTAATGTAGCACCACAATCATGGAGCAAGAAAACCTCTCCGCCACCAAGCTTCTTCATCATCCGTTCAGTTAACCGATCCGCTCCGATTCTTTGACGCCAATCCCCAAACATTGCAGACCACAACACGATTTGAGTCTCATTTCTCTTCGCAAAGTCAAACAGATTAACTATACCCCAAGGTGGCCGATAGTAATGAGTTGTAACACCTGTGATGTCATGGATAATCTTTGTAGTTCTTTGAATCTGCTTCTTCACAGAAGCAGGCCACATTAACCAGTTCGTCTTATGAACATAATTATGAATGCCGATAAGGTGACCTTCTTCATGCATTCGCTTAACTAACTCAGGATATTTCTCTGCGTTAGAGCCAACGACAAAAAAAGTTGCCTTAGCGTCATACAACTTGAGCAAATCTAACAACTTTGGAGTATATACCGGATCTGGACCGTCATCAAAAGTCAGAGCAAAATGATCCTTACTTACTCCACGCCTGAAAACGCGAAAACCAAATAAACGTGTAATTAAGCCGGGTATAAAGGCATATAATGTTGAAATATAAAATAAACCCAGCAGCAAAGTCTCCATGTCGCTTTCCCCACTTTTCTATGATTCAATGACTTTGACATGCTCCTGTAACTTAGCATATCCTTTATTTTATCATACACGCACAATAATTAGCGCATTATTTTGGAAAAGAAACATGAAGTTTTGCTCAATATTTTATGTAAATTACTCAGGACTCCATTCACTTCTTAATATTTAGACTTGATTCCTCTGATGCCAGCAGATCCATAGTCCGCCGAAACAACGCTACTCCCTGATGTGGAGAGCCTAGAGGGCGATTCTGCACTAGTACGGCAACAGCATATCGTGGATTTTCGATAGGCCCATACCCAATAAACCATTGATTGTTTAATGATTTATCTCCTTTTACCACCTCAGCTGTGCCCGATTTACCTGCTAAATTCCAGCTAGCCCCCTGAAGAGAAGCCCCTGTGCCATCCGTTACCACCTCTCGCATCCATGAGAGCAACACTCCAGCGGTACGCTGTGATATTTGCCCATATGGTGACGTCATTGTCTGTACCGGAAAGTTAAACATAGACATGCCATCTTTGAAGTCAATTTCACTCACTAATCGGGGAGAAGTCACTTTTCCTCCGTGTAATAGTGTCACAACCAAATTAGCTGCCTGTAGAGGTGATACCATAACATCACGTTGACCTAGTGCCGTCTGTGCCAGAACACCGCCATCAACACTGGTATCTTTACTAAAGACAGTTCCCGCCTCTTCCTGATCAATTTGCCAGAAGCTCTCTCCATCCAAAAATGAGGTGTCATGCCACCCAATCTTTTGACCCAAGCCAAGTTTGGATGCCGTTAAGGTTATGCTTGATGCAGTAAGACGTTCTCCTAATGTAGCAAAAACAATATTACATGATTTAGCAAACCCCTCCTCTAATGTGATATCTCCATGTCCACCTTCCTTCCAACAAGATAGTCCGTATTTATCGTAATGTCCGGAACAATGAAATACTTCCTTAGGATTTGTAACCTTTTCTTCCAGTGCTGCAGCAGCTATAACCGTTTTAAAAATTGACCCTGGTACAGCTACTTTGACTGCATGATTACTCCAGTTTCCCCCTTGTAATTCAATATGCCGGGGATTATAAAATGGTCTAGAAACCATGGATACCACATCGCCTGAATTCGCATCTAGCACGACAATAGCACCCTCTTCCATGTTTGCCTCCTCTGTAAGTTTCTCAATTCCTTGCTGAATATGTTGATCAATCGTAGTTTTAATTTGCAGTGGATAATACCGACTATCTTTAGTCGTCACCCGAGTTCCGATTCCCGGTAGGGGGCGCCCTTGACCATCAACAGTAAAAGATGCTCGTGTCGATCCAATTCCACGTAAAAATTGATCAAATGTTCTTTCAAGTCCCGCAGCTCCAACTAACATGGTTAGCGGTAAAGATCGATTCTTCTTACTCCCGGCCTGCATTTTGCGAATAACATCTGGTCTTTGAGAGACGTATCCAAGCCATTGACTACCCGATGTTTCGTTACTATAACGTGAAACATACGGAAGCACTTCAAAGCCCTCCGCCTTTTCTAAGCTCCATTGTTCAGAGTCTAATTGGCTCAGTTGTAACGGAATTCCTTCCTCCTTATTCGATTCTGGCCAGATGTAGGGCTTCTTCAGTCCACTCCATTTCTGCTCTATTTGTTCTGTTGTAGTATGTAAAAGCTTAGCCATTCTCTGGAGTACAATATTCTCTGGGAGTTTATTTACAGGGAACAACACAGGCACCCAGATGACCTCACCTGTTAAGGAATGACCGTTTCGATCTACGAAATTTCCTCTTCCAGAGTCAAGCTCAATGCCCTCTTCGCGTTGGCGAACCGCCATTTCATTTATCGTTCTTCCCCCTGCTGTAATTTCCTTGAAGGCTGAACGAGATTGTATCCAGAGTATTCGGAGAGTGAACAAACCAAATACAGCTATAAAGATCATCAGAATATAGAATATGCGTTTTTTGCGTAGTAATGACATGCTATCCCTCCTCTTTATATTATTTCCGGGGATAAACAACTTCACACTCGGCTTATTTTTGAAAACAACAAAAAAAGTGGTCGTCCCTTTGAAAGGAACGACCACTTTACGACTCGTTAGCTTGAGTTTATTTATACAGAGAATTTAGACAACGATTCTTTAAGCTTACTAGACACATTCTCTAGCTTGCCAGATAGTTGAACCAATTGCTCACCAACAACTTGTTGTTCGTTACTGAGTGAGGCCACCTCTTGTGAAGTTGCCGAAGATTGTTCAGCTACAGCACTGACACTGCTCATGGCCTCTGACATTACACCTTGGCTATCATTCAATTCTTCGATTTCTATGGTTACAGCATCAAGATAATGCACAAAGCCATCCATTTTCTCCTGAACAGAAACAAATATTTGACTAGTTTCTTTCACTGAGGTGATTTGCTCTTGGAACAAAGGACTTGCCTCCGATAAGGCTTGAACTGTTTCGTCCATCTCTTGTCCGATTTTGTCTGTGATTTCACCTACCATTGTAATAGACCGTTTTGATTGATCCGCAAGCTGACGAATTTCATCGGCTACAACCATGAATCCTTTTCCAGCAGCTCCTGCACGAGCTGCTTCTATCGTAGCATTCAAAGATAAAATGTTAGTCTGTTGTGTTATCGCATGCATGACATCCAACACTTTCATAACGGAAGAAGTACTGGATTTCAGCGAATCGACCTTGGCTGTAAGTGCATTCACCATTTCTACCGTCGAGTTTGTCTTCTGGAGAAGAGTATTTAAATACTCTGTTCCCAGTTGACTTGACTGCTCGACCTCAGTAGCTGCAGCAGACATTTCTTTATTTGCAACAATAAAGCTCTCCATTTGGCGAGTGATATTGTCTGTCAATTCAGTACCTCGTTCAGCTTGGCTAGCCAAACTTGTTGCTCCACTTGCAATTTCTTCGGTCGCTACAGCGATTTCTTTGGCAGAGAGTGCTGTTTTGTTCGAAGCATCGGTTAATTCCGAAGCCGTAACCATTACATCCTGCGCCGACAGGTTGGTCTGTCTAACCAAAGTGGAAATCTGTTCCATCATCACGTTGAAACTGATAGCCAGTTGTCCGATTTCATCTTTAGATTTCATGTTGATCCGGACATTTAGATTGCCTCTGGAGCCCTCTTCCATCAAGTTCTTTAATTTGGCTAGCGGACGGGCTATCATGAATACCATCCAAATGCCAATGAGAATAGCAATCAATCCAACTACAGCAGCAGAGACATATGTAGTAATAAGTATACCTTGTGCATCCTTAGTTAATTGAGCAGTTGGAACCGCTCCCATCAGCTTCCATCCTGAGCTCGCCAATTGATTATAAACAGCCAAAACCGGGTCACCTTGAGCATCTTTAGTTCGTGTCCCACCAGAAGCTTCATTTCCAGCTTTACTAAGGTCAACTCCTGTTACTTCGCCTACATCGCCTTCCATTGAAGATGTTATGACAATATTATCTGGAGTCAATAATTGAATCGAGGAGCCTTTGCCTAAATCCATTTCGTTCAAGTAACTGGTCAGCACACTTTTTTTAACATCCGCAATCATGATATAACGGCTCATATTGTTTAAACTTTGAAACGATCTGGCCAATCTAACTACATCCGATTTTTGAGCTTCTCCTTGAATGTTAACCCACTTAGCTCTTGAAGTTTTTATTACTTCTTCAAACCAAGGCTCATCTCTAATCGAATCTACAAACGTTCGATCCACATTACCGGTAGTAATTGGGTCAATAGTTTTATCTTCACCCACCATATATACCGCGGCTATACTATCTGTTGTAAGAATCATTGAAGTCAATCGTTTTTGCATCTTATTGGATTGAACAAATCGATCATAATCCGATAAATTCGATAGCGAGGCTTCTCTTATCGCTGTTTGCATTTCATCATCAAGGAACACTTGTTGCAAGGTTGAATCATATTGATCAAGAATAATATCCAGTTTTTGTGAAGCCTGGACTACCGCCTGTAAATTCGACTTTTCCGCATTATTCTGTATTGTGTTCTTTGCCATCTGATAAGATAAAATACCTATAGCAAGCACAAAAAACATAATAGCAACGAAGAAAATCAAAAACAGACGCACACCCACAGATTTTGATGGACTAAACTGCTTGGGAAAATGATCCATAATCGATGATGTCTTTTGTTTCCAACCTCGAGGAATTGCCTTATCAGCTTGATCAGCAATTTTAACCTCTATCGTGTTGTTTTTGTCCTCTGTTTCGCGGTTCCCCTTCTCCTTCTTTGGAATCAATTTCACGTTGATCACCCACCACTCTTAGTAATTATTTCACATAAAAATAGGTTCTAGGCCGTACTTAAATCGACATTATTTAACTGCTAATATAGAATATTCGACCTATGTTAACATTCTCCTCTATAATATCGGTAAACTTCGCGAATGATTAAAGATTAAATAAAAAAAACACATAAAAACAAAAAAAAGGGCCTTTTGACCTAGTAAAAGCGCCAAAAAAGCCCTAGTTTGTTATCTGAGCATTAATTCTTTTTACGCATCATGTCAAAATATGCCACTGGGTGATCAACCTTGATCTTAATCCGTTGCAGAGGATGACGTGCCGCATCCAATTCATTACCAGCTTCATCCCAAATCTTATCGACTGTTTGCTTGAAGAAGGTGTTTCCTGGTCCGAAAAATTCAACTTCTTGTCCAGGTTTAAAATGGTTTCGTTGCTGAATAACAGCTATGCCAGTTTCTTCATCATACTCAAGTACTAGTCCTGCAAAATCATAGGGTACAGCCTTTTCTTCTGGTTCATATATGTGATCCTCATGATCAGGTGTATCATAGAAGAATCCTGTATTAAGCGGACGATTTGCCGCCTTGTTAATTTCTTCCACCCACTCCGGTTTTAAAACATAGTTCTCCGGATCAGCCATATAGGCATCGATCGCTTTGCGATAAACATTCACGACAGTCGCAACATAATGAATCGATTTCATTCTTCCTTCGATTTTGAAGCTGTCTATGCCCACATCAATCAAATCAGGAATATGGCCGATCATACATAGATCCTTGGATCCCATCGTAAAAGCATTATCCTGCTCTTCAAACAATGGCAACGCAGTTACGCCAACTTTAAATTGCGCAGAATCTCTAGCTTCTTCTGCATCTTCTGCCGAGATCCAATTTTCCTCAGCTTGAGAACGTCCATCCTCAAACAGATCGTATTTCCAACGACAAGATTGGCAACAGCCACCTCGGTTAGAATCACGGTCCGTAAAATGATTGGACAATACACAACGTCCAGAATAGGAAGAACACATAGCACCATGAATAAATGCTTCAATTTCAATATCTACATTCTGTTTGATCTCGTTGATTTCTTCCAAACTAGTCTCCCGACCCAATACAACTCTCGGTAGACCCTCTTCCTTCCAGAACTTAACGGTCTGCCAGTTTATCGTTGATTGTTGAGTGCTAAGATGAACCTCTAGTTCTGGCACTGTACGACGTGCAGTATCGATAATAACTGGATCGGCAGCAATGATTGCGGAAATTCCTGCATCGTATAAATTCCGCAAGTATTCTTCAATTCCCTCAATATCTTCGTTATGCGCATAAATATTTGTGGCTACAAAAACCTTAGCCCCATATCGCTTCGCGAACTCAACCCCTTCGCGCATTTCTTCAAAACTGAAATTATCCGCATTGGAACGAAGGCCGTATTTCTGTCCACCGATATACACGGCGTCTGCCCCATAATGAATAGCGAATTTTAACTTTTCAAGATTACCTGCCGGAGCAAGTAGCTCTGGCTTCGCCAAACGATAACGGCTACCGTTATACTTCGGAATATGTTTCTGCGCTGTTTGCATCTTCGTTCACCTCTTTAATTAATAAACTTGTTCTTTATAATAAAATCCAAAGGATAGCTCGCGTTCAGGGTCCTGCATCTGCCGCACTTCATCTAACCAAGATTCGTTAAACTCATATTCCTCTAGATCGCTGAAATAAGTGTCGATTGCTGTTCGATAAGCTTTAATAACCGCCGCATTATATTCCGGTGATTTGAGTAAAGTCTCAATCTTAAAGCTATCTACGCCAGATTCCATGAGTAAATGTAAATCCTCCAAAATGCAAACATCATCAGAACTCATAATATGGGTTCCATTGCTGTCCTCATAAATTGGAAACTTCTCATCCTGACGTTCTGCTTCAATTAGAAAAAGTCCACGCTCTCTACCTAAATCATCATTTTCCTTAAGCGGACGTCCCTGATGTGTCATGTAACTGTGTACCAGACGACGTTTGGAATGATAAATATTCGTCATGCCATGAACCTGCACTTCTGATTGAATCTGAAGATTTGGAGACATCCCTGTAATCTCATCCATGTTCAGTTCGCGTGCGAGTACTACTCTTGAAGCTCCCTTAGTGCCCCAATAATTTGCAGTCGAATAATTCGTAGATGTCATTTCAGCATTCCAATGGGCTTCGATCTGTGGAGCAATCTCCCTTAGTAATTTCAATACGGCCGGATCACCAAATTGGACCCCATCTACACCACAATCAGCGAGGCCCTTCACGTAATCAGGAAGCTTGGGTAGCAATTTGTTATCTACCAGGTTATTGATACTTACATATACCTTCGCCTCTCGGCCATGTGCATAATCAACCGCTTTGGCAATTTCAGCAAGGGTGAAATCTCCGGGTAATCTCATTGCGAATTGCTCTTCACCAATTAGAACTGCATTAGCTCCAGATTCTAGATACAATTTCACTTCTGCCAAAGAACCTGCTGGGGCTAGAAGTTCCGTTTTGTTACTCATAAATATACACCTCTGTCATTTAGCCATAGCCTTACTTTTCTCGATGTTCTTCAAATGTTCCTTATATGTCTTGGCAAATAGATGTTCACCACTGCCATCTTTCTTCGTTACATAGAATAGATACTCGGAAGACTCCGGTTCAAGCGCTGCCTCGATCGATTTGAGACTAGGTGCAGCGATTGGTCCAGGTGGTAAACCCAAATAAAGATAGGTATTATATGGACTGTCCACTTTTCTTAAGTCGGAGTTAAGAAGCCGCTCCTTCGGTTTACCGAGCAAATACTGTACCGTAGCATCAATTTCTAGCTTCATATTACCTGTAGCCAGACGATTATAAATAACTCCTGCTACAACTTTCCGTTCAGAATCAACAACAACTTCACGTTCCACTAATGAAGCTAGCGTCATAAGTTCATTCAGGGTTAATCCCCGCTGCTTCAGTTTCTCCTGAAATTGTGGGATTTGATTTAGTCGTTTATCCATTTCATCTAACATACGCTGCACAATATCTGACTCAGTACTTCCTTTTACAAGCTCATAAGTCTCAGGAAAAAGATAGCCTTCAAGACGATATGTCAGCTTCGGGTCATTCGGAATTTCTGGCAATAATGCACTATTCAAATCAGAAGGGCTCTTTGCCAATTGCAAAAAAGCATCCTTATCGACAATTCCCTCTTCAGCTAACTTGTCCGCCATTTGGGCCACCGTAAACCCTTCAGGAATCGTAAACTTGATCATCTCTGCCTTTACAACATCACCACTGTTAAGCTTTTCAATAATTTGGTCATACGTTATCCCGGGTTGCATCTCATATACTCCGGCTTGAAAACGTGTTCCTTCGGATTTCAATTTCAAATAAGATACGAATAGAAAGGAATTTTTTATAAGTCCCTGCTCCTCCAGCAAATCAGCTATGCCACTCGTTCCTACTCCAGGCTCAATTGTAAATTTCACAAGCTGCTCTGATGTCTTAACTGGTTGCATTTGTTGATAGACGTAAGCTCCAGCAGCACCAACTCCCACCACAATAACCAGAACTATCGTCAATAGCCATTTCCATATCTTCTTCAATATTTCAACCCCTTTGCAGCCAAAAAGGGCGGTTGTCCCGCCCCTCCCAGATTCATCTATAATACTCTTCGAGAATTTTTCCTGAATTATTCCGGGAAAGTTAGTTCATCGTACAATTCAGATACGTTCTCCCATTCATCATCATCATCAATCGTAACCAGCTCTAAAGTTCCTTCTAGAGAGGTTAAAATTCTGAAAATCTCAGGACCTTGAACTTCAGAGCGGTTCTCCGAAATAAGAACGGCGTAGGAATTCCCCGCCACATCGAATTCCTTCTCAATCGTATAGTACGAAATTTGTCCCTGCTCATCCGATAGCTCAACAACAGGACCAAAAGAATCATGTACTCGCGAAGTCCAAATTACTTTGTCTGCCGAGAAATCAGTCATGATCTTCCTCCCCGTCGAACTCATCGATCAAGGTATTGAACGTCTCTTCAACGATCGCCCACTCTTCATCGCTGTCGATCGTGTACAACTTCAGATCATCGCCATCTTCCTCGTAACGGAATGCGTATACCTCTTCGCTATCCTCATCAACCTCATCAGCTTCAAGAGGAACGACCATCATATACTTGGCGTCCGAACCGTCAACTTCGAATTTCATAATAACTTCGAATTCTTCTTCATTGCCCTCATCATCGGGGATATAAATAATTTCCGGTTCTTCTTCATTGCCGATACGATCTTTAGACATGTGCGATCACCCTCACTTTTTACTCTTAGAGTCCATATAATTTTGTAAAATCAAGACCGCGGCAATTTTGTCCACGACCCCTTTACGCTTCTTCCGACTGACATCAGCTTCAATTAATGTTCGCTGAGCAGATACTGTTGTCAGACGTTCGTCCCACAGATGAACCGGTAACTTCAATCTAGTTCGCAGTTCCTCTGCAAAAGCCATACATATTTCCCCACGAGGACCGATGGTACCATTCATATTCTTAGGTAAACCAACAACGAGTTCTTCAACAGCGTATTGTTCCACTAGATTGGCAATACGCTCTAGTTCAGCACCTTCCCTTAAGCGATCAATAACCTCAACGCCTTGGGCGGTCCAACCTAAGTCATCGCTAACGGCCACACCAATTCTCCGGTCCCCATAGTCTAAACCCATTATTTTCATGTTGCTCTCCTAACGGTGACCGGCCATATAGAATCTTACCAGTTCCTCGATCAGCTCGTCACGCTCTTTCTTACGGACCAGGCTTCTCGCATTGTTGTGACGCGGAATATACGCCGGGTCACCTGATAATAAATAACCGACAATCTGGTTAACAGGGTGGTAATCTTTCTCCTGTAATGCCCCATATACCGTAAGAAGAATTTCCTGCGCTGACGCTTCCTGTTCATCACCTTTGACGTTAAACTTGACCGTCTTATCCATGGAGTCCATGAAGACACCTCGCTTCTTGAGACATACACCTTCTTGGTCGCAGTTAATTTCCTCTTAACCTACCCATACTATATCATATCTAGAGTTCGATAAGGAAATTTTCAGTTAATTTGCGGCCCTATATATGGAATTAAATACATCAATTTTGTGAAGAAATCCATTGTTCTGCCAGTTTAAGGGCATCTGCAAGCTTACTTGCGTCCTTACCGCCAGCTTGAGCCATATCCGGACGACCACCGCCGCCACCGCCACATACTGCTGCTACTTCTTTAACCAATTTACCGGCATGAATACCACGTTTAACTTCCTCCCCCGGTACGGCGACAACAAAGTTCACTTTGTCCTCAGCAGTTGCTCCGAGTACTAGCACTGCATCAGGAAGTTTAACTTTAAGTTCATCAGCAAGACTCCGTAGAGCCTCCATGCTATTAGCTTGAACCTGTGCCGCAAGCAACTTAGTATTGCCAACATTAACTACCTGGCTAGTTAATTCACCAGCTTCAATGACACTAAGCTTGCTTTGCAGAGACTCATTCTCCCGTCCCAAATCCTTCAACTGCTGATAGAGAGCTTCAATCCGCTTAGGAACATCATTCACATTGGACTTAAGCAATGCAGCTGATTGTTTGAGTGTCTCAAGTTGACCATCCATATACTGATAAGCACCACGGCCGGTAACTGCTTCAATCCGGCGGACACCAGAGCCTATCCCGCTCTCGCTAACCAGTTTGAACAATCCAATTTCGGATGTATTGCTAACATGGCATCCACCGCATAATTCCAAACTGTAGCCGCCAACTTGAACAACGCGTACAACGTCACCGTACTTTTCACCAAACAGAGCCATCGCACCCATTGCTTTCGCTTCGTCGATTGGTTTGTGCTCAATAATTACATCTAATGCATTCCATATCTGCTCATTCACACGGTGCTCAATCTCTGTGAGTTCTTCAGTAGAAATGCTACCAAGGTGTGAGAAGTCAAAACGAAGTCGCTGCGGGTCTACCAAAGAACCAGCCTGATTCACATGCTCTCCTAATGTTTCTTTGAGCGCTTTATGAAGCAAATGTGTCGCTGTATGGTTTTTCACAATACTTCCGCGAAGTTCCCGATTTACTTGAGCCGTTACTTCAGTATCTACACGCAATTCACCAGAAGTCATTGTCACTTGATGAACATGTTGACCATGTGGTGCTTTGAACATCCCTTCTACCTTCGCACTGCCTAATTCACTGGTAATTGTACCTTGATCGCTGACTTGACCACCACTTTCTGCATAGAAAGGAGTTGTCTCCAGTATAACTTGTCCAGTTTCTCCGGCGGATAAAACATCCTTGAAAGTATCATCCACTACAATCGCTAGAATTTTTGTAGTTACATCAAGCTCATTATAACCAATGAATTCTGTTTTAGTCGTATAATCAGACAGAACCCCACCCTGGATTGCCATACTTGCACCTTTATGGCCAGCAGCACGTGCACGTTCACGTTGCTCCTCCATAGCTGCTTCAAAACCTTCCCGGTCTACCGTCATTCCATGCTCTAACGCAAAGTCTTCACTTAGGTCGAGCGGGAATCCATAGGTATCGTACAACTTGAATGTCTCAGCACCCGTAAGGACCGTGCGACCTTCTGCTTTGGCATCTGCACTGATCTGAGCTAGAATCGCTAATCCATCACTCAACGTTTCGTGGAAACGCTCTTCTTCCGTATGAATAACTTTCTCGATAAATTCACGCTTTGTAACGATGTCCGTGTAGTAGCTGCCCATAATTTCGCCAACTGTTTCTACCAATTCATACATAAATGGCTTGCTTAGACCAAGTACCTTACCATAACGAACAGCACGGCGGAGCAATCGACGAATAACGTAACCCCGTCCTTCGTTTGATGGCAATACACCATCAGCAACCGCGAAAGCAACCGTACGTACGTGATCCGCGATGACTTTCAATGCCACATCTACTTCTTCGCTTGTCCCATATTTCACACCAGCGATTTGAGCAGTTTTAGTGATGATCGGTTGGAATAAATCCGTATCAAAGTTAGAATTCACATCTTGCAGAATGGATGCAAAACGTTCTAGACCCGCGCCCGTATCGATATTCTTACTAGGAAGTGGAGTGAAGCTACCATCTTTATTATGATTAAATTGGGAGAATACTACATTCCATACTTCCAGGAAGCGTTCATTTTCCCCACCTGTATAACACTCTGGATCGGAGAGATCACCATAGGCATCTCCACGGTCATAGAATATTTCTGTACATGGTCCACATGGTCCTTCACCGATATCCCAGAAATTCTCCTCTAGCTTCACGATCCGCTCAGCCGGTAGACCAATCTTCTCGTTCCACAACTTGTACGCTTCTTCATCCTCAGGATATACCGTTACGGATAGACGCTCTGGATCAAAGCCGATCCATTCAGGTGACGTTAGAAACTCCCATGCCCAAGTAATTGCATCTTCTTTGAAATAATCACCGATGGAGAAGTTACCCAACATTTCAAAAAAAGTATGATGACGACGCGTTTTTCCCACGTTCTCGATATCATTTGTACGTATGCATTTCTGAGAATTAGTGAGCCTTGGATTATCAGGTTTTACCCGGCCATCAAAATAAGCTTTCAGCGGAGCCATACCCGCATTGATCCATAGCAAAGAGGGATCGTTATGCGGAACGAGCGATGCACTCGGCTCGATTTTGTGCCCTTTGCTGGCGAAGAACTGCAACCATTTTGAGCGTATTTCACTTGATTTCATATAAGTTCCCCCTAGGTTTTTATGTGTTCGGCGCTAATAATGCTACCTCTATATAAAAGCACCGAAAAATAGAAAAAACGCCCCTGATCACAGGGACGATTAACTCGCGGTACCACCCTGGTTATCGCTCCTTCATCATTCTATTTAGAATGAGATGGACGATCGCCTTGTCCGGTTCGGTAACGGGAACCATCCGGTGAATTTGGACTCACACTCCGAAATTAGCTTTCCGCCCGGTCGATCATGGGGTCCTTTCAGCCAACGCGAATACTATTAGAATGCAGTAGATGCATTTCTTATTCGCGAAGGGACACCTTCTCTGGAAAAATCAAACGTGGACGTACTTCATTTCATCACAGATTTACAACTATAGACAAATTAATTTAAGTATATAAGGCGAGTTTCCCGCTGTCAATGCGCTCCTACACCGTTTTACGCCGAACATAGTATGCATAGAAATGCTGGATGACCACTTTGCCAACGGCGAAAAAAGGAACCGCCAGAATAAGTCCCACAATACCTGCAATTTCACCACCCATAAGCAATGCGAAAATAATGAGCATGGGATGAAGATTGAGACTTTTTCCCACCACCTGCGGGGAAATGATATTACTTTCTACAAATTGGCAAATTGTATTTACAAGAGCAACGAGCAGCACCATTTTCCAAGAAATCGTAGTAGCCATGATCAGCCCAGGTGCTGCACCAAGAAACGGTCCTAAATATGGAATGATGTTGCATAACGCAACAAATCCCGCCAACAGTAAGGCAAACTGCATACCAATAATCATATAGCCGATATAGGCAAGCACACCAATAATTACACAGACGAGGAGTTGACCGCGCACATAGTTCCCTAATGCTTCATCGATTTCCTTCAGTAACGTCACAATAGATTTCCGATGTGTACGTGGTAAATATTGAAATATGAGACGTTCAAATGCTTCAAAGTCTTTAAGCATATAGAAAATCAAAAATGGAATGATAAACGCATCGAATACAACCCCAATCGTTGTTCCGATATTATCCAGAAAACTGGTTATTCCACCTGCAAGCCGATGTTCGAATTGATAGAACCAATTATTCATTCCCATCCGAATGCTACCCGGAAGTGCACTATTGTCAAAGCGGTTCAGCACTTGTTGGGTATGTATTGTCAACTCGGGCAAATGTTCTCCCAGCTCTTCAAGCTGCTCGATAAACATGGGGATCACATTCATAAGAATGACCGACAAGCTAACTAGAAATACGGCATAAATAAGCAATACAGCAATCGTTCGCGGTACTTTCCGTCCAACCAGCATGCGAACGACCGGGTTCAGCACATAGGAAATAATCATCGCAATCACAAATGGAGCAAAAATCGCCTTCAGAAATCCATAGACCAGCCCCAACATGGGTCGAATTAACCAAACAAAATAAAGAATAACTAATCCGAGCAGCAGCCAAATTCCATAGCGGAACAGCTTACTTTTATAAATGGGTTCCACAAGGTATCCCTCCTTAGGGGTCAACTGGCTATGGATAAGTATGTGTAGGGAGGGAGAAAATTATTTTAGTTCATCGAGTTTCGTGTTACGAAAATTATACATGGACAGAAAATACCTCCAGTCCCCTTTTAACCAGGCTGGAGGTATGCTTGTGTAACGGTGTACTTCACTTAAGAAATTCAATTCATACAATCTAATAAATCATCATAATATCTATAAATCACATAGTAGCAGCAATAGAGAAACTTACCGTTTTATCTTCATTATTAATTAATACATTGATTGTATCTGTTCCAAGTTTGATTTGCTTAGAAGCTAGTGGACGCCCTGCCTCAACTTCGACACAAACAGCATCAAACCATCTATGAAATGCGATCGCATTATTCCCGAAAATCTCATTACAGAACATTTCGATAGGTTCTTTGTTCCGTGCTAGCGTCCCTTCACGAAGCTGAACCGTGATACCGTAGGTATTGTAAGTTGGGTCAAGCCATAATGCCACTTCTTCTTTGGCCTTTGATTGCAGGACTGCTGTACGCTCTGCGGTATCCTTGTATAATCGCAAAGTAGTATCTAACATATCAAAATTAGTACCTCGTAATTTACCAGCTTCCAGCATCATATCATATGCATTCCACATTCTTTGGTCAGGGAATACAACGACTTTTTGTCCTCCACCTATTGTGGGAACATACCGTTGCAGACTACCAACTACAGGCTTAACGCTAATACGCTTCGTCTTATCAGTCAGACGATTCAAAATAACAAGTGATTCTGCCCTTGTTACATATTGACCCACACCAAATTTGCCGTTGGGGTATCCTTCCATGATCCCTTTAACCAATGCTTCAGACATGAATTTTTGTTGACGCTCGGAAGCACTAGTCAAATCACCATAAGCTTGGGCCACAGAATGACTAAAAGCCTCATCTTCCAAAAACTCAGTTTCTTGCAACACGTAAAATAACACCTCGGCCACATTTTCCCGAGTCATATTAGCCTGGAAATCCTCATAGCGATTCTTGTTCAGGAAATGGAGATCACTTGCCACATCAACATATGGCCTAGCCCAGTATCCTGTTTGAGCTGGTTTGAAATCGAAATACCGATAATCTTGCTTCAATATACTTTGATTCTCAACGCTCAATGAATCCAAAAAAGACTGGCGCCAGCTCCGTCCCTGATTCGAATGTTGGTCGCTGTACGACAAAATGAGCATTTTAATGAATTGATCAACGGTTACCGGTTCATTGGAACGGAAGGTTCCATCGGGGAACCCATCAAGTATACCTTGTTCAACCATACTCTCAATCGTGGTTTTTGCCCAATGCTGACTAATATCGCTAAATACTGGGGCTTTTGCCCCTTGAGCCTCCGGCGAAAGGCCGGTAAATATAGCCCCTCCAAGTAGAACGACACATAGATAACAAAATATAGAACGTTTCAACCCTATTCCTCCTCTTAGACTAATTGATCAAGCCAGCTTCATGTCTTTATCTTCATAATGTTAATATGTAATTGTGCAAAAAAAGAAAAAGCAGGACAATCAATAGATAACCATACTTCTAAAGGCTTGTGAATAGGCCGATTGACCGCAACACATCGCGCCATTGCCATGAGTAAAATAGCCTATTACTAATCTTGACTTAAGACTCTTTCACTAATGAAAACACATGACATAACAACTACAAATTATCGCTCTTCTTCAAGAAATGCCCTATTGAATCCAATGTTTAACGTAAGAAAAGCCTCTCTTCCAATGAGGAAGAAAGGCTTATAGCGACCTATGTATAAGGTCGAATCCTATGAAGATGCGTGCATTTGCGGGAAGTCTTGCGGGATTTCCTCGCCAAAAAATAAATCATCCAAGGAGCTTAGTGTTCCGTCTTCTTCTACTTGATAGACGGACATTTTCTCACCATTTACTGTTAGTTCAATAAAGCACCCCCAGCAATAAAACTGATGGGAACCTATCTTACCAATATCCTTGGAGTTGCAGTTTGGACATTTCATCATATAATTATCACCTATCCATTAACAGAATTCATGGGCTTCTCAAGCATTTGCTCACTGAGAGGGGGTACCATGATTACATTTTCCCCTTTTGTCATACCTGATGTGTAAGGTAGCATTTTACGACCTTCCATCAGATCAGAGAAAAAACCGTCACTGATTTCAATCCCTGTAATTGTGTTGCCCAATTCATGGTTAAAATAAACATCGGTGACGTGTCCTATCATGATTCCATCCGTAGTAAGTACGGAAAGTTCCTTCAACTTCCCGTTTCCAGACAAAAAAGTAAGTTGTATGTTCTCGGCTTCCAGTTTATGGACAGCCTGTTGATTACGAATCATCACAGCGTCTTCGCCGTAAGCGACAATATCATTCCAGAGCACCGCTTTGACACTGGAGGAGAACAGGGTCTTGCCCTCCAGTAGAATGCCCGTTATGGACCAATTCTCATTTAACATCATATCGAGGACTTTCCCAACCTGTTTGCCGCCTTCAACATCAAATACGGCTAAACCAATCATCTCCTGCAATCTCATCAAGGTGGGTCCCTCCTCATGGGCTGGTATTTCTAGATAAAACTAAACCATCCTCCCTTCGTAGTAGTAAATAAACAAACGCCCAGTTATCTTCTTTTACGAATTCGCTCTAGGATGGTTCCAATTTTTTGGGCTGTATACTCTATTTCTTCACTAGTATTACCCAAACCGAAACTAAATCGAATCGCCGATTTCAAAATATTTTGTGGCAAATTCATTGCTTCTAACACGTGAGATGGCTCAAGCGAACCGGAAGTACATGCCGAGCCACTTGCTACCGCAATTCCTTCCATGTCGAGATTCATTAACATGGTTTCTGTATCGCATTCAGGAAAACTAATATTCACGATATGAGTAAGCTGATTTTGTGAAGCTCCGTTCACATGAAAATACTCACTCCCTACACTTTTCTCCAAAGAATCGAGCAAGGTTCTACGTAAGAGCTCATCTTGTTGCTGTCTTTCAGGTATATTGGCTACAATCAATTCTACTGCCTTGGTGAACCCGGCAATCCCCGCTAGATTTTCTGTCCCCGCACGGCGTTTTCGTTCTTGCAATCCACCGTATAGAACCGGTTCGATATTTAGATCTTTGTGAATATATAAAGCCCCTATTCCTTGAGGGCCATTTATTTTATGGGCAGAAAAACTCATTAAATCAACCGGAAGCTTTGCACAGGAAATCGGAAGAGAGCCAAGCGTCTGCACGGCATCAACATGACAGATAATGCCCCGTTCGCGAGTAATAGAACCAATCTCTTCAATAGGTTGAATCGTTCCTACCTCATTGTTTCCATACATAACACTAACCAGGATCGTGTCCTGGCGGATTGCTTCTAGCACTTGTTCTGGATGAACCCTACCATATCGATCAACGGGTAAGTATGTCACTTCATACCCCTGTTTCTCTAATTGTTGACATGCATGTAATACCGCATGATGTTCAATAGCTGTCGTAATAATATGTCTACCTTGATCAGCTCTTGCTGCTACCGTACCAAAAATCGCTAGATTGTCGCTTTCCGTCCCCCCACTTGTGAAGACAAGCTCGTCTGAACGGCACCCCAGTGCCATCGAAAGCTTATCACGTGATCCATTAACTAATCTTTTGGCATCTCGACCAAAGGAATGGACACTTGAGGCGTTGCCGAATTGATCCCGCATAACCGACAGCATCGTTTCAGCAACTTCTGGATGGATGGGTGTCGAAGCGGCATGGTCCAAATATATTCTTCTCATCAGTATCTCCACTCTTAATGCTATTTTAAACGGAATCACCGCCCCGAATCGGGACGGCAATGAAAAGTTAATCATGTTTGATGTAAATTTTACTTTTATTGTATATTATTTTTCATAAAAAAACTATAGTAGTATGTAAAGCACTGTAACGGTCACAAAAGATTTCTATTCATCCTGTCCACACATTCGTTCATGAAGGAAATCTACAATATGAACTGCCTTCATCTGTCCATTCAGACCATGCTGGTTGATGCCATGCATCATCTGAAGTAAACATCCGGGATTGCTCGTCAGTAAATACTGCGCATCAGTTGCCCTGACATGCTCCATTTTATGATCGAGGATCTGTCCGGACATAACCGGCTGCGTTAAAGTATAAGTTCCTGCAGATCCGCAACAACGTTCTGCCTCCTTCATCTCCACAAACTCTACACCAGTAACTTGGCGCATCAAGCGGCGAGGTGCATCCGATGAACGCATCACATTACGCAAATGACAAGAATCTTGATATGTGATGCGAACACATTGATTCTCCTCGCGCTCCGAGAAAACCAGCAATCTACCCATCCGAACCAGTAAGTCACTGACGTCAATTACACGCTCAGCAAACCACATCGCATCATCCTTCCACTGCTCATCTTCATGAAGTAAATGATCATATTCCAAGAGCAGCGCTCCGCAACCACCCGCATTCGACACAATATAGTCTACACCAGCCGCTTTGAAGATAGAGATATTACTACGTGCTAACGATCTTGCTCCCTCAATTTCTCCACTATGTGCATGCATAGCACCACAGCAATTTTGCTGCTCCGGAATAACGACCTCAAAACCTGCTTCTGTAAGTAGATCCACAGTGTGAATGTTAGTGTCCGCGAATAACACATCCATCAAGCAGCCCCGGAACAACGCTACCGTAGCGATTTTCTCGCCCTTTGCCGGATGAAGTATGCCAATCTGTTCGACCACACCTTGTACAGCAACATCAGGGAGGATCTCCTCCATCTCACGCATATGCTTGGGGAACATCTTCATCGCACCTGTTTTCCGTGCTAACGTACGCATGCCCGATGTTTGATAAAACCGTAGCCCTTTGCCCATCCATCGCACACGTTTCTGATTCGGGAAAATCGTTTGAAAAGCTGTGTGTCTCACTAATTTTACCCAGCCCCGGTGAGTTTTAGTGTGATCCTCAATAGCATCCCGGGCTTGCTCAATTAACTGCCCGTATTTGACATCCGCAGGACAGGCCGGTTCACAGGCGCGACAGCCCAGACAGTGGTTCATCTGTTCCTCAAATGCCACATCAGGAGCCATAATACCGTCCTTGACCGCTTTCATCAAGGCAATTCTTCCGCGCGGCGATTCTGCTTCGATTCCAGTCTCAGCAAAGGTAGGACAAGCCGGGAGACAGAATCCGCAACGCATACAGTTCGTGAGTTGATCACCGTCTAAGCGTAACCGCAACTTCTCCGTCAGTGAATTTAACCTAACATCCTCACTCGTCTTATCCACGATCAATCACCACCCGTTTCCGTGATTCCTTAGCAAAAACTTTGCCCGGATTCAAAATATTAAACGGATCAAAAGCATGTTTAATCGCCTTCATCACTTCTATCCCACTCCTACCGATCTTCCATTCCAGAAATGGTGCCTTCACCATACCGACCCCATGTTCACCGGTAATCGTACCCCCAAGAGAAATCGCCGCCTCAAATATTTCCTCGAAAGCTGCTTCCACCCGATGAATCTCATCGGTATTACGCGCATCTGTCAAAGCTGTCGGATGCAGATTTCCATCGCCAGCATGGCCAAACGTACAAATCTGAACCTGATGTTTTGCCGCAATTCGATTAATCTCTATGATCATATCCGCGATTTTTGAACGTGGTACCGTTGCATCCTCCAAAATCGTCGTTGGCCTAAGCCGTGCTAATGCTGTGAATGCACTGCGACGTGCTGTAAGCAACCTCTCCGCTTCCTCTGCACTTTCAGCAACACTAATCTGCTCCGCCTGTTCACTATGACAAATCGCTGTAATACTCGCAATATCCCGCTCTACCGATTCTATCTCCCCGTCCTGCTCAATCAGCAGAATCGCTTCCATTTGGAGCGGCAAGCCAAGATTAGCAAAAGCGTCAACGACACGGATCGTCGAGTTATCCAGAATCTCTAAGGTAGCAGGAATGATCCGGTTCTCGATTATCTTCGACACCGTCCGGGCTGCACCGTTTAAATCTTTATACATCGCCAGCATCGTTTTTTTATACTTCGGTGGAGGGACTAGCTTAAGCGTCGCCTCCGTAATAATGGCTAGCGTTCCCTCCGATCCCACAAGTAACTTGGTCAGATCATAACCAGCTACATCCTTCATTAGTTTGCCGCCTGTGCGGATGATATCTCCATTCGCCAGAACAGCCTCCAAGCCAATAACATAATCTTTCGTCGTCCCATACTTGAGTCCACGCAAGCCGCCAGAACATTCAGCAATATTGCCACCGATAGTCGAAATCGACATGCTGCTCGGATCAGGTGGATAAAAGAGTCCTAGTTGTTCAACATGGGTCGTGAACTGTTTGGTATTGAGCCCAGGCTGTACAGAAGCCGTCAAATTCTCCATATCTACTTCAAGAATCTGATTCATCCGATGCATCACCATAACGACTCCCCCCAGAACGGGAACGGTTCCGCCACACAGATTTGTGCCCGAACCCCGCCCAATGACAGGTATACGCTGGCGGCTAAGCACCTTCATCACTTCAGAGACTTGCTGCGTATTATACGGATAAATAACTGCGTCAGGGAGCGATTGTAGCATAGGCGTACCATCATACGAATGTGTAACCCGTGACTGCATATCATCTTTAACATAAGACTCACCAAGAATGGCAATAAGTTCACATTTTACTTCTGGTTTCAACATCCCTGAACGCCCCATCCCATATTCATAATTAATTGGTCAGGTCATCTGATGACTATATAATTAAGACTTCCAATTTATACGATCTCTCGAAATTTTTCCGTAGCAAATAAACTTACCGAGACGGTAAGTTTCAAGATTTAATAAATGTATCGGGAGGAAGGGGTAGGTTACAATCAAACGTTTATCAAAACATTAATCATACAACACTTCAATCATTTGTCTCGACTTCGCTAGCTGCTCCACAGTAAAATCATACTGTGCAGAAGCATATGTGCAAAAGACAATATCCAGCACAAATAATTGTGCAAATCTAGAGCTTGTTGCCGCACTACGAAGCTTTGCTTCCGGCGCACGTGCTGTAAATAAAGAGACATCAGCAAGCTGAGAAAGCTTGTTGTTACCAGGACGAGAGAGGCTAATTGTTTTTATTCCCCGTTCTTTAGCCCGTTTTGTTAATTGAATAACCTCTCTCGTTTCTCCGCTATAAGAAATTCCCCAGAAGACGGCGTTTTCTGATTTCGTAGCCATTGCCGCTGCTAATAAATGGCGATCTGAAATAGCATAGACATTTTTGCCAAGCCGAAGCCATTTTTGTGCAGCATCTTCTGCAATAATAAAAGAGGCGCCTATCCCGTAAACATAAATAACTTCTGCCTGCTGTAACAATTTTACTGCCTGTTCAATAGCTTGCTCATCTAGTTGACTAGCCGTATTCTGGAAGGTCAATATTGTATTCGACAACGTTTTATCAATGATAGAATGCACCGATTCATTCGATTCGACATCAAAATAACCCACATGCTGCGTGTTTTCTACTTCCGCTGATAAACGGAGTTTCAGAGCGGGAAACCCTTCTATTCCTAGCGACCTGCAAAAACGAACAACCGCCGCACTACTAGCCTCCGCTTTCTTTGCTAGCTCATGTATGGTCATATGCATAACTTCTTTAGCATTTGCGATAATGTACTCTGCTACTTTTTTTTCTGATTCCGGAAGTTCATTTAATACTAGTTCAATTTGAGAAATCATACTTCCTACTACCAAGTCCTTATCTCCCCACTTAATCTATTTTCCTTATTATAACAAAGTAGAGGAGCGCAATCATTAAGAAGCCGTTGTAAAGGAAAAGCGGCATCCGCCTTTTCTGACGTGATCCAATAGAGGAATATCTTCTTCTAAAATATGACCAATCACATTAACACCTTCATGAGCCGGTAAATCCGTTAACGTAATCTGCAGCTCACCTTCATAGCGGCCATACAAATAATTATCAACGGTAATCGTTCCTCTTGGTCGATTGGTCGTAAGTGTAGGCGCAATATTTTTTCCCATGACAAAACGCGCTTCATCTGTACGTGCACTTTCTGAGCGAATGACATCGCGAGCAGCATCAAGGCGATTCCGATGAACAATATCCCATAATGCATAAGGTAGTTCCTTGGTTACTCGCAAAGGAATAATTCCTTCTGCATACATTTGAAATTGATGATAAGACCAATCTGATAGCGTTAGATCTCCAACAAAAATTTTGTCTACAGCACAATCTTTCTCGATTTCCAAGTAAGCAAGAAAAGAAGATTGATTCCGATGCTTCTCTAGTGTAGGTAAACTTTCAAATAATGGTTTTCTCTTCAGTCCGTCTCCAGGAATAAAGGCCATTGTCGTAATGCCTTCAGCTTGCAACCATTTGTTCTTCTCTATGAATGATTCTTTATCAAGCCCTGTTTCTGGACGAGGATAATAATTATGCCATGCTTCAATGTTCTCAAGACAAATATCGTGATTTTTTAATGTAGATAAAAAATCCGGTGTTAATGTGCTGGCGTTTAAGGCAATTTTCATTTTTTGCGAATAGGCGGCAATTTCATGGGCGTTAAACCCAAAATCCATCCGCAAACCTGTTACACCTGATTGTAATAAATAAGGGAATGAGAATTTCTCCAACGCTTTCCCAGAAATATCTGCCATCAAGTCCATTCCTAATTGTTTGGCAGTACTTGCAATTACCTGTAATTTCTCCTTCAATACTTCTATATCATCTTCTGGCATATGAAGTGATGTAAATATCTCGGTACAACCTGCTTTCTTCATTTCTTGCATATAATTCATGTTGTCTTCTAACGTCCGATCCGCTACAAAAATTGATATTCCCAGCACTCGAATCACCTCAGTATTTCTATCTAATACGTTATTCCTGTTCTAACATGGCATCTTTTGGTGTACCGAAGAAATAAGTTATTATGAATCCACCAATGTAAGCTGCAATCAGCCCTATTAAATATTTAAACCATAATCCATTTGCGATTAATGGAAGTAACGCGACTCCAGATGGTCCAATGGCAATCGCTCCAACGTTGCCAAATAATCCAATGACCGCACCGCCAATACCTCCGCCAAGACAAGCTGTAATAAAAGGACGACCTAACGGTAAGGTTACCCCATAAATCAATGGCTCGCCGATCCCCAGAATACCCACGGGAAGAGCACCTTTAATCATGTTCGTTAATGATTTGTTCTTCTTACAACGAATCCATAATGCAATGGATGCTCCTACTTGACCCGCTCCAGCCATTGCAAGAATCGGAAGTAATAACGTCATACCTGAACTATTGATCATCTCAATGTGAATCGGCGTCAATACCTGATGTAGTCCTAACATAACAAGCGGTAAGAACGCTGTTCCTAATACAAAACCAGAGAATGCACCACCACGTTCTAACGTCCAGTTAATAGCTCCAATTAAGTTGCTAGAAATAAATCCAGCGAATGGCATGATGAAGAATATCGTAATCAGCCCCACGACTAGTAAGGCAATTGTAGGAGTAACGATTATATCAACAGAATCAGGAATAAATTTACGTAAATATTTTTCAACCACTGACAAAATCCATACCGCGATTAGAACGCCAATAACCCCACCTTGCCCCGCTGCTAAAGGCGCACCCGTAAATATATTAAGAATGGGCAGGTCAGCCGTAACACCTGTTAGAAGGGTTACCCCACCGATAACTCCACCAAGAGCAGGAGTAGCCCCAAACTCCTTCGCTGCATTAATACCGACATAAATGACTAAGTAACTGAAAATAGCATTTTTAATTATATTTAATATAGTTACATATTGCTGCCACGTTGCAGCGTCTAAATTGCCTGCAGTAATATTGTTAGCTAGAATCGAGCCAATACCCGCGATTAAACCAGCTCCAACGAATGCAGGAATTAGGGGTACGAAAATATTTCCTATTTTTCGCAAAAAGTTTTTGAAAGGTGTATTATTCTTTTTCTTTAATTGCGCTTTCATTTGTGCGCCTTTTGCTTGTAATTGTTCAGCCGAAGATGAACTTCTCCCCCCTGCTCCACTTTCTTCTAACACTTTACCAAATTGTTCGGCTACTTTGGTCACGATCCCTGGCCCGAGAATGATTTGATAAGTTTCATCATCCACTACACCTAGAACCCCATCAATCTCCTTCAACTTGGTTTCAGCGATTCGGTTGCGATCAACAACAGTTACACGAAGACGAGTCATGCAATTGGTATATGAGGATACATTTGAACTACCACCGACAGCCTCTAATATTTGGACCGCTAAATCATGATACTTACTCATGTTCATGCCCCTCTCATACTTTAATTATTTTATCGCTTGACGTACAAAACCTTGTGATGCTTCCAAACGTTGTACAGCTTCTTCTTTAGAAAGTCCCGCAAGAATCATCACAATTGCAATTTTCGGTTTGTGATCTGCTTGTTTCAAATAGTCTTCTGCTGTTTCAGCATCACAATCAGTCGCATCCATCACAATACGTTTAGCACGTTCTACAAGCTTCTCATTGGTTAGCTGTACATCTACCATTAAATTTCCATATACTTTTCCAATACCAACCATTGAGGCTGTTGAAAGCATATTGCAAATTAACTTTTGAGAGGTCCCTGCCTTTAAACGTGTTGACCCTGTTAATACTTCCGGGCCGTTTACGACTTCAATTGCAATCTTGGCAACTTTACCAATCGCTGAATCTTTGTTGCAACTCACGGCTACAGTAGGTGTTCCAATAGAATTGGCATATTCCAATCCTCCAATGACATAAGGCGTACGGCCGCTAGCGGCAATTCCTACGACAATATCTTTGGCAGTAAGTTTTATATCTTGTAAATCTTGCACCCCCAATTGTTCATTGTCCTCTGCACCTTCGACCGCTTTAATAAACGCTCGTTCTCCACCAGCTATTAACCCAACTACTTCTTCAGGTGCTGTCCCGAATGTTGGTGGACATTCAACAGCATCTAGCAAGCCGATACGTCCACTGGTTCCAGCTCCCATGTAAATTAAGCGTCCTCCTTGTTTTATCGCCGCTGTAATTACTTCTACCGCTTTGGCAATTTGCGGAATTTCTTGTTTAACCGCGTGTGCAACTTTTTGATCTTCTTCATTCATCACTTCCAAAAATTCAAGAGGTGTTAATTCATCTAAATTCATTGTCTTCTTATTGCGAGTCTCTGTTGTCAAATGCTCCAACATGATTTTCATCATCCTTTTCCACTTATGAAATCGCTTTCTTAACTGAAGAATAACATTTATGAAATATTATTTCAATAAAATTATTTAATTATTAAAATATAGTATCAAAATACTAGAATCTATTAAAAAATAAAAGCCACTCCTACTAAAGGAAGCGACTTCACATGTGCCACAATGACCGAAAACGTCAAATGGCAAGCATCCAATAAACCGGAGGCTTGCCATCTTTTTGATTTTAGAACATTAGATTGAAGGCAAGGTTATCTCATTCTATACCTGACCCTTCCTATGTCTTCCAGAGAAATCGAATTATATGTAGAACATGTAATTCTCTTTACCGCCATGTTCTTCAAATGAGATCAAATACTCAAGTGTAGTGGAATCAATCACATCAGCGATACTATCGCGAATACGCAACCACAAGTCTCGCTTGGCTGGATCGTCTTCTTCCGTAAAATCCACTACAGAGATAGGCCCTTCCAACACACGAATAATATCTCCCGCGGTAATCTCTGCTGCTTCCCTCGCTAGGATATACCCGCCGTATGCACCGCGAATACTCTTGACCAAACCAGCGTTACGCAGTGGCGCAATCAGTTGCTCCAAATAATGCTCAGATAATTGATTCTTCTCTGCAATACTTTTTAGGGAGGTTGGTCCTTCACCAAATTTTGCGGCTAGTTCCATCATGATTGTTAAGCCATAGCGTCCCTTTGTGGAAATCTTCAAAGAAGCCACCTCTTTCAATTTTCAAGTAATATTTATATAATTGAACTTTGATCAATTAATGTTAGGATTTATAGCTCCCTATTCCTATCATTAACCTCTGCTTATCGTAACACATCACGTCTCTTTTTGGAAAGAAATCAGCAATCTGCCTCATCTTGTTCACTCAGATTCACAGCAGCAGTCAAAGGTCGTATATTGCCACAGGCTTATGATAAAATAACGATAGGAACAAAGGAGTGATATTATGTCAAAATCCAATAGTGAAACGCGGATCGTCGTTGGAATGTCAGGTGGCGTTGATTCCTCAGTTACAGCGCTATTGCTCAAACAACAAGGGTATGACGTGATTGGCATATTCATGAAGAATTGGGACGATACCGATGAGTTTGGAGTCTGCACCGCAGAACAGGACGCCGAAGATGTAAGACGCGTCTGTGAACAAATTGATATCCCTTACTATACGGTTAATTTCGAGAAAGAATACTATGATAAAGTATTTGCCTATTTTCTCGAAGAATATAAGCGCGGACGTACACCAAATCCCGATGTAATTTGTAATCGAGAGATCAAATTTGGTGAATTTCTGAACAAAGCGTTGGATTTGGGCGCAGATTACGTGGCTACAGGTCATTACGCGCGTGTTGTAGAAGATGGTAGCTTATTTAAGTTGCTACGTGGTATCGATAACAACAAAGACCAAACCTACTTTCTTAACGCGTTGAATCAGGAACAGTTGTCCAAAGCTATGTTCCCTATAGGACATCTTCCTAAGCCAGAAGTACGGCGGATTGCTGATGAAGCAGGACTATATACTGCGAAGAAGAAAGACAGTACAGGCGTATGTTTTATCGGAGAACGAAATTTCAAAGAATTCTTAAGTAATTATCTTCCTGCCCAATCGGGTAAGATGATCGACATTGTATCAGGTGAAGTTAAAGGGCAGCATGATGGATTAATGTATTACACCTTAGGACAACGACAAGGACTAGGCATCGGTGGATCCGGTTCTGGCGAACCATGGTTTGTCGCTGAGAAGGACTTAGAGAACAACATCCTGTACGTTGTACAAGGCGACAAGCATCCAAGCTTGTATTCTACAAGTCTAATCGCATCGGGCATTAATTGGATCTCTGGAGCTGATAAAATACCTGGAAAACCGTTCAAATGTACAGCCAAATTCCGTTATCGTCAACCTGATCAAGGGGTTACCTTGATCCCGCAGAAGGATGGTACACTCTTGGTACAGTTCGATGTACCTCAGAAAGCCATTACACCAGGACAAGCAGTCGTCTTCTTCAATGGTGAAGAATGTCTTGGCGGCGGTACAATTGAAGCGCCAGAGAAAGTACAAGCATAGTTTTATTTGTATCGTCTCAGGAAAAAGTACAAATTAAGCATCAACATAAAGCCAGCATTCACAATCTCTTGTGAAATGCTGGCTTTCCTGTTAAATCACTATTCTTGACGACGCCGTAATTCTTGATTGTGCTTGATCTTACTCTCGTTCCCTTGCTCCGTCGCTTCATAAAAAACCTTGTCAGCTAGATTCGCTGGCAAATAGTCCTGCTTCACATAGTGTCCAGGATAATTATGCGGATACTTATAGCCTACATGGCCCAGCTTCACTGACCCTTTGTAATGTCCATCTCTCAGGTGCAGCGGCACTTCGGCAGACTTAACATCCTCCATCGCAGACATCGCCTTTGAAATTGCTGAGACAACACCATCTGACTTCGGACTTTCGACAGCGAATAGAATCGCCTGAGCGATGTTAAGCCTCGCTTCAGGCCACCCATTGTTACGATAGGCCTCCAATGCGCTCACTGCTTGTACCATTGCCTGAGGATTCGCTAGACCTATATCTTCACTACTCGCAGCAATCAGACGTCTGATAAAGGTCATCGGATCCATTCCGAGCTTCTCAACAGCATAGAGGAACCAGAATAGTGCCGCATCACTAGACCCGCGAATACTCTTATGAAATGCTGAGAGAATATCGTATTGCGTTGATTCGTCCGCCTTCACAATGGGCCGCCGAATCGATTCTTCAGCCACGTCCAACGTAATATGAATGCTGCCGTTCTCCTGCGGAGGCGTTGTTAGGGCTGCCAATTCCAAGGCATTTAACGCCCGTCTGATATCGCCGTTAGCCATGGTTGCGATATGCATAAGTGCTTCTTCATCAACTTCCAAATTCATAAAACCCAGCCCTTTATCACGATCCTTCAGCGCGCGGGTCATCGCAATCAAAGAATGCTCCTTCGTCAATGGTTCCAGCTGGAACAGTGTTGAGCGACTCATCAAAGCGCCATTCACGTAATGGAACGGATTTTCCGTCGTGGCACCGATAAAGGTAATTGTACCTTTCTCTACCGCAGGTAATAGGGCATCCTGCCGCGAACTGTTGAAACGATGTACCTCGTCCAGGAACAGAATTGTTTTCGTCCCATAGAATGACTTATCGCTTTGTGCCTTTTGGATAACCTCCCTAACATCCTTTACTGAGGCATCCACCGCATTAAGCCTTACAAATTCGCTCTTCGTATGATTGGATATAATATGGGCTAACGTTGTTTTTCCACACCCGGGAGGTCCATATAACAAAATAGAGGACACTTGGTCCGCTTCAATGGCCCGGCGGAGTAGTTTTCCTTGGCCAAGTATAGCTTCCTGACCAATATATTCATCCAGAGAGAGGGGTCTCATCCGATCTGCTAGCAACCGTCCGGAGTGATTACTTTCTTCTTGTCCATAGGAGAATAAATCCATTTCAATCCCTTCCTTCGTATCCTCTATTTTAACATAGCATAAGTAAAAAACATTTATAATCGTTCTTTCACTTCCATCCCAACATCAGATATGAGTTAATATAGATGTCGGGCCGACAAAGTACTGGAAAGGGGGCTGATGAAAGTGATTTCAGTGAGTGAGGTGATCTCCGCATAACGCGGAGATCCATAGCTAGGGGGCTCTTTAGCCCCCTTATTTCCGTTGATGTTAATTTATGTTAAGATATATTCAAACTATTATTTAAAGCCGAAAGGGGGAGTTACGACCATGCGTACTTATCTTATCAATCCATTCAATGAAGGACAACGAAATAAGGAGGACCATGATCGTGAACTACAAAAATGGGAAGGATGTGCTTCCCCATAGGCTGCTGAAAGAACTGCAGCACTATATCCAAGGCGAGCTTCTCTACATCCCCAAGCCGGATCAAACTCGGGCCCTGTGGGGCGAACTGAGTGGATCACGGACAACTATAGCATTACGTAACAAAGAAATTTATGCTGAATATAACTCTGGACGTTCTGTTAAGGATCTGGCAGAGTCCTATCATCTGTCCGAGGAAAGTATTCGAAAGGTACTAACCAAACTTCGATCACACAGACAAGAGGTATCGTCTATTACGAAATAAGAAATAGAGCCAAGACCTTTAAGGTCTTGGCTTTTTGGTGTGTCTATGAAGTAGAGTAATGGTTGAGTATAATGATGATAATAGTGTTACAGTTATCCACTCGATTGGAAACAGAGGTGACTAAGTGACGAAAGATAACAAGACTTCTCCACAAACGGAGATCTCCCCTGAAATAAATACCAATACCAAGCTATGTGCATATTGCGGACAAAATAAACCCTTATCCCATTTCATCCGCAGAACAGGTAAACGCTCAAATAGAGGTTCTAGACGTGGAGCTTGTCGAAGCTGTCGTCAATTAAAAAAAGAACAACGTGCTATTACATCATCGGCGACAAATACTGAAATTAACCCTTCTACAGACACCACGTTCCAACCTAAACGCCTAATAAAACGTACGTTACCCGTCCCCCCACCAAGAGTAGACGGCCTGGATTTAGTTATACTCAAGCCAAACCGTCATGGATTAGTACGAATGAGGGGGCGCACAGATAACGGTCGCCGCTGGCAACAAGAAGTTGACTTCAATTTGGCTGTAATACTCGTCAAAGAGCACGCTGCTGTCGTTGTGAATAGACATACCATCCGCCGCATTTACAGCAACAAATCATTTCGACGTTATATTCTTGAGCGAGACAAACATACTTGTTTCTTCTGTGGTGAATATGGGGATACCATTGACCACCTATTGCCTCGGGCTAAGGGCGGACATACTACGCCAGCTAACTGTGTATGTGCCTGCAACTTATGCAATCAGAATAAAGCTGCCCGAAGCCTGGAGGACTTTATGGAAGATTCATCTGAACTATAACCCGTTCTCTGGAGTGTCAGTTGAAATATAATCCGGTAGTATATCTCCATGCAACAGCCAAAGCTCGTGTAATGCACGTGTACAACCGACATATAACAATTTGGCATCGCCGGGCCCATAATGGCCAGTATCTACGTCCGTCAGGATAACAGCATCGAACTCTAGACCTTTAGATAAATATACAGGGAGCACTGAGATACCTCCTGCGTATTGCCCTTTATCGCCATCAATGAGATGTACCTCGATGCCTTGGTCTATAAGGTATTCATATAGCTGCTTAGCCTCTTGTAATGTACGGGTCAGCAAGGCAGCTGTGCGGTAAGAACCGGAAAGAGCGACCTCAAGTACCTGAGAGATCGACGTTTCGCGGTGATCTCCTACAGCTGATTGCAGTCGTACGGGATCACCACTACGGAATACAGGTACGGCTAGCAATTCTGCACCCACACCCCGCTTCAAAATTTCATTAGCAAACTCAATAATTTCCATCGTCGAACGATAGCTTCGTGTGAGAGCAAAGTATGCCGTCTCCTCCGGCCGGAACAGACTCGCCATCTCATCCCAACTCTGAACCCCTTTGTAATAATGAATCCCCTGTGACAAATCACCTAGGATCGTGAACGAATGTCCTTTAACAAACCGATCTAACACTAGAACCTGAAACGGTGAGAAGTCCTGAGCCTCATCAATGACAACATGATCAAAAGTCATGTGACCCTCTATTTCATTAATGCATGTAAAAAGATATAGAAGAGCGGCTAAATCCTCTTCTTTCATCGTTTGTTTCTTTAAATAGGTCTGAGTTTCCTTCCAAATACTCTTGGGGATATACTCCGACATATCTGGGAATCCAGCATTCATGCTCTTTTTAGCGCGAAAAAGCTCCTGATATAGAGACACAGGTTCCAATTCAGGCCACTTTTTGGCGTAAGCCTTTTCTCGTTGCTGTGCTTTCTTCTTCCGCTCTTTCATCGCCGCAAGAGAAGGAGACTTCTTCAGCTCCATCTCGATCCAGCGGTGAATTCGTGACAACACTCGTTCTTTGCGTCTTGCTACCGGATAGTGCCTGTATTCGCCTTCAAACCATTGAAGGATGTCTGCATGGGAGAGAACTGCTCCTTCCCAAGGTTCAAAATCCAATGGAGGTACACAGTAAGATTCGATATTTTCTAGAAAAGCATCAAGAATTCCCTTGAATTTCAGTGAACCTTTGAACCTACCGGGTAATTCATCATCATTTAAGCGTCCTAGCTTTGTATTCGTTACATCGAACCAATGAGTTAAGGTTTCTGATCCATCTTGAGGGGGAGTGTCTAGCCCTAGAATCTGCGCAGCCCAGTCACTGTATGTACTCTGCTGAATATCCCCTACTCCTAGTTCTGGTAGAACCTCAGAAATATAATCAATAAACATGTGATTGGGTGCAAAAATAATCATTCTTTCCGCTGTGATTTGTTCCTTGTATTGATACAACAAAAAGGCCAGCCTATGCAGTGCCACGGTTGTTTTTCCACTACCGGCTACGCCTTGAATAATCAGCGCAGTATTCTTAGCCGCCCGAATAATGAGATCCTGCTCAGCTTGAATTGTCGAGACAATATCTCGCAAACGATTATCCTTGTTCTCACCGAGACGGTATACCAGGAATTCATCGGATACAGCCGGTCCTTCACTGTCCCGGTTATAGGTGTCTGCTACCCGTTCTAATATTCCTTTACGGATCACAACGTTCCGTTTCAGGTAGACAAGTCCTTCGATCATTCCTTCAGGAGCTTCGTAAGAAGCAGACTCTCCACCGGTAAATGAATAAAATAAACTAGCGAGAGGTGCACGCCAATCAATAACGATGGGCTCTTTACCTCCGGGATCACCAACTCCCAATTTTCCAATGTAATAAGGTGTTCCAGGTTTACCTTGCTCGCCAAAATCAAGACGCCCGAAATAAGGTTCTCGGAATGAACGCTCCAATTGTTCTCTTTCGGATTGACGACTTGCTTCAAGTACTTGTTCCGTGAAATCATGTCCCGTGTATTCGGGAATACTACGAAGCGCTATTAATTGCTTCTCGATTTCTTCCAAGGTACGGTCCAGCCGCGCCTTTTCTTCTTGATAGGCACTTTGAAAATCCTCCACTTTCAGTTACCTCCTAAGGTTTTGTATTCCATATTGTGCTTCGCCTCAATTCAGAAGATCCATTTCGCCGAAGTCAAAAGGAGTTTCATTATACCACCAGGAATGGAAAAAGGCGACTGCAAGGTGTGGGTTGTTATAGTCTAGGCGAAATACATATAACAACAAAAGACACTTCCTACTCCAGCGAGTAAAAAATGTCTTTAGCATACATCAAGAAGGTTCGTTGTCTTGCTCCTCTATCTCTGACACTTTGCCTGGCCCCTTGGCCAAGGATACAAAAAAATCGTATTTAGCTAAATCATCTCGTTTTTCCTCAAATGGAGCACACATTTCTCGTATCTTCTTTAGCAATCCCTCTGATTCTTCCATCGTCATGTACAGGGTAAGGTCTGCTAACTGACCAAATGGTTTTTCCGAGGTTCCCACAAATTCCAAAAACTTTGCTTTTTTTTGCTCAAATATATTATTTATAAGATTTTGGGATTCCGAAATAATCATCTTTTTAACGGGCAATTCGGCATCCGCATGCTTGATTTGTATTTCTCCATCAAAAGGAAGGTAATACTTTGCGATAATGCCCTTTATATTCTTAGTGGATACGAGTTTCAGCAGTCCTACCTTTTCTAGTTTTTTCACATGATAATGGACCTTAGCCGGAACTTCTCCCAATTCATCGGCTATTTCCTTTACGGTTGCAGGCCGATCCATATTAATAAATGTATTCATAATTTGCAGCCGATAAGGATCAGAGTATACCCTGATATCCTCCAGACTGGTCAAAATCATTTGCTCCATACTAGAACACCCCAATCAGACCTCTTCCTATCTAGAGACCCCTCTTTTCATCTATTATAAGATTTCTTGGGAGATTATACAAAGCCATTGAACTATACCTCACGAAACCCCTTATCCCACAGCCTACTGACTGCGGCAATTACAAGCAAACCACCCATGATGGTGAAAAATACCGGAACACTAATCCATTCAGCTCCTACACCAGACAATGCACTCCCCACAGGCATCGTAATCGTACAAAGTAAGCCCACCAAGGCCCCCACCTTGCCCATCATCTCCATTGGTGTAACCTCCATAATAAATGTACTAAGTGGAGTGGACGCACAAGTAGTCCCAAATCCCATACCAAAAAACAACACACCGGCTGCTCCAAGTTTAACCACCTCGGGCAAATGTGGTGGCAAACTTAGAAGAGAATAACATGCCCCTAAAATTAATAAACCACAGATGAGTAAAGTACTTTTCTTAAACCCGCTTCCTTTGTTACCAAGCCAAATTCCACCTAGAATCATGCCCAATACAAGTGAAATACTCAGTACACTCATTCCTTCAGCCCCAGTAGACAATGTGTCTTTTACATATACGGTTTGCAATACATTTAATGGAGTCAAACAAAAATTAACAAAAGCCGCTAAAATAACCGTCGTCAGAATGAGCCTGTGATGACGTACAAATTTAAAAGAAGAACTAATTTCCTGCATATATTCATGCAGCTTCCCCTTTCTTTCTGGCGCTGATTCTGACTCCTTCTTTGTTACATTGTTAAGTACAATAAAACCGATTAAGATGGCTGAGATAATAAATGTTAATGAATCCAGCAGAATAGCTCCTGACAGGCCTATGGTTGAGATGATCACCCCAACAACAGCATAACCAGCTAACTCAGAGGTTCTAGTAACAGAAGAGAGAAATGAGTTGCCGCTTAACAATGATTCTTTCTCCAACAAAGAAGGGATGATACTCATTTCAACCGGACGTGAGAAACATTCAAGTGTTGAATTCAAGAATGTAAATACAAATAGATGCCAAGTTTCAAGGAGGCCCATCGCATATAAAAAGGCAGTCAAGGCAACAACCAATCCCCGTAACATATACACTGTGAACAAAACCTTTTTCTTGTTCCAACGATCTGCTAGTACTCCCGCCGGAAGACCAAATATGACTGCGGGTATAAAATTCACGGCAAATAATGTCCCCATCAAAACCTTAGATCCTGTCAGTTCATATACCATCCAACTGTATGCAATAGCATCGACAGAATCTCCAAAACGAGAAATAGCATCACATAATAGGAATATTACATATGACCTATTGTGAAGAAGACTTCTAAATCCCGCCTGACCCTTACCCTTAGGTTTAATCAATTCCGTTTCCATGGTAGTCACCAGCTTTCATCATGATAAAATAATTTTAACGTTAAAATTATTTTATCATTGTTTAAGCAACATTCAACCCCTTCAATAAAATTTTTTTCACGTTGATGCAAAGCCTTCTTTCTGCATAAAAAAAACGCTGGATCAAGGGATCACCCTGAAGCCAGCGCTTTTAATTTATAACACGATTCCATTTATCTCAAGCAATTCTCTAACGGTTACACTAACCATGATTAAGCCGACAACAGGTGGTACAAATGAGTTACTGGCTGGTGGTTGCTTAGCCTTACGGATCGCAGGGGCATTAGCCGGTACGATCTTCTCCGTAACATCCGCACGCGGTTTCATTGGCTTCTCTGTAGAGAAGACCACTTTAACCCCTTTCTTAATACCATCTTCACGCAGCTTGGTTCGAATAATTCGCGCCATAGGGTCCATATGAGTCTTCGAAATGTCAGCCACCTGAAATTTCGTAGGATCCATTTTGTTGGCTGCCCCCATGCTAGAGAGTACAGGTATTCCCCGTTTACGGCATTCCTTGATTAAGTGGATTTTATATATAATCGTATCCGATGCATCCAGTACATAATCAAGATCGTATTTGAACAACTCTTCGTAAGTTTCATCTGTATAGAACATGTTAAGCGCGATGGTCTCACATTCCGGATTGATCAACTTCACTCGTTCACACATCAGGTCTGCCTTTTTCTGACCAACCGTCGTCGTTAACGCATGGATTTGTCGATTAATGTTCGTAATATCGACAACATCCTTATCGATAAGGATAATGCGTCCAACGCCCGTTCTTGCTAAAGCCTCAACGGCTATGGATCCAACACCACCAATACCGAGTACTGCGACGGTGCTATTCTTCATGACTTCGAGACCTTCTGCCCCAATTGCGAGCTCAGTCCGTGAAAATTGATGAAGCATGTGTATTTACCTCCCAGATATATGACCACAATCTTTAGAAATCGTACTAACCTATATGATAGGGCAAAAGAGGTATATGAATCAACATGTATAATTTCTATGCGTATTCCTTGAATTACCATTCTCAGGCACCAAACAAATGGCAGGTCAAGAGTATCCCTCTTGACCTGCCACCTTCAATTCAATATTTCCATTGGTTATGCTCTAGAAATAACAATATTACTTCTTCTCTTCCGCCAATTTCTTAAGCGCTAATTTGATATGCAACTGTTCCAATTGTGAAGCATCTACCTCGGACGGAGCGTTCATCAACAGATCCGTAGCACTTGCTGTCTTAGGGAACGCAATGGTCTCACGTAGATTGGTACGACCGGATAACAACATGACAAGACGGTCAAATCCAAAAGCAATTCCGCCGTGTGGAGGAGTTCCGTATTCAAAAGCGTCCATTAAGTAGCCAAATTTATCTTGAGCTTCTTCCTGAGACAAACCGATAGCCTCGAACATTTTCTCCTGAACTTCACGTTTGTAAATACGCATCGAACCGCCACCGACTTCATAGCCATTAAGAACAATATCATAGGCTTGAGCAAGAATTTGTCCTGGATCTGTGTCAAATAAGGCTAGATCTTCTTCACGTGGGCGTGTGAACGGATGGTGTTCCGCCACATAACGTTTCTGTTCTTCATCCCAACCAAGCAATGGGAAGTTAACAACCCAAGCGAACTTAAATACGTTATCGTCAATCAAACCAAGTTGACGACCAATTTTAAGACGAAGGTTACCAAGGACGTCAGCTACTACTTTTTTCGTGTCAGCGGAGAAGAGCAACAAGTCGCCTTCTTCAGCGCCAGTACGTTCTTTAAGAGCTTCAATTTCTTGCTCTGTGAAGAACTTAACGATCGGACCACGGAATTCTCCCTCTTTTACTTGAATCCAAGCGAGACCTTTAGCTCCATAACGAGCAGCAAACGGAGCGAGATCGTCAATTTCTTTACGGCTCCAAGTGCCACAGCCTTTAGCGTTAAGCACTTTAACTTCTCCGCCTTTTTCGATGACGGAAGCAAATACTTTAACACCACTTGTTGCCACAATGTCATTCACTTCAATCAATTCAAGCCCAAAACGCAGATCCGGCTTATCAGAGCCATATTTGCCGATAGCATCAGCATAGCTTAGACGTTGGAATGGCGTCTCCAGTTCGATTCCCTTGGTTTCTCTGAAGAGACGTACCATCAGTTGTTCCATCATACCCAGAAGCTCGTCCTGTGTCAGGAACGACGTCTCAATGTCCACTTGTGTGAATTCTGGCTGACGGTCAGCACGAAGATCTTCATCACGGAAACAACGAGCGATTTGGTAATAACGTTCTACACCACTCACCATAAGCAATTGTTTATACAATTGTGGCGATTGTGGAAGTGCAAAGAATTCACCAGGGTGAACACGGCTAGGTACAAGATAATCACGAGCGCCTTCAGGGGAACTCTTAGTCAAGATAGGTGTTTCTACTTCGATGAATCCTTCTTCATCTAGGAAATCACGGAATACCTTTGCTGCTTTGGAGCGCAACCATAGTGTCTTCTGCATTTCTGGACGACGAAGATCAAGGTAACGATATTTAAGTCGGAGGGACTCGTCTACTTCAACACCGTCTTCAATAAAGAAAGGTGGAGTTTTAGCAGCGTTCAACACTTCGATCTCAGTAATTTGCACTTCAACTTCACCTGTAGGCAAGTTCGCGTTTACTGTTTCAGCATCACGTTTAACAACTTTACCGCTAACAGCAATGACATATTCACTACGAACTTTATCGGCGATTTGCAATGCCTCTCCTGAATAAGCTGGGTTAAATACAACTTGGACAATACCGCTGCGGTCACGCAGATCGATAAAGAGTACGCCTCCCAAGTCACGGCGGGTCTGAACCCAGCCGTTTAATGTTACTGTTTCTCCAATATTTGCGGTGCTAATGGTACCGCAATGATGTGTACGTTTCATATAATATATCTCCTTTTTGAGTTTAATTAATTTTTCTCATCCCACCCAAACCCTCCCTTACCGTAAGGGAGGGCCCCAAGGGCTTGCTGCCCTTTGGATACCCGCTTCGGGAACGTGGGAGGCTTAGAGGCGCTCCTGCCCGCTGTCCCCTTGCGGGGATGCGCTGTATTTTGGTTCGTGGAACGCTTTTCCCCCTTCGGGTACGTCTCACTTTTGCTTCACCCGGGCTACCTGGAAACACGCTGGCGAATTCTGCTGCTTTCGGATCACCCGGGTATGCTACGTGCTATGAGCCGCTTGTCGTCCCTGTGGGACACGCTCTACTGCTGGCGCTCCTCATACTAAGGCGCTGAGCACTACTGCGTGCTTCAGAGCATTACTGCGTGTTGCGAGCCGCTGTCTCCTTCGGAGATGCGGCTACTTCTGAGCTTGTACCTGCTACTTGAAGATTAAGGGGAGGGGCTAGAGTGTGAAATGATTCTGAAGAAGCGTAGCGTTCGCCTTTGTTTCCGGATTTCTACTACAGCTAAATTCATATAATAAAAGAAATCTGGAAACAACAGCGATCGTAAGAACATTTCACACTTGACGCCCAATCAACCATAATCAATCACTTACTTACCCAGCTCACTTACAAGATCCGACAATTTGACGGTGCGTTGCTCGCCGCTCTCCATAGACTTGAGTGCGATTTCGCCGCGCTCTAGTTCGTCATCGCCAAGAATGGCGGTATAGCGGGCTTGCATGCGGTCAGCGGATTTCATTTGCGCCTTCATTTTACGGCCAAGATAATCACGCTCGGCGATATATCCAGCTTGGCGAAGCTTGAACAGCTGAGTTGTAACTTCCTTGTCTGCAGCTTCTCCAAGAGCAACAAGGTAAACATCAAGCGGTTTGAGGCTGCTAATTTCGATTCCTTGTTTCTCTAAAATGATAGCGATCCGTTCCAGGCCAATCCCGAATCCAATACCAGGTTGATCTGGACCCCCCACTTCCTTAACAAGACCGTTATAACGTCCACCGCCACCAATCGTGTCGATAGCGCCAATGCCTTCAGCTTTATATTCAAACGCAGTATGCGTATAATAGTCCAGTCCCCGAACGAGGCGGTGGTTGATAACATAGTTAACGTCCATCGCTGTCAGTAGCTCCTGTACCTTATTAAAATGTGTCGTACATTCTTCATCAAGACTATCTAGAATAGATGGAGCATCCCCGAACTTATCCTGATCAACTTTACAGTCTAGAACGCGCAATGGATTACGATCCATCCGAGATTGACAATCTTTACATAGAGTATCTTTCATCGGTGTCAAGAATTGAAGCAGCTTCTCACGATATACGGCACGGCTAGCCGGATTGCCTACGGAGTTTAGTTCTACCTTTACTCCTTGTAAGCCTAGCTCACGACAAAATTGATATCCGAGGGCTACGACCTCGGCATCGATCGCCGGATCTGTCGCTCCAAATGCTTCTACACCAAACTGATGAAATTGACGTTGACGTCCAGCCTGCGGCCGCTCATACCGGAACATCGGTCCGATATAATAAAGCTTACTTACATCTGGCTCCCCATAAAGTTTGTTCTCTACATAAGAGCGGACAACGCCAGCCGTACCTTCAGGTCTGAGCGTCATACTTCGTTCGCCCTTATCTAAGAAGGTATACATTTCTTTCTCGACAATATCCGTTGTTTCACCAACACCACGAGCGAACAGAGAAGTCTGTTCAAAAATCGGTGTCCGGATTTCCCGATAATTGAAGCGTAGGCATAAATCACGAACCTTCTCTTCAATATACTGCCATTTCTCGACTACGCCAGGTAGCAAATCCTGCGTTCCTGTCGGTTTTTGAAAAGCCATGTGCTCCATCCTCCATCCAATATCAGTTTTTTCTTATGCTTAATAGCTCTGAAAATAAAAAAATCCCGTCCCTGTTATTTACAACAGGGACGAGAGATTGGATTCCAAATCACCCGTGGTGCCACCCACATTCCGAATACCAACGCCGGACCAACATAACATGATTGTTATAATTTGCCCCAACAATATTATGGTATTCGCTCAAAGCGGTTAACGCCCGCCTACGCCGTATGTCTACTTTTTGAGAGAGGATTACCCTGCCCGCAAATTTCGTCAACAGTTCTCGGAGAAGTCTTTCGTTCAATCATCACCAGAATCCTTCCAGCCTGACTGTAAAAGTCGGGGATTCCTCTCTGCGGGTGTGGGGCTGAAGTACTTTGTCCCGTCATCAAATAAGTATGAAACAAATAGTATATTTCCTGATTTTAAGTAACCATTGCAACAAAGTCAAGCCCAAACCAAGAAAAAAACCTGTCACCAACGGGGTGCAGGTCCAAAAGTTAATATATTAAAAGGGGGTCATGCTGTTATTATATACAGACAATGTTAAGGGAACATGATTCTAATATTACAGTTATATTACAAACTTGAATGCGCTTTATTTATTTTAAGTCCTGTCATTACTCCGTTTGATCCACATACGCACCTTGACTTCGCAACTTTTGGACGATATTTTCGTAATCGCCCTCCTTTACTTTAGCACTAAGTACGTATTCCAAACTTCCGTAATCATCATCTCCGCTAAGATTACTGTCTACGGCGGAATCAGCTGCAATCCCTTCGTCAGTTGATCCCTCTCCTTCAATATCCCTCGCTACAACTGGAATAACACCAATGGAAGAAGTTGTTCCTGAATACCCAGCAGCAACTACATTTTCTCCAGCTTGAACACTTCCATATAAAGGAAGTATGGGATGAAGAATGTTATGGGAAATAATCCCATTATTATCGTCGAGACGTCCCACCTCTAAATGCTCGACATTCATCGTTAAGAGACTGCTCCTGGCACCCTCCGCCTCATCTTCATTCTTGAAATAAGCTTGAATGTATTGGGACATATCCATCACTCCTCATCTATTCAAATCTTTTTACTTTTCTAGGTTGTTATTACCCGAATGTCACGATTTTATAACAGCGAACTTTCGCATAAAAAAAGAGCCCTTAGGCTCTTTTATATCAAAAAATTTGTCATTTGCATTTACAATGCTTTATTTCCCATGACGAGGAAGCAATCCCCTTGAAGGTTTAACTTCTTGATGAATCAGAATAAATTCTTCGTTGTGAGCTATTCGGGCTATGATCCCCGCCTCAACCGAGCTTCCGGATGTTATAAGAGGTGAGCATTGCCATAGTCTAGACTGTATAGATTGGCGCATGGGATAGAACTCCTTTTTATTAATGAGATCATCTTTTCTAGTGGGCTTATTAAAAAGCTTGTCCACAAAAGATACTCCCTATCCCATAACTTTCATCCAATTTACGATAGTGTTGGACTATCAAGTATAATCGTTACCGGACCCCAATTGATCAGTTCAACATCCATTTCAGCACCAAACTCTCCAGTTTCAACGATCAGACCCTTATCCCTAAGCAACTCGTTAAACCGATCATACAGCGGAGCTGCAACATCTGGTTTCGCTGCCGCCATGAAATTAGGACGTTTACCTTTTCGGCAATCCGCATACAACGTAAATTGAGATACAGACAGAATAGCCCCACCTACATCCATTACGCTGTGATTTAGTTTACCTTCCTGGTCCTCAAAAATACGCAGGCCTGATACTTTTTCAGCAAGGTAAATGGCATCCTTTTCGGTATCCTCATGTGTGATTCCTACTAACAGCATAAGTCCATGATCGATGTTACCGATCACACTCCCATTTATCGTAACTTTAGCACTCTTACAACGTTGAACAACGATTCTCATGTAGCTTTTACTCCTTCATTTCTGTAAACATTCATCTCAATAACCTTATTGCATAATACGGTGTACCGTATAAACGTCCTTCACTCGTTTAATTTTCTCCACTACGGAGTGAAGATGGTCCGTGTTACGAATCAGAATCGTCATATGAATTAAAGCCATCTTGTTTTTATCCGAACGCCCTGAGACGGCTGACATATTGGTTTTGCTCTCTGATACTGCTTGCAATACTTCATTAAGGAAATTGCGGCGATCATGTCCTGTAATTTCGATATCCACGCTATAGTTGGCTTCAACCGCATTTTCCCACTCTACCTCAATCACGCGAGCTGCTTCTTCACCATCATTTGCTGAAGGAATATTAGGACAATCACTTCGGTGGACGGAAACCCCACGGCCACGAGTAATATAGCCCACAATATCATCCCCAGGTACCGGGTTACAGCATCTAGCAAAGCGCACGAGTAAATTATCAATACCTTTAACAACGACTCCGTTCGTTGGACGCCTACGTTCCTGTGCTGGTGCTGCCTTGACTTCCTTCACTTCTGAAGTAAGCTCAATATGTCCGGAATCATCCTGTTCTTTACGTAATTTCTCAGTAAGCTTTGTAACAACCTGTGCTGCCGTTATCCCGCCGAATCCAATAGCAGACAACATATCATCAATATCGTTAAAAGAGTACTTTTTGGCAGCCTCTAGAAGCTTGTCGTCCGTCATCCAAGGGGAAACCTCGATACCTGCGCGTTTCAACTCGCGCTCAATCGCTTCACGACCCTTTTCAACATTTTCTTCTCGCTTCTCTTTCTTAAACCATTGTTTAATTTTACTGCGGGCATGAGAAGACTGGGCAATCTTGATCCAATCCTGACTTGGTCCATAAGAATGTTTGGACGTCAGAATTTCTACAATATCCCCTGTTTTTAACTTATGGTCGAGCGGTACGATTCTTCCGTTCACTTTAGCACCAATCGTACGGTTTCCAACCTCTGTATGAATCCGATAAGCGAAATCAAGTGGAACTGAGCCAATAGGCAATTCTACAACTTCGCCAGACGGTGTAAATACAAACACCAAATCGGAGAAGAAATCCATTTTAAGCGATTCAACAAACTCTGATGCATCCTTCGCCTCATGCTGTAGCTCCAATATTTCGCGGAAGAATGTCATCTTATTATCTGGAGTACTAACATCGGTTCCTTCTTTGTAAGCCCAATGCGCCGCAATCCCGAATTCCGCCGTACGATGCATTTCACGTGTTCGGATCTGGACTTCTGTAGGCTCGCCCGTAGGTCCAACTACCGTTGTATGCAGAGATTGATACATATTTGCCTTCGGCATAGCAATATAATCTTTGAACCGCCCAGGCATAGGCTTCCAGAGCGTATGAATAATCCCAAGCGTCGCGTAACAATCTTTAATATTATCTACAATAATACGAATTGCGAGCAAATCATAAATTTCATTAAACTGTTTGTTCTTCGTCGTCATTTTTTTATACACACTATAAATATGTTTCGGACGTCCAGACAACTCTGCTTCTACGCCCATTTCCTCAAGTTTCTCAACGATACGGGAAATAACGCTCTTAATAAACTCCTCACGTTCTGCCCGCTTCTTGTTCATTAAATTAGCAATACGATAGTACTGCTGCGGATTCAGATAACGAAGTGCAATATCTTCCATTTCCCATTTAATCGCAGAAATACCGAGCCTGTGAGCAATTGGACAAAAAATTTCTAATGTCTCATAAGCAATACGCCGTTGACTCTCTTCCGATTGATATTTCAGCGTCCGCATGTTATGCAGACGGTCTGCTAGCTTTATGACAATGACCCGTATATCCTGTGCCATAGCAATGAACATTTTTCGGTAATTTTCATTTTGTTGCTCTTCTTTGGAACGAAACTTAATCCGCTCCAACTTGGTTAACCCATCAACCAGCAATGCACAATCGTTGCCAAACTGATCCTGTATTTCCTTTAAAGAAACGGTCGTATCCTCCACCACATCGTGAAGAAGCGCTGCAATGATTGACAGAACGTCCATCTGCATATTCACTACAATTTCTGCAACCGCTAGAGGATGCAGTATATATTGTTCGCCGGATTTGCGAGTCTGTCCGTGATGGGCCTGTTCCGCAAAGTCGTACGCTCTCCGAATGCGCTGGAGATCCTGTTCTTTTATATACGTGGACGCCTTTTCAAGTAATCGCTCTATGCCCATTGAATACTATTCGTTTCCTTTCTATGTGAAGATAAACTTGAATATAAATGAAAGAGGGCATTCGACCCCCAATTTTGATTTGCTATAATTATGACTCTTGTGTCCCCTTCCGTCAACTCTTACAGCACCAGCTATGAAATTATTTGAAAAGTGTACTGCGTTTTCGTATAAAAATAGATTGACTAAAGAAGGTATTTTTACCATACTTGACGAATAATTATATGAATAACCAATACATATTTTCAGGAGGATGTTATATTCGTATGAATGATACTAATTTAGGACCATCCTCAACTGGGTTAGACCCCAAAGTAGCCGGACTTCTCTGTTACCTGGTTGGCTTCGTTACAGGAATTATTTTCCTTATTATTGAAAAGGAAAATCGATTCATTAAGTTCCATGCCATGCAATCCATTATTGTATTTGGCTCACTAGTCGTTGTGAACATTATTCTTGGCTTTATACCGGTTATTGGCTGGATCGTAGGATTCATTCTTACTCCGTTAACCTTCATTCTCTGGATTGTCCTCATGTTATTAGCACTTCAGGGAAAAACGTTCAAACTGCCATTTGCCGGAGATATCGCAGAACAACAAATGAATAAATTCTAAATCTCATCAAGAAGCCCATCTAAATTAGACCTGGAAATCCCTTTAAGGCGGGATCCCAGGTCTTTTTTTGCCAATTTTCTGTATTTTAAGTGAATCACATGGAGAATATATTACATGGGATGTCAACATTCCAAATTTTATGTTGAAAAATGTCAGCATTATATTTAATCTATTAAGGATAGTTATACTATGAACGATAAATTTAGAGGAGTGACTCTGTTGCAACGCGAAATTCAAGTGAATGAAAAAGTACCATTTGGGCCTGGTCTACTGCTGAGTCTTCAGCATTTGTTCGCCATGTTCGGAAGCACCGTGCTTGTACCAAATCTTTTCCATGTTGACCCAGGTATGATTCTGCTCATGAACGGCGTCGGCACCCTGCTGTACATCCTAGTCTGCAAAGGGAAAATCCCTGCTTACCTCGGATCCAGCTTTGCCTTCATTTCTCCAGTTAGTGTCGTTCTTGCGACACACGCCGACTCCGGAAATGGTTACGCACTTGCTCTTGGTGCCTTTATCGTTACCGGGATCGTCTTTATCCTAGTCGGTTTACTTATTAAGTATGTAGGTACCGCTTGGATTGACGTCGTATTTCCACCAGCAGCCATGGGGGCCATTGTCGCCTTGATTGGTCTGGAGCTCATCCCCGTCGCGGCAGGTATGGCCGGTCTTATATCTTCAGATGGTTCTGCGGATTGGACGCCAAATTCTACAGCTATCATGCTCTCTATGGTTACGTTAGGCGTCACTGTACTAGGTGCTGTTCTCTTCCGCGGATTCCCGAAAATTATTCATATCCTAATTGGTATCATTGTAGGTTACGGACTTGCTTACCTACTTGGTGAAGTTGAAACATCAAAAATTGCTGCTGCTCAATGGTTATCAGCTCCACATGTAACTACTCCGCAATGGGATTTATCCGTTATTATAACAATTATTCCAGCAGCTCTCGTCGTTATCGTTGAGCACATCGGACACTTGCTTGTAACGAGTAATATTGTTGGTAAAGATTTATCCAAAGATCCAGGGCTACACCGTTCGTTGATGGGAAATGGTATTTCTACCGTGATATCAGGTTTCGTTGGCTCAACACCGAATACAACTTATGGTGAGAACATCGGTGTTATGGCTCTAACAAGAGTATATTCTATCTTTGTTATTGGCGGAGCAGCCATCTTCGCTATTCTGCTCTCGTTCTCGGGTAAATTTTCTGCGATCATTTCGTTTATTCCCGTGCCAGTTATGGGCGGCGTTTCCCTACTTTTATTCGGTGTCATTGCTGCCTCAGGTCTACGCATCCTGGTAGAACAAAAAGTTGACTACTCCAAGTCGACAAACCTTTTACTTACCAGTATCGTATTGGTTATCGGCCTAAGTGGAACGAAGCTGACCATGGGCGACGTAGAATTGAAAGGAATGGCTCTTGCTACGATTGTCGGCATTCTACTCAGCCTATTCTTCAAACTGATTCAAGTCCTTGGTCTTTCTAATGAGAAAGAAGAGGCATCTCACTAAACAAACTGAATTATCGATAAGTAAAAGGTCCCTGCGCTATATGCGTCAGGGACCTTTTACTTATCGAATATTAATATTTCATGAGTGAGAATACATTGATATCCGGAAGTTTGGCTCGTCCGTTCAGTTCACATAATTCTATCAAGAAAGCCGTACCTACGATATTACCCCCAAGTTGCTTAACCAAGTTGACCGAAGTCGAAATGGTCCCCCCTGTTGCAAGCAAATCATCGGCGATTAATACATTTTGACCTGGTTTAATAGCATCACTGTGCATAGCTAGAGTGTCTTTGCCATATTCCAAATCGTATCCAACTTCAATTGTCTCATAAGGAAGCTTACCACTCTTGCGAATCGGTACAAATCCAACTCCAAGTGCATACGCTAGTGGGGCTCCAACTACAAAGCCACGGGCTTCCGGACCTGCGATGAGGTCAATTTGAAGGTCAGATACCATTTTCTTCATTTCATCTATCGCTTGACGATACTTGTCCCCATCGTTAAGCAAAGTTGTGATGTCTTTGAAACTAATCCCTGGTTGTGGAAAATCGGGAATCACACGAATATACTCTTTAAAATCCAAATAAATCTCCTCCTAAAATTGTGCGCTATTCTTATTATGCACCTTGACCTTGCATTTGGTTATGCATCCATTCGGTAATCTGCGGAATCCGACCATGAAGTAACATCTGCTCCATTTCCGCAAGTAAACCCAGCTCTCTATAGCGACTGGATGTTTCAAGCGGCTGCTTGGAAGGAGACTCATTCAAAATTATAGTTCCCGAAGTACGTGTAACAAAATCCAACTCTTCGAATACTTCAAGCGTCAGCTCTAGCATTCGTCTCGACAACCCGGTTCGCCCCACTAAGGTTACGATCAGTTCCTCCTGTGCGATCGGATTGTACCCCTGTTGTCTAAGAACAGCATACACCTGTTTGAACTGTTCACGAGAAGGCGATTGAACTTTCTCATGATCTTTACGCATCGGATGGAGCAAGAAGACTCTCTCCAACGAACCAAACCTCTCCATCATTCTATTCCACATGTGAGAGGATTCTGGTAATTGCAGAACAAACAGTGTTTTCACTGCATCTGCACCTTCCACTACCGCAATTTCATTCCCAGGATTCACACCAGCGTCATTATCATATACCCATAATGGGGTATTCTTCAAATCAGAGGTATTTAATCCATCCACTTCATCACTAAGGACAGTTGCCATCGTTCTAAGCTCATAGGATGGTAAATGGAGTAGCTTATCTACCAGTTCCTCTAGCTTAACTATAGGATATCTTGCCCCACGATAATCAAATACCTGAATATGGGATATGCTGAGATCCTGAATTAATAGTTGTGGCTTACGTGACCCGTTCCACTCATTGATTCCTGCTTCAGCTACAAGATCAATCACAGATTCATTCGCAAGCAGAGGAGCTAACTCACCTTTTCCAAACGCAACCGCCTCAATAGATGTTCCATTATGGCTTACGTTTAGCTTTAGATGCTTACCTTCCTTACCCATTTGCCGACACTCCAGCAATTTGACACCACGGATTAGAAGTCTTGGGTAAGTATTCCCCATCCCAAATGGCGCAAGCTCTTCTAGCTGTTCAATTACAGGAAGCGTTACCTCTTCCAGAGAACACTCGATGTCCGTCAACATGGTAGGAACGAAATGTTCTGGTCTTAAGATATCCGTAGCATATTCCCCTAGACGCTGTTCGAAATTAACCAAATGATCTTTTGGAAGTGACATCCCCGCCGCTGCAGGGTGACCCCCATAATGATCCAATAAATCAGCACAATGAGTTAGTGCTTCATAAATATCAAACCCCGGAATGGAACGTGCTGAACCTTTACATTCACCACTTTCGGGATGAATCCCCAGCACGATCGTTGGGCGGTAATAACGCTCTAATATTTTGGAAGCTACAATTCCTACTACACCAACGTTCCAACCTTCTCCAGCCACAACGATAACATCTGGGAGATGACCAGCCGCTTCCTTAGCTGCTAATTGAAGCAGGGCTTCTTCAACGATGTTCTCTACTAGAAGCTGTCGTTCTTTGTTCAATATATCTAGTTCGTTTGCAATCAACTCTGCATCTTGGGCGCTTGAGGTTGTAAGTAATTCAACAGCCCGGTTAGCATGACTCATTCGTCCACTAGCATTAATACGAGGGGCAAGCCCGAATGCGACATTGGTCGAGGATACTTGCTCTTTAATTGAGCCAGCAACGCTGAGCAGTGCAGTTAACCCAGGAAAAGCCGAATGCCCCATCGATTTCAATCCATAAGTTACGATGAGACGATTCTCTTCAACTAGTGGCATTAAATCCGCAACAGTGCCTAATGCAACGAGCTCCGTCCATTCCATCGGCGTGTCGCCGCCGAGCAGAGCTTGTGCTAGTTTGTAAGCAACTCCAACCCCCGCTAATCCTTTAAATGGATATGAACAATAAGGTAATTTGGGATTAATCAGCGCAAACGCTTCTGGAAGCTTAGAGGGTGGCTCATGGTGATCTGTAACGATAACATCCATACCAACAGAATTCGCATAGGCAACTTGCTCTACCGCACTAATCCCTGTATCGACAGTAACAACAAGTGTAAATCCACTCTCATAGAATTGTTCAAGGGCATGAATATGAAGTCCATAACCTTCTTTGGAACGATGGGGAATATAGTAATCGAAATTGGCACCAAGACGAGTCATCAAATGAATCATCAGAGCAGTTGATGAGACGCCATCAGCATCATAATCGCCATATATCAATATACGTTCACCATTTTCCACAGCAGCTCTAATTCGCTCTACCGCTTCTTTCATTCCACTCATCAGAAGCGGGTCATGAAGATCAGCCAAAGTCCCGTACAAGAAACGCTTGCCCTCATCCAAATCACGAATACCCCGAGTAATTAATAAAGAAGCTACAAGGGGCGAGATGTTTAACTGATCAGATAGAAGCCTTGCCTTATCTTCATCAGTTTGTAGGGACTCCCAATGATATTTCGGATGAAGCAATATAACACCTTCTTTCTCCCGCTATCCTTGCCCTCACATCGCTATTGAATTAGCGTCGGCAAGTCACTGTCTGATTCTGTATGATTACTTTTGTAAGGATAACCGGGATCATACGGTTGCACTTGAATACTGACATCTCTTACATGAGAGAATCTGTGTAACAAGAGTACCTTCGCACGATTGGCGATATCGTTCGCTTCCATCACGGAAATCCGTGGGTTAACACTAATTCTAGCTACCACAGTTACGTAATGACCTTGCTCCTGGGCTTTGATATCGTCTACCATGATAACACCATGTACCCGTTGAACCGTTTCCATAAAATCACTTGTATCTTCTTCTTGCAATTGCTGCGTGAGCAATGGACTGTAAATGGAACCTTGTACGATACGATAACCTCTCCACAACACCATAATTGACACGATAAAAGCAGCCACAGGGTCCAAATATAACATGGCTGATATCTGCAAAGCTTGTCCAGTCATGGCTCCAAATACACCAAGCAATACGATCACTGATGAATATAACGAATAACGATGAAGCTCAATGAAAGAGCGCGATCCCGCCGCATTTTGCTTATGATACTGCCGGTACTGATACTGAAAGAGTACCTCTTTTAAGGCAATCGAGATAACAATAGCGACGCCTGCTAGATAACCTGGAGGTGTGATTTCCCCTTTAGAGATCGTTACGACAGAAGATATCGTCATTTGAAGACCACCTAGGAGAATAAGAACGGAAAATAAAGTGGCAATAAGCGGTCCATTTGTCTCTCTGCGGACATTTTCTTTATCTGTAGTTTGCCGTCTTCTAAACCAAGGAAGCTGCATTTTCTCTGTAACCTCTGATGCAGCGTCCGAAGCAGAGTACAACGCGTTAGCAAGCAACGCTTGACTATCAAATATCAGTCCAATAGCCCCTTTAAACAAAGCGAGGAGAACATTATTCGCAATGCTTAGCCAAGCAGTAGATTGATACGGAAAGGATTGCTCGTGATTCATAATACCCCCCCTGAACCCATTATGACTGAAAAGACTGGCAAAGCCGCGTCAAAGTCGACGCGGCTTTTTTCATGCCAATATAGTACTAATTAGTCGCTTTGGACGTTTTGGCCGGATTATTCTTTTGTTTACTCTTAAGCACGAACCAAATTGGACTCGCAATAAAGATTGTAGAATAAGCACCAAACAATAGCCCTATTACCATAGCGAGCGAGAACATTCGGATCGACTCTCCGCCAAGCAAGAACAGGAAGAAAGCAGCTATAAATACGGTTAGTGCAGTATACAGTGAACGCATAATCGTCTGGGATACACTATTATTCACCAGATTAACCAAGTCCTCACGTGTCTTCAACTTACTGAATCGCATGTTCTCACGAATCCGGTCGAAGATAACAATCGTATCATTGATGGAGTAACCAATAATAGTTAGTACCGCAATAATAAATGTCAAATCCACATGTAGACGGAATATTGAGAATATAGTAACTACCATAAAGGCATCATGCAGGAGCGCAATAACAGCCGCAACGGCAAACCGCCACTCAAATCGGATACTTACATAAATGATAATCCCGATACATGAGATTAGAACGGCCTTGATCGCGTTCTGCGCCAGTTCTTTGGCCATTTCTGTATCAACCGTGTTAACCTCAAACGAAGCCTTATCATCTAGCTTCAATATTTCTTGTTTCAATAAATGATCATTATCTTCGCTCAACACGGTGTTAAACCGGATATTCATCCGTTGATCACCTGGTGCAATATCAGCACCTTCCTCGATCCCGAGTTGTTTGAGGATAGGTTGAACCTGCTCCTCAGTAAGCGTTTTGGATAGAGAAATATCAACATTGGACCCAGCTTTGAAATCGACGCCATAGTTCAGTCCAAATACAGCTAAACTAATGACTCCAATAATTGTTAGAATAATCGAAAGCCTGAAGAAATGTTTACTGAGATGTACGTAATTAAGATTTTTATTAAAGCTCACGAATATCACGCTCCTTTACCCCGAAATACTTCGGTTTCAACAGCTTACCTGATTTGAGCAATAGGTTAAGCAAGAAACGGGAGAAATAAATATTCGTGGCGATACTGAGTACGATTTCCACTACGAGTACAAGCGCAAAGCCTTTAACTGCACCCGTACCGTATGCAAACATAACGAGTGCTACGATGATCGTTGTAATATTAGAATCCAAAATCGTACGTAAAGAGTGCTTACCGCCCGCCTTAACAGCAGACATCACGCTTCTACCATTACGTATTTCCTCTCGAATCCGTTCATTGGTAATAATATTGGCATCGACAGCCATACCCACCCCGAGGATGAAGGCCGCTATTCCCGGAAGTGTCAATGTAAAGTCTGCCCAGACAAAGACTAGTATAAGTAACCAGGTATGCACAATCAAGGCAAAACCTGCAAACAGACCTGGAACATGGTACATAAAGATCATAAAGATCAAAATCAATACGGAACCAATTAGCCCGGCTTCAATCGTTTCTTTTAGTGATTGTTGACCTAGTGTGGCTCCTACGCTTTGGGAGTACTTCTCGGTCAGCTTCAATGGAAGCGCACCAAGGTTGATATTATCACGAAGCGCCTTAGCCTCATCAAGATTGTTACCAACACTAATCGTAGCTGTTCCATCGGTTAAGACAGCATGTACAACAGGTTCAGAAATTAGTTCATCATTCATATAAATGGCAAGAACTTTACCATAAAGGCGCTCGGTTACTTCGGCAAATTTTTCTTTGCTCTTCACTTTAATGCTAACGATAGGTTCGTTCATATTCGTATATTCAACCTTTGCCCCATTCTCGGCAAAGTCCGTACCAATCATTTCAATCTTATTGTATTGGTGTTCTTCTGTCTCCGTTCCGTCTTTACTTTTGAACGTCAGCGCTGCAGGCTCCTTCATTTGCTTACGGACCTCAGCTTCATCCGTTACACCAGCTAACTTAAGACGAATCCGGTTACTTCCTTCTGTAGTGACTTCTGGTTCGCTTGTCCCCAACTTATTAGCCCGTTTTTCAAGGCTCTGTGCGGTTTTAACCAGCGACTCCTTCGAGACTTTCGCGCCACCCTCATAAGGAGTAGCTTCGTACAAAATCTCAAATCCACCTTTTAAATCCAAGCCGAGATGCACGTTTCGAAGCAAGCTTGGACTTGTCCAGGCCATGACGGCAGTTGTAACTAATACAACGGTTATGAATGCGATGATTCTTTTCATCCCGTACTTCGTTCCCCTTTCAAATTCTCAATATTCCTATTATAGCGATGCAGGAAAAGACCGTCAATTTATCAATGTTGGCATTTTTGTGTACTGCAAGATGTCATCACAAAAAAGACCCCTTTATTAAAATTGGGATCCACGGTAGGCGGAAATTGTAATAAAGTTCATGAAATGGATGATCTTCAAAGAAAGGATATCATTTACTAATTGATGTAGCGGGGGAGTACCTTCCTTCTCGTATTTATGGCTGACGCAATTCCATATATCTGTTGCGGTTACGTGTTCATAACCAATTAATCGGAATTCCTCCGCCTTGCTACGGCATAGACCTTCAATCGCTACGTTTAACTCTTTCTCGGTGAATACCTCTTCAGTCATGGTTATGCCTCCCTCCTTCAAGCCTCGCTAAGCGTCTTAAATTACATTCTACTCCAATTCGACAATTCCTGCTTTAGAGAATTTCAAAATTAATAGGGCCCTACAAAAAAATGCGAGGCATGAAGATGGACAGGTCTTGCATATTCATTACTTATAGAGGTTGTTCAAAAAGTCATCTTTTGATCACGAAGCATATCTAGAAGTGGAACATGTCATGATCATTTTTGCTCACTTCCAAGGAGAGAGGGAACCATTTTGAATAAACAAACCTTTATCCAAGGCGCTATGATCCTCATGGTTGCAGGTATCATTAATCGCATACTTGGATTCATTCCCCGTATCCTGTTACCCCGAATCATCGGTGCTGAAGGCGTCGGACTTTATCAACTAGGCTACCCCTTCTTTATCGTCTTAGTGACGATAATCTCAGGTGGGATTCCTTTAGCAGTGGCCAAGCTTGTGGCGGAAGCCGAGTCGGCAAGACAACCTAGCCGTTCAGAGTCTATTTTGCGGACCAGCTTGGTCTTCACGGTTGGATTGGGAGTTTTTTTTACAATAATATACGTTGTTGGTGCGAGGTGGATAAGCCAAAATATTCTCACAGATCCCCGTGTATATCAAACGTTTCTTGCAATGAGTCCAATGATAATCATCGTTGCCATTTCTTCAGTATATCGCGGGTATTTCCAAGGTAAACAAGATATGATTCCATCTGCTATCTCTTCTATCATGGAAACTATAGCCCGTATCATATGTGTATTATGGTTCTCATATTTGTTACTACCCATGGGTATTGCTTATGGAGCGGCAGGGGCAATGCTTGGCGTGGCTGCTGGTGAGGTCGTCGGTATGGCCGTCATACTGTGGCAATATAGAAGACTTCGTAAAAGAGTAAAAAAACAACCTCCTCTAGCTTCTAAGGCTACAGTGCCCAACTCAAATAATACCAATACTATTAAGTTCAAGCATTCCCTTGGTCGAATTTTGAACATCGCCATCCCTGTCACGGGAGGCAGACTAGTTGGATCCTTATCCTATTTACTCGAATCCATTACAACCGCGCAAAGCTTAGCTATTGCCGGAATCGCAACAGCTGTTGCAACTTCGCAGTATGGTGCATTACAGGGGATGATTATTCCTTTACTCCTACTGCCAGGCGCCCTAACTTCATCATTAGCCGTCTCCCTTGTCCCTTCACTTGCAGAGGCACAAGCGCAAGGTGATATGAAAACCATCCATTTACGGCTTCATCAATCGTTACGATTAGCACTAGTATCCGGTGCCCCATTTGCAGCCATGATGTATGTCCTAGCGGAGCCCATATGTATGTTTATTTACAACAATAGTGAAATTGCCGGCATGCTAAAAGTAATGGCTCCCTTTGCGCTGTTTCTGTACGTTCAAGCCCCCCTACAAGCTACTCTACAGGCATTGGACAAACCTGGACGTGCTTTACTTAATACTTTAATTGGAGCCGTAATCAAAATTACATTGATCTTCTACCTGGCATCTAACCCATCGTTTGCTATATATGGCGCCATTATTGCTTTGATTGTTAACATGATGGTCGTGACCATTCTACATGGCTACAGCGTAGCCCATATTCTCAAGTTCCGCATGCCTTTCCTAGATACCATCAAAGTCATTTGTGTAATGATTATTATGGCTGGGGCTGGTAAATTTATTTTCTATGACACGATTATTAGCTCTAATCTGGGTATACAACTTACTGCGTCCATCGGAATTGCTGGAATCTTGTATCTAATTTTATCCGCTCTGATGGGACTAATTGATTTTAGTGATATGAAGCGTATCCCTTTTCTTGGTAAGTACTTCCGTTCATGAGTTAGAGTTATTCATTCCTATCTGCATTGATATACACTTTACCTGTATGATCGATTGAACATAGAAACACATGTTTGAACTCTGATATTCCTTTAGATTGAATTTGATTTTTCAACCAAAATCGAGTTTTCCCGATTTGCTCCAGATTTTCGTCTTGTACCTTACCATCCATAATCAAAGGTAGCGGCAGGGATTCATACTTCACATTTGATACGAGTGATTTATTGGTCTTATTAATCTTTCTGATTTCATTAGAGTTCTCACAACTCACACTTTTATTTTTGGGTAGAACACTAAGTTGACCACTTGTTTCTAAAATAGCGAATTCCACGTCAGCAACATTATCGATATTTTTGGTTCGTAATTGCATAAGAAGATCATCCAAATTATATCGTTGCTTCTTCATCACATCGCGATTGATTTCACCGTGTTGGATTATCACACTTGGCTTGCCGTCAATCCAGTTCCGGAGTTTGTGACTGCGAAGTGATAACATGGCAATACCGATCTGAATGAGTACTAAGGTAATGATGGGCACAAAGCCCTCATATAATGGTCGCTGGATATCCTCCAATACAAATACTGCAATCTCCGCAATCATAATCGAGATGACAAGGTCAAAAATTGATAATTGGCCTATTTCTCTTTTCCCCATAATTCTCAATACGCTAAACACTGTAAAATACATGAGAATGGTACGAAAAAAATGCGGCAAAATATGGGCTATCACAGCAATCCCCTCCAATTCAGAACTCAGGTAAGGCGTGGTAATCCTATTCTGACCGTTCCTTCCGAGTTCCATGCGTGGGCAAAATAAACATAAACATAAAGTAATAACCGTGAAGGCTTGACCATACAATGGTGATATCACATTGATTGGAGGATCGCCTCATGAACTTTCCACGCAAAATGACAGCATTTCATCTCAATCATCCTACACTTTCTGGTCTATGGTACGCTTTTCTATGGATGCTGATTGGAGCTCTTGTATTATCCCTACTTCTACAATATAGCCTACTCGAAGAGCCTCAACTGCCTTGGTCCACCTATTTAGTTCATGCTATATCGATTGTTATGGGAGGGATTGTATCAGGCAAACGTGCGGGACAAAAAGGATGGTACCAGGGAGCTATCACAGGTTTGATATATGGGGTTTTATTACTGCTCATTAGCTTCCTTGCTTTAGACACTTCTCTTACATGGTCCGATTTATCTCTCATGATTCCTACACTCATCTTAGGGGCTTTTGGAGGGGTACTTGGGGTAAACTTTAGCAATAGATAAGAGCTTGTTAGGGGCAAAATTCTCAAAATTCTCCTCCTATGGTAAACTGAAGATACTCAAGTCAACTTAAGGAGGCTCCACGTTTTGATTTTTGAATCCATGCAAACGATCTCGCTTCTAACGGGATTGATCTCTATCCTACTCATCTGGATTTGTTCTATAAAGAATCCATTAAGTTCTATCTCTTCCCTGGTAAGAGAACTGCTTACCTCTAGGAAATTTCTGATCCTATTTCTCTTCATGATAGGTGTTCTACTCATCAATAAATATGAGCTATCCTGGGAAGAGAGTATGGATTATACAGCTGATTTCACTTCATGGGTGTTCCAGCTCGAAGGTCACTTTGTTCAAGCTTTTCAAAATTTATTCCATACTCCTTGGATAACAGGGGTAACCTCGTTCTTCTATCTCGTTGTGTTTCAGGCACTCATTATCGCATCCCTTGGTATTTATGCGGGGGATCGCAGAAAAGTGTTTCTATACGCTACATGTTTCACTGTGATCATTAACTACTTGATTGCTATTCCATTTTATCTGTTCTTTCCAGTTAATGAGGTCTGGTCCTATCCTCCTGCGGGAGTGTCCTTTATCATGCTAGATGCTTTTCCAAACTTTAATATCATCTACCGTCCACTTTCTGGAATCAACAACTGTTTCCCAAGTTTACATACTTCCATATCTGTCTCCATGGCTATTCTAGCTGTACGTTCTGGGAATCGCCGCTGGGCAACATTTGCTGTTCTCAGTGCGTTTATCATTGTCTTCTCGATCTTCTATTTAGGAATTCATTGGTTGACCGATATGGTTGGAGGAATCGCCCTTGCTACTTTTGCTTCATGGTTAGGTATCAATCTTGCAAAACGAATTCACAAAACTGATACCTACAAGCTCCCTAAGATCTCTAGAATGTAAAACTCAGGTACAAAAAGAGCCTGTGATCTAGTCACAGGCTCTTTCTTTATGCTCAAATATTCACTTATCTAATTTCCATTTCGCTCTCACTACTGGTGCTGGTGCTAGTGCTGGTACTAGTACTCGTGCTGTGACTGATCGCATTACGATCAAATGTAAGCTTCGTCACATCATTAACGCGTAACACAACTGTGTCATCGGTCAATTCCATAATCGTACCGTGTAAGCCACCAATAGTTACGATTTTATCGCCCTTTTTAAGTGCATTTAACATGCCGTTACGTGTCTGCTGTTTTTTCTTCTGAGGACGAATCAACAGGAAATAAAACACCGCAAACATAATTACAAAAGGGATAATCATCGTAATTAACCCGCCGCCACCACTGCTTGATGTTGCTGCTGCATATTGAAACATCTTTTTTCCCCCTTTCGACTATATCCTAGTTCGTTTAGAAACCTTTCGTATTGCCAAACAGACCATACTGCTCAAAAAACTCATCCCGAAAATCCAACAATCTATCGTCCATAATCGCTTGACGGACTTTGCCCATTAGGTTGATTAGGAAATACAGGTTGTGGTATGTAGTCAACCGTAGCCCAAAAGTTTCGTCACTTTTAATTAAATGGCGAAGGTAAGCTCGGGAATAGTTCCGGCAAGTATAACATCCACATTCGGGATCCAGTGGCCCAAAATCTTTGGCATACTGAGCGTTGCGCACCACTAATCTACCTTGGCTCGTCATGGTTGTACCATTGCGCGCTATTCTTGTTGGCAACACGCAATCAAACATGTCGATACCACGGATAGACCCTTCAATAAGCGCATCCGGAGAACCAACCCCCATCAAATAACGAGGCTTGTCCTGAGGAAGGAATGGCACGGTGTAATCTAAGACATCGTACATAAGATTCTTAGGCTCGCCCACACTCAGTCCACCAATAGCATAACCCGGAAAATCAAGGGAAGTCAAATCTCTAGCACTTTGCTTACGTAGATCTTCAAACATACCACCTTGGACGATAGCGAACAGCCCTTGATCCTCAGGTCTACCATGCGCTTTAAGGCAACGTTCCGCCCAGCGAGTCGTGCGTTCCATAGAGTGTTTAACGTAATCATATTCAGCTGGATAAGGTGCGCATTCATCGAATGCCATCATAATATCCGAGCCCAGGGCATTCTGAATTTCCATCGCTACCTCAGGAGATAAGAACAGCTTGTCCCCGTTTAAATGCGAGCGAAAATGTACACCCTCTTCACTAATCTTACGCATATCACTTAAAGAAAATACTTGAAATCCACCGCTATCCGTCAGAATAGCCCGATCCCAATTCATAAATTTATGAAGCCCGCCAGCTTCCCGAATCGTTTCATGACCTGGACGCAGAAATAAATGATACGTATTACTTAAAATAATCCGAGCATCCATTTCCTTAAGTTCTTCAGGGCTCATTGTTTTGACTGTAGCTTGAGTTCCAACCGGCATGAATACAGGTGTCTCAATTATACCGTGTGGAGTATGAACTCGACCCAGTCTGGCTCCCGATTGTTTACATGTTTTGATATGTTCATAAGTTATTGCTGCTGCCACAATAATCAACCATCCTCTTTTACCTTAATAAATAAACATCGCATCACCAAAGCTAAAAAACCGATAATGCTGTTCAATCGCTTCATGATATGCCTTCAAAATATTGTCTCGTCCAGCCAATGCACTGACTAACATAACCAACGTAGATTTGGGTAAGTGAAAGTTCGTTATCATGGCATTCACGAGTCCAAATGAGTATCCTGGATAAATGAATATTCCAGTCCAACCACTGCTCTCTACTATAGGACCACTCCCACACTGCTGTGCCACGGTTTCCAAAGTTCGCGCTGATGTAGTTCCTACAGCTATTATTCTTCCGCCTCTAGCCTTCGTCTCATTCAACTTATCCGCGGTCTCCTGAGGCAGGACATAGTATTCATCATGCATGACATGGTCTTCAACTCTCTCAACTGACATCGGACGGAACGTGCCCAGTCCAACATGGAGCGTAACGAAGGCGATTTCCACACCCTTGTCAGTAACCTGCTTAAGGAGATCCTCCGTAAAGTGGAGCCCGGCAGTAGGAGCGGCGGCTGAGCCTTCAACCTTAGAATACACTGTTTGATAACGCTCACGGTCATCAAGTTTCTCCTTAATATAAGGGGGGAGGGGCATTTGACCCAAACGATCTAATATTTGATTAAAAATACCTTCGTAAGAGAACTTAATTATTCTCCCACCCATTTCGCCTTCCGACTCAATGGTTGCCTTCAATTCGTCTCCGAAGATAATAACGGCTCCGCTCTTCAGCTTTTTCCCCGGCTTAACGAGTGCTTCCCAACGGTCATCACCGACATCCTTAAGCAACAATACTTCGGCTTTCGCACCGGTGTCCTCTTTGACGCCAAACAAACGCGCAGGGATCACGCGTGTATTATTTAATACGAGCGTATCCCCGGGACGTAAATAGTCTAGTATATCAGTAAACACATGATGCCTGATGCTGCCATCTTCTTTATTTAATGTTAATAATCGCGAGGCACTCCGTTCCAATAATGGAGTCTGTGCAATTAACTCCTCTGGAAGATGAAAATCATATAAGTCTACATTCATAGTAAGCTTCAGTCCTTAGTAATATTCACATTCTGATAGTAGTGTTGCAATATTTGAAGGTAATCATACCCAGCGTCAGCCATTCCCTTGGCGCCCCATTGGGACATTCCGAGACCATGACCGTTACCACGCCCGACAAACAAGAATTGATTACTCTGATCGACAATCCGAGCAGTACCGCTACCGTCCATTACAACCATATTTCCACCGTTCCATGTCTTAGCACCGGAAGCTGATAACACAGTAGTACTCGAAGTTGCTGTACCTGTCGATTTAACGTCGCCAGCACCTTGTACAGTATACCTTCCAGTAGCCACAATATCAAACAAAGTACTTGGTAATCCATTCAAAGCAGAACGCAGGGAATCCGGATATTTTACATCTAGTACCTTCCCGTTCGCCGTCACTTCCGTTACCCGCCCTGAAGGCCCCCTTTGTGTAATCTCTAGATTAGTTATAGGAGAGGAAGGATCCGATGCTGTCTTGCCTTTGAGAGACTTCAGTAATTGGTCTGAACTAAAAGGTCCACGTACCCAAGCATAGGTATTGGACTCGTCGACTTTAGCCAAAACAACGAGTTGATCTCCTGGATTCACTTTTGCAACGGGATCAACACCAGATTGAATTAATGGCAATGGACGAACATTTACACCACTGGATGTTACGGTTAATTTAGATAAACCCGCCGAAGTACTTCCTCCAGACATAACAACATTGTCTTCTCGGACATACCCAGCTGTACCATTAGGTAACAATACATAATACCATGACTTTAATGATGCCTGTGCCGCCTTATCTTCTTCGCTACTTACACTTGTATAGGTAGTATTAACGTTATTCCATACTTCTGTGGAATCTGCAGTTACACCGCCGCTATTAGATGAGAATATCCCTTCTACAATCTTGCCATTTGCCTTAATGACCTCTCCAGCTGTACTGTCTACGGCTTGTACAACACTGTCAACTTCATTATCTACACCAGTATATACTTGACTTAATGTAGTATCCACAAGCCCCGCAACTTTGAATTTGTTACTTGCTGCATTATAAAGTGCATAACTACGCGCTGCAACCGCTTGGGCCTTTAATGATTCCTTAGGCCAAGAACTAGGTACCTCTGCCGCAACCACAGAGTACAAATACTGCTCTAATGGAAGCTCATTTACTAGAGCAAGCTGTCCATTTACAGAACTAATTTCGAAATCCCCCCGATATTTACGTCCCGAACGTTCAACGACCTGAGTAATCATATCTCCATTTCCTGTCACCATGAGCTTAGCTTCACTACCACTCAGTTCATAATGAGAAACAGCGGAAGGAGTTGTCAGATTCAGTGTCACATCCCGGTGGAGAATTAATGCAACATCCGTATTGTTCACTGCAGATAATTGAAGGTTATTACCTGATTGATCAAGCTGTCCCTTGACCGTTGATAATTCTGACTCGTTAGTAACGCCTCCTACCCAGACAGCATATTGCTGTGCACCTGTAAGAACAGTAACCGCATCGATACCTTGAGATACTAGCGACTGACGCAGCGAATCAGCATCAGCTTGGGTTCCAAAACTACCTACTGAATAATAAAAGTTTCCCCGCGCCACAGGCTTTTGACCACCTAATTGGCTCGATATAGACCCTGCAACTCGTTTAGCTGCAGATTGCGCTTCAGAGGCACTTGCATAAGGTCCCGTAAATACTTGATATACCGTTCCTCCAGATTGATCCAACGCAAAGATAACTGGTCGATCCGCAGTAGCTTGGAGTGCCTTGGCCGCAGCTGATACCGTTTTCCAATCAGAACTTTGAAGTGCCTTCACTTTATAACCGTCGACACTAAAGCGGACGGATTCTCCGGCACCAAAATTAAGCCAGGTTTCCGTTAGACCACCTCTTTGTGGACCTGTTCCCCAGGCAGAATCGCCCTTTAGCGTAACGGCCGGTACCGTAGATTTATAGGTTGTACCCACATCCAAGAACATAGCTACGCGGACATTCGTTCCAGTTGATGAGTCAGCATATGCTGGTATTTGCAGTGTCGTAGCCAATAAAAGACCTGCCACTATTCCCTTACTTAACTTCCCCCACTTAAACATCGAGAATCTTTGATTTGTTAGCTTCACGTTGCTGACTCCTCCTTCATGATGTGTATAAAATTAACGTAGATCCTCTGGCAGCGGTATTCCCAAATGATGATAAGCAGCCGGAGCCACTACCCGCCCCCTTGGGGTACGTTGTAAATAACCGATTTGCAGTAAATAAGGCTCGTACACATCTTCGATTGTCTGACTCTCTTCCCCAATCGATGCTGCAATCGTATCGAGTCCTACAGGACCTCCACGAAAACTCGTGATCATAGCCCTAAGCATTTTGTGGTCAATCAAGTCTAGACCCATTGGATCTATCTGCAGCATTTGTAGCGCTTCACTGGCGATTTCCGGGGTTATAAGACCATCCCCCCTGACCTGTGCATAATCCCTTACTCGTTTTAACAAACGGTTTGCAATCCGTGGAGTCCCCCTAGAACGAAGAGCAACTTCATCTGCTGCATCACCGACAATTTCAATTCCAAAAATATCAGCACCACGGCTCACGATATAACTTAGCTCGTCCACCGTGTACAATTCCAAACGACTAACTACCCCAAATCGATCTCGCAGCGGCGCTGACAAGAGCCCTGCTCGAGTTGTTGCTCCAATCAAAGTAAAGGGTGGTAAATCAAGACGAACGGAACGTGCGCTGGGTCCTTTACCAATCATTATATCCAACGCATAATCTTCCATTGCCGGATAGAGAACCTCCTCTACCGATCGATTGAGACGGTGAATCTCATCAATAAAGAGGACATCTCCCTCTTGCAAATTCGTCAGTAACGCCGCTAAATCACCAGGTCGCTCAATTGCCGGCCCAGAGGTCGTCCGTAAGTTCACACCTAATTCATTAGCGATGATATTCGCTAGTGTAGTCTTACCCAGTCCTGGAGGACCATAAAGTAAAACATGATCGAGTGCTTCCTTACGTAGTTTAGCCGCTTCAATATATATTTGTAAGTTTTCCTTGACCTGATTTTGTCCGATGTATTCCGCCAAATAGCGGGGACGAAGGCTAAGTTCAACTGCCTGATCTTCCATCATCAAGTTAGTAGAAATAATACGGTCGTCTTCCATCATAGCTTCCTCGCTCCCCTTTCTTTCTTCCTATCATTAACCCGCATATAGAAGCTTAAGAGCTTTCTTCATGACGGAGTCAACCGCCTCATCTGGTCTTACGTTATCCTTCATAAGCTGCCATACACGATCCAATTCAGCATCCGTATAACCGAGTGCCTTCAACCCTTCTCTGGCTTCAGGCCATCCAAGATTACCTTCTTGCATCAACTCTATCTCATCTGGGATTGGGTCAAACAAAGTTGCCTCTCCCATCCCATCCAACTTATCTTTCAAATCTAGTATCATCCGTTGTGCCGTCTTCCTACCGATACCGGGCAGCTTAATCAAAAAGTTAATATTCTCCTGATGTATAGCTGTTACCACACCACTCGGACTACCTCCGCTCAGAATACCAAGCGCCACGCGTGGACCAATACCTGATACTTCAATTAACTTGCGAAATAATTTTTGCTCTTCTCTAGTCGCAAATCCAAATAGTAAGATAGCATCCTCACGAACATGATGATGAATATATACCGTAACTGGCTCATCATTCTTAGCTGCAAAGTAATAAGGATTGGGACAAAACACTCGATATCCTACACCGTGAACATCCAATACAACATATTCATTTTCTAATTGGGCAACCTGGCCTCGCAAAAAATCGATCATGATCGAAGTACCTCATTTATCTTAGAATTTAACGTATAAGAATGAGCATGACAAATCGCAACAGCAAGTGCATCCGCTACATCATCTGGCTTGGGAACCGCCTGCAGCTTAAGAAACATTCGGGTCATTTCTTGCACCTGCTTCTTCTCTGCCTTACCATAGCCAACCACGGCCTGTTTGACCTGCATTGGTGTGTATTCTGATATAGGTAACCCCTTTTGGACCGCAGCCAGTACAAGCACCCCTCTAGCCTGCGATACTGGCATTGCTGTAGTTACATTTCGATTAAAGAAAAGTTTCTCTAGCGCCACCGCATCCGGTTGATATTTATCGATGAGCTGAACCATTCCTTCATAGACATGAAGCAATCTCTCTTCTTCAGGGGTGTGAGCTTTCGTTTGTATACAACCATACTGCACAGGTGTGCACTTGCTACCTTGTTTATCAATAAATCCAAAACCGACAATAGCGATGCCGGGATCTATGCCTAATATTCGCAAATTTAATCTCTCCCCAATGTCACAACTAAGCGAACATATGTATTCAATTTATTATAGCAAAGATGAAGCGATTAGAGGGAAAAGTTTAGATACAACAAGTCGTAATAGACACAAGTCGACTTGGCTGGTAAAAAACAAAAAGAGGCGTAAGTAGCTACGCCCCTTGTGTTTTATACGCAAAATCATCAATTTTGTTGCATCACTTTTTCCGATTGCTCCAATGCGAAATCACTAAAGGTGGATAATACACTGTTATATTCATCGACGTCTTGGATTCGTATTCCCTCCTGAAGCTGTCTAAGAACATCTTCTGGAAGCACACTTTCCATCGTTTCCACATCAAGCTGAAAAAATGTCTTAAGCACCTTTTCTTTCTTAGGAGGTCCCTCAAATAGAGTTAAGTTTCCATTCTCATCGATACCCATGTATCCATCTTTACTACAAGTATCAGACAATCCGTTAATTCTTTCATCCAACCATACATCTCCACCAGCTCCCAGACGTCCTTCCCAATCTGGATGTTCCTTTATAATCAAGGCTATTTCCTTTGGCTTCATCTTGCCAAGAACTTCACTCTCTTCACCACAAGTATAAATTTTGTTCAGATGTACAATTCGAGCTTGATCTGTTTTCAGCAGGCTTTCTAACCACTCTTGAGGAGGCTCTGAAGAAGTTGTAGCTTCCATAAGCTTGCCCAGGGTTTCCTGTGCAATCGGTTCTTTAGCCATTAAATCCTCCATTTGCTGCGATAACAGCAAACCAAGCCAAGCCATTAAAGCGACCAAACCACATGCACTGATGGTCCAAATAGCACGTCTCCACTTTTTCCATCTTCTTCTGAGTTGTCTCTTAATACGGAAGATTCTCACGATAATCCCCTTCTATCGGACTTTTATTGTATATTGTGACCTTGGAGTTCTTGAAATATACAATATTCTCAATTAGGAAGCGGATTATTGTAGAACTTTTACATTCATGTGTCCACTGGCATCTTAGCTCGTTAGATAATGCAAAAAAGGCACCACTAAGATTATTCCTTAGCGGTGCCTTTCTTTCGATAACCATATCGGGACGACACGATTTGAACATGCGACCCCCTGGTCCCAAACCAGGTGCTCTACCAAGCTGAGCTACGTCCCGTTATTACAAAATACAAAAAATGACCCAACACAAAGATAATATCACGACTATCATCTTATTACAAGAAAAAAAATAGGGACAGGGGAACAGGTTGCTTGTCCCTATCCTGTTCCTTTCCCTTTTCAAGCTAATTACCCCAAACCCATCAGTTTCTCATATATGCAGCATTCTCATTTTTCAGAGACTTGACTTTCTCAGTCAAAATGCTTTTTTTTCATTTTCGTTTTAATATAAACAGAATTACTTGTGACATATTTCACATCAACCGGCATGACAAAAATCAAATATACGTTTTTGTGATAATTTCTAAATTTTAATTAAGAGCTTTGGCTCGTCGATCGAATACTTAAATTACTATTTACAACAACTATAAATCGCTCTGTTATACATATTAATTAATTCATCTACCCTCATGGACTGCTTAAGTACCTTAGGATGCTGCAATCCCCCATGTTTTCTTTGCATTTTATACAGTTCTATTCTTTCGCACTCTATTCTCCTCTGAATAACTTCCACTTCTCTCATTAACATACCTCCTCATGTAATATATTAGAGGAGAATGTCAAAATATAGGTTTTACTCCAGAATGCAGTGGACAAAGAATAACGAGTATTATATTAATATTAAAGATCAATAAAAGAATGTTTCGGAATATCCGAGAACGCTCTATAATTTTCATACTTTATATTCTCTTTGCTCCTCACAAAATAGACTTTTATATTTTTTTTGGACTTCAGGAGATACAGCAAATCGATATTGCTCAAACAAACAAACAAATCTGATAACGCAAGTCCGGCTATTTATTTTTAAAGAGGAATCTAATCCTTTTAACATATATTCTATACCAATTTCATATCTCTCATTACTCATATAATAAGTAGAGAGTTCTGCCATAAAATAAGCAAACCGATCTTCTACAACCCGCTGATGTTGATTTGTTGTTACTTTTCCTTTTTGATCTATATATTCAGAAATTATCTGTTTAAAACGTAAGAGTATCTCATCTATATTAGAATGATACCGATTAGCAACTTGAAGGATCATAAATAAAGCCAGGAGCATTTCATTCTCATAACTTTCAATATAATTCACGTATTCTGGGATAACTTCGATTTCTCCCTTCATAAGTCTAAAGAGATAGGAATTGGCTTTTGCCCACATTTTACATTCATTCATTCGTCGATGAGCTTCTTCTGTATCTTCCTGTACCCAGCTCAAATCTGAGTATAGAGATATGTAATATAATCCTTGATCATATTCCCCTCGATTAGCACAAGCACTTGAACATAGTACATGCGCATATAAGATATATGCAAATAGTGGCATGGATGGTTCTTTATGAATTTGCACTTTTCTAGGTTGCTCGTATCTATATTTATACTGAATTGTTGCTATACGACCCATATCTTTAGCCAATTTTTCCATCTTATCGCTTTGATTCAGTAAAAGGTATGTATTCGCTAGATCTTTCAGAGCATCAAGTTGATCCATTTCATCAAGTTTATCAACAAAGCCTTCAAACTGCACTGCGGCTCGTATGTTCAATTCATGATCATCACATAATGTAATTTTAAATAAACGATACTGACATAGGGCCAGTCGCTCCGAATGCTGATACTTTTCGTTTGCAGCCACATTCTCATAAAGCAGCCGAGCCGCCTCGTTATTACCTTCCTTAAACATTTTTTCAGCAGTATCAAATAACGCCGAAACATAAGATTGACTATCCACTAAACATAATACACGTTCAATACAATCAAGTCTGCCCAAATCGGCACATCGAAATAATAATGGTTGTAAACGTCTCCAGTTGATTGTCGAATGATTAACGCAATCGTCGATGTATAGGTCATAGAAGCTACCTTCTAGAAGCCCCATGCTTTCTGTAATACGATCTAATTGCAACATAGAAATTACTCGACTAGCATTGATAATACTACTAAGTGTTCCTGAATTAACTCCTGATGCTTCTGCAAATTGGTTAATTGTTATACATTTTCTCTTAAGATAGTCCTTCAACTCTGCTCGAATCGTGGTCTGATTCATATTTTTATACTTCCTCCGATCTTCTACTATTCCAAAGATAAATTTGATACTTACTATTTCAGGAATCAATAGATTCTCTACAAAAGGATGCTTCAGAGGAAAATAACAATCTTATAGTAAGAGTAACTCTCTTTCTTAGAGTTAATGCATATAATTGTTCACAAAAAAAGGACGTTCCGGAAGTACTCCGCAGACACGCCCTAGCTAATGCAAGTACTGCTAGTTTTTACAGTGCGCCTCCACCATGATTTAGAGCTTGGACAACTACTGGTAAACTAACGATAAGTAAAACACTAAACGTAACCAACAATGTAGCCATTTTTCTTCTCATTTCTCTTCTGCACCTCACTTATTAAAATTTGATATTTTCGTTGTTGCTCTAAGGATGCACTATGTCTGAATTGTTCAAACAGACCAACACATCTAATAATACAAGCTTCACTATTTATTGTAGCAGAAGATTCCAAACTTCCCAATATATATTTTATTCCAACGTCATATTCGCCCTTATTCAAGTAATAATATGATAATTCTGCCGTAAAATGGGTATATCGATCTTCAATAAGTTGTGAATTATAGGTTCCTACTTTCCCTTGTTCATCCCTATATTCAATAATTTCTTGTTCAAAGCGTGTTAGAATATCGTCAACATTAAATTGATAATAATTAGCTGCCTGAAGTATTTTAAATAGTGCCGGTAGAATTTCATCTTTTCGTTGACTTATATATGAAACATACTCGGGTAATACCTTAACGTCTCCCTTCATAAGCCTATATAGATAGGTATTAGCTTCCGCCCAACCTTTAAATCTAGACTTAAGTTGCATCGCTTCTTGTGACTCCTCCTTCACCCAACTAAATTCTGAATATAAGGAAACATATTGTAGAGCCTTATCATATTCTTTACGCTCACCATAAGCTGCAGAACATAACACATGAGAGTAAGAAATATAAGCGAAAACAGGTATAGAGGGCTCTTTCAACGATTCTTTTCTTTTTGGTTGTTCATATCTGATTTTGTATTGAATCTTAGCTTTACTTTCCATTTCTTTTGCCAATATTTCAACCTTATCCCATCGACGTAAAGCATAATAGATATTTGCCAAATCTTTCAGCGCATCAAGTTGATCTACTTCATCAAGACGGCCAACATAGCCTTCAAACTGCACGGCTGCTCGTAAATTTGCATCCTGATCATCACATAGAGCAATATTAAACAAACGATATTGACATAGTGCCAGCCTCTCCGAGTGCTGATATTTTTCCCCTTCAGCCACGCTCTCATAAAGTAGTCCTGCTGCCGCACGTTTCCCTAACTTAAAAAGTTCTTCTGCCGTATCAAATAATACCGGTGAGTAAGATAGGTTTTCCATCAACATATCTAACACACGCTTAATGCAATCTAACTTGTCCAACTCAGCACAGCGATATATTAACGGTCTAAGACGACGCCAATTTAGTGTATTTTGATTGAAACACTCTTCTACGTATAGATCGAAAAAGCTCCCCTCCGCAAGACCCATGGCTTCTGTGATTCGGTCTAGTTGAAGCATTGAAATAGGTCGATTTCCGCTGATAATACTACTAATCGTTCCTGAATTCACCCCTGATGTATCTGCAAACTGGTTAATCGTTGAGCCATTCCTCCTTAGATAGTCTTCCAACTCTGCGCGAATGGTCGTCTGCATCATTTCTAAGCCACCTTCCACTGTTCTTTTTTCAAACAGTAAATTTCCTTTTCAATAATAATATGGTCAAATATCCCAGAGATCAATTACTTTATGTACTATGAAAAAATATCTCTTCTTTTAGAATAATACTAAGCAAGCGATACTTACGGGTAATTGTTATTACTAGCATAAAAATAATTATAAACAAGTTAATTTTTCTTAATTTTCTTCTCTTTTCGTCTTCGCATTATTTCTAGATACGTTTGTTGTGCCTCCAGGGTTGCGGTATTTCGAAATCGCTCAAACAGACTAACACATTTAATAATACACTCATCACTGTTGATTAAAGTTGAAAATTCCAAGCTTTCCAGTATACACTTTATTCCTCTATCATATTCTCCCTTGTTCAAATAGTAGTCAGCTAGTTCTGCCATAAAATGAATATATCGATCTTCAGTAACCTGTGAGTTGTAAGATCCTGTGTTCCCATGCTGAGCTCTAAACGTAAAAATTTCTTTTTCAAAACGTGAGAGGATTTCATCTACATTAATTTGATAGGTATTGGCTGCTTGAAGAATCTTAACTAAAGCCGGGAGAATTTCATCTTTTCGTTGACTTATATAAGCAACATACTCGGGTAATACCTTAACATCTCCCTTTAAAAGTCTATAAAGATAGGTATTAGCCTTTGCCCATTCTTTAAATTTACTTACCATTCGCTGCGCTTCCTGTGACTCCTCCTTGATCCAACTAAAGTCTGAATAAAAGGAAACGTGATATAATGCTATATCGTATTCTTTACGCTCATCGTAAACAGCCGAACATAATACATGCGAGTATGCGATATAAGCAAATAAAGGCATCATGGGTTCTTTGAGTAATCTTATTTTTTTCATATGCTCAAATCTTTGTTTATACTGAATAGTTGCTTTTTGGCCCATTTCCACAGCGAATTTCTCCATTTTATCCCATCGGTGTAAAGAACCATATGTATTTGCTAAATCCTTGAGTGCATCAAGCTGATCTATCTCATCAAGTCGATCTATGTAACCTTCGAATTGTACTGCAGCTCGTAAATTTGCATCTTGGTCTTTGCCCAGTGCAATAATAAACAATCGATACTGACAGAGAGCGAGCCGTTCCGAATGCTGGTATTTTTCACCGTCAGCTACACTTTTATATAACAATGCCGCAGCCTCACGTTTATCTTGCTTAAATAATGCTTCTGCTATATCAAATAATGCAGGAGCATACGATAGATCATCCATCATCATACCTAATACTCGCAGAATACAATCTAACTTATCTAGCTCTGCGCAACGATATAAGAGTGGCCGTATACGCCGCCAATTAATCGTAGAATGGTCAAAACATTCATTCACATAAATATCATAGAAGAAGCCTTCCGTAAGCCCCATCGCTTCAGTAATTCGATCTAATTGCAACATGGAGATAGGTCGATTGCCTTTGATAACACTACTGATCGTGCCCGAATTCACCCCTGATGACTCTGCAAATTGGGTAATCGTAATCCTATTCTTCCGAAGATAGTCTTCTAGCTCTGCCCGAATAGTCTGCATTATATTTGAAGCCACCTTTCACTGTTCAATAACACAAACAGCAAATTGCCTTTCATTAATGATATGGTCACATCTTCCAGAGGTCAATTACTTTATGTACATTTGCGAATTAGTAAAATATATGTATAACATAACTAAAGCTCAATTTAAAAAGAAAATACAACAAAATAGGCTTATAAAACTGCTCAGATAAGCAATTTTATAAGCCTATTTCAGGTATACCGGCGAGAGGACTCGAACCTCCACGGTTTCCCACTCGATTTTGAGTCGAGCGCGTCTGCCATTCCGCCACGCCGGCACGTAATACAAAAATATAATGGCGCGCCCTGAGAGATTCGAACTCCCGACCTTTTGATTCGTAGTCAAACGCTCTATCCAGCTGAGCTAAGGGCGCAAAATATGGAGCGGACGACGGGAATCGAACCCGCGACCCTCGCCTTGGCAAGGCGATGCTCTACCGCTGAGCCACGTCCGCAAAAATAATATGTGTGAAGTGGTGAGCCATGAAGGACTCGAACCTTCGACACCCTGATTAAAAGTCAGGTGCTCTACCAACTGAGCTAATGGCTCTTAAACAGAAGATTACTCTATTAAGTAAATAATGGCGGAGCCGACGGGATTCGAACCCGCGGTCTCCTGCGTGACAGGCAGGCATGTTAGGCCTCTACACCACGGCTCCACACTAAGTAAATCAATTGCGGGGGCAGGATTTGAACCTGCGGCCTTCGGGTTATGAGCCCGACGAGCTACCGGGCTGCTCCACCCCGCGTCATTTAAGAAAGTATTCATTTGTATTCATGGTGGAGGCTGAGGGGTTCGAACCCCCGACCCTCTGCTTGTAAGGCAGATGCTCTCCCAGCTGAGCTAAGCCTCCGAATGTATGGTGACCCGTAGGGGAATCGAACCCCTGTTACCTCCGTGAAAGGGAGGTGTCTTAACCGCTTGACCAACGGGCCTCAATTAAGTCCAAGTTTGCTGGCGGAGAGTGAGGGATTCGAACCCTCGAGACGCTTGTGACGCCTACACGATTTCCAATCGTGCTCCTTCGGCCAAACTCGGACAACTCTCCAAAGTGGCTCCCCGAACAGGACTCGAACCTGTGACAACTCGATTAACAGTCGAGTGCTCTACCAACTGAGCTATCAGGGAATAATTCACGCAGTTTCGATTAAGAACCTGCGTAAGTTTGCTTGGCGGCGTCCTACTCTCCCAGGACCCTGCGGTCCAAGTACCATCGGCGCTGGAGGGCTTAACGGTCGTGTTCGGGATGGGTACG